>NZ_JBHVWT010000095.1:0-10579 GCF_042882135.1 Streptomyces sp. NPDC058240
AGCGGCTTGGATCAACCAGCCGGCACCAGACGGCCCGCTGATCCCAGCACAGCGTTAGAACGATCTACCTGCCTTGATCGCTTTGACAGGTTCCGAAGCTCATCCGCCGAGGCGTCCACAGGTCCGTGAAGGCCCTGGAGGACGACATCACCGCGTGGATCGACACCTGGAACGAGAGCCCACGGCCCTTCACCTGGACCAAGACCGCCGACGAGATCCTCAACTCCCTCGCCGACTACCTCATCAAGGTCGGAACCACCAGCCAGAAAACAGAGCAGAACTAACCATCAGGATTTCTGGCGCATCACACTAGCAGGTGCGTCACGGCTGTGGTGGCCGACAGGGTGTGGACCAGGTCGCCCAAGACGGCGAGCTGTGCCGGCGGCGCTGTCACGTTGTTGGGTGTGTGAGTGTCTGATGGGGCGTCGGGGTGTGGTGGGCTTGCGTTTCGGGCCTGGGGTCAGGCCGTGGTGGGCCGGCTTGCAGCGCCGGTGATCTGGTCCCAGATGGCGAAGCGGGTGGTCATCTCGGCGCGTTAGTGGGCGGCGGTCATCAGGTGGTGGCGGGGCCGGAAGTGGGGTGAGATGCCGCTGAACGCGGACAGGAACCGCTGTGCTCCACCGATGCTGCGGAATCCCTTCATCGGGCGTTCGCGCTGGCGGGTGGGCTGGTGGCTGTTCTCGGCCCGGTTGTTCGGGCCCTTGTGGGAGCTGTGCTCGACCGAGGGCATCACCTCGCGGTGGGCCGCCCCGCAGGAGCGGAGCTTGTCCGTGACGACTACCCGCGGCACCGGGCAGGTCGTCTTCGGCAGGCGGCGGAAGAAGCGCCTGGCCGCAGCGGTGTCCCGCCGGTTCTGGACCAGGATGTCGAGCACGTTGCCGTCGGCGTCGACGGCTCGCCACAGGTACTTCTGCTCTCCGTTGATTTTGATGAAGACCTCGTCCAGGTGCCACTTGTCGCCGGGCCGGGGTCGCCGGCGGCGCAGGCCGTTGGCGTAGGCCTGGCCGAACTTCGCGCACCAGCGGCGGACGGTCTCGTGGGAGACGATCACGCCGCGCTCGAGCATCAGTTCCTCGACCTCGCGGAAACCGAGCGGGAAGCGGAAGTGCAGCCACACGCAGTGGGAGATGATCTCCACCGGGTACCGGTGCCCCTTGTACGACGGCGACGCGCTCCCCACGGACGGTCCCCCTCCACCATGATCAACTCGAAGATCCTCCCACGCCCCGACCTGTCGCGATGGGATACCGACGAGCTCGCGGCCGTAGCTCTCGCACTCAACAACAGGCCCCCGCAGGACCCTCGCTCCAGCTCCCGCACCCGGTTCTCCACCTGCCGTAGCTGGTATCGCAGCCACTCGGCGAGGGCTTTGTTCTTGTCCAGGTCGGATATGGGGGTGCCGCCGGGCATGGCTACGGTGCCCCGTCCCCGGCCGGCTCGTGAGCGTGCTGCAGCAGCATCCTGGCCTTCACCAGGTCCGGCGCGACTCCCAGTACGGATGCGTCGTCACGGTGGCGCTCAGCTCCAGCAGGCGGCGCCGGTACACGGCGAGCTGGGCGCGCCCGATGAACGGTTGCCGGGCCGTGGTTTTCGTGCTCGGCGGCCTGGTGTTCGGTCCGGCCGGGGGACCGGCGCAGTGGCGACGCTGGACTGGTGCGGGTCGGGCGAGGTGCGGCGTGAAGTAAGGATCAGGGCCGCTGCCTACGTGCTCGAATTTCTCCGACTGGAGAAAACCGGGGAACGGCGATACGCTCGCCACCATCGGGCCGGACCGTACCGTCGGGGACGACGCGGCCGACCCGTCCGAGTGGAGGCCGCCCCGAGGGGGAAGGCAGGCGAGGAGGTGGAACCGACACGGGGGCGGGAGTGCCGGGCGGCGCCTGTGGGGCGGGGCGACCCGATCGTGGTGCCCACCGGCCGGCCACCGTTCGGTGCAGGCGCGGGAACCGGAAACGCCACCGGTCGTATGCGTGCGCTTTTTTCCGTCGTGCGTCATTCGTCGACATGCGCGGATTATGGTATTGGCGGGCCGAAATTCGGTCTGCGGCATCGCGGATTTGAACGAGCCCATTTCCAGGACGGCGCGTATTTCACACGGACTTCGTTTCGCCGTCCAACCTCGGTAATGCGCGATGTCGCCCGCTCGAACATTTGGGGATTCCACGCCGATACGCCCCCGGTGTACTCGTTCGGCGGGAACGGGAAGTAATCTTTATCCGCCCGCCGACCCGCGCGGCGCGTGAGCGACCGCTACCCGTCGTCCCGCAGTCGCGCGATCAGTTGTGTCCGGGAACGGACTCCCGCCTTCTCGAAGACGTGCTGCACGTGCGTCTTGACGGTGGTCACGCTGATGAACAGCGCGGCGCCGATCTCGGCGTTCGCGGCGCCCTCGCAGACCAGGCGGACCACATCGCGCTCGCGGGGGGTGAGCCCCCACGCGGCGACCGGCGGCCCGGTCTCGACGGGGCAGTGGCTGGCCTGGAACGTGTGCTCCAGGAATGCGTGGGCCTTGTCGAGAAAGCCCAGGTCGGAGTGGGTGAACCCGCCCAGCTCCGTAGTCCGCAGCAGGGACAGGCCGCCCACGATCCGCGCGCCGCTGTAAAGGTAGAGCTCTGTCTCGTGGCGGAACCCGAGCGGGGCCATGAAGCGCCGGTAGTACTCGCCGCGCTCGTACCGCTCCGGCAGGTCGCGCATGGTCACCAGGGGTCGGCGGGGGCCGACGAAGCGCCGCGGGTGGAATGGGTCGAGGCGGTGGTAGTGCGCGGTGTAGCTCCGGTTCTCGACGGGCCGAATCCGGTGGAACGCGTGATCGACGGCGTTCAGTTGCGCGTCGACGGAGTAGAAGACGATTCCGGAGCAGTTCACCATGTTCGCCAGGAACGTCATTGCCTCAGTCTTGAAGCTCCAGGGGTCTTCGTTTTCGGGAAGAAGTCGCATCGTTGTCGCCACAACCTCGAAGCGGATTTGCGCGATTCTAGCAGGAATCCAGGAAAGCGAAACAGGCACGATCTCATACATTGGAATGATGTTCGGGGTCGAGGGACTGGCATAGCTTCGCCTCGGTGATCGGGAATACCGGTCGCAGCGGAGGAAGGGAATGCCCGAGGCAATGACTGGGACCACGGCCGAGCCGGCCACAGGGCCAACGACCAGGACGATCATCACCGGCGGACGCGTACACACCCTAAACCCGGCCTCCCCCGAAGCCGAGGCCGTCGTGCTGGAGCACGGCCGGGTACTTGCTGCGGGGCCGGACGACGACATGCTCAGCCTCGCGGGTCCGGCCGCGCACCGGATCGAAGCGGAGGGCGCCTGGGTGGTGCCCGGCCTGATCGACACTCACCCGCACGTGCTGCACTTCGGGGCGCTCGCGGGCGGCCTGGTCGACCTGACCGACGCCGTCGACCACGCCGACATCGTCGAGCGGATCCGGGCCAGGGCCGCCACCACGCCGGCCGGCGGCTGGATCATGTGCACCCCGGTCGGCGAGCCGCACTACTTCATCCGCCGTTCCGAACGGGATCTCGCGGAGCGACGACTGCCCGACCGCCACACGCTGGATCGGGCCACCGCCGACCACCCGGTGCTGATCCAGGCGTGGGCGCCCAAGATGCCCGCCGTGGTGGCGTTCAACAGCGCCGGACTGCGCGCCGTTGGGCTGGCCAGCTTCCTGCCGGACCGGGTCTGCGACGTCGAGATCGACAAGGACGAGCACGGTGACCCGACCGGCATCCTGCGCGGCCCGGTCACCAACTACTACACGTACGACCCGTTCTGGGGCCAGATCCTGATGAAGCTGCCCGGTTTGGACCCCGCCGACGCGGTTCAGGGCACGATCGACGAGATGGCCCGCTTCACGGCCAAGGGCGTGACCGCGCTCTACGAGGCACACGCAATGGAGCCCGAGCACATCGACGTCTATCGCCGGCTGCGGGCCGCAGACGCGCTCACGGCCCGGGTGCTGGCGACCTGGGACATGGAATCGGCCATCTTCTATCCGTTCGATCCGCTGAGCCTCGACGCGTTCACCGAGCGCCTGCACCGTCTCGGCGCCCACTGCGTCGACCTCGACGACGACCTGCTGCGGTTCAACGGCCTCACCCTCAGCCCCGGCGGCCCGTGCTTCTCCGGTCACTTCGCGACCCACGAGCCGTACACGAACCCCTTCGGCCGGCCGGCGCACGGTACCCGCTTCATCACCCTCGACAAGGAGGAGGCGTTCGTCCGCCACTGCGCCGAGCACGGCATCCGCGCGAACGTGTGTCTGGGGGCCTTCCGCGAGCACGACGAGTTCCTGGAGATCGCCGAACGCGTAGTGCGCGAGCACGACTTCCGGGACCGGCGCTGGATCCTTCAGCACGCCATGACCATCACCCCGGCCCAGGTGCGGCGCTATCGTGCCCTCGGCTTCCAGGTCACCACGTCGGTCGGCTTCGCGTGGGGCAAGGGCACGATGTACGGCGAGCGGATCGGCACCCACGTGTGGCGTGACCTGACGCCACTCAGGCGGCTCCTGGACGCCGGCCTCGACCTCGCAGGGGGTACCGACTGGGGGCCGAAGAACCCCTGGGAACAGATCAAGCTCGCCCAGACGCACGAGTTCGCGGGCAGTGACCACCGCAACGACGGGCCGGATCAAGTACTCACCCGCGCCGAGGCGTTCGCGATGTGGACCACCGGTGCGGCCGAGGTGCTCGGCTGGTCGGACATCGGCGCGCTGGTCCCCGGCCACCACGCCGACATCGCGATCGTCGACCGCGATCCGCTGCGCTGCGACATGGACGATCTCGCGGGCACGACGGTGCTGCGCACGCTGCTTGGTGGGCGAACCGTACACGACACCGGTGACCTGCGGACCGTTGGCGACGAGCCGGCATCGACGGGAGCGTGACCATGGACGAGAGCCTGAACCACGACAGGGGCGTGCCCGGGTCCCCGGCAACGAGCACGCGCCAACGGGTGCTCACCCGGCTCGACCTACTGCGCGGCGAGATGCTGGACACCCTCACCGCCGCGGTCCAGATCCCCAGCATCACCCCGACCTACCCCGGTGAGGTCTACGCCGACCTGGTCGGCGCCGAGGGGGAGGTCTCGCGCCTGCTGGCCGAGGTCTACGCCGAAGCAGGCGCCGAGACCGACATCTTCGCCGTTGAACCCGGCCGCGACAACGCGGTGGGTGTGATCCACGGTACCGGGGGCGGGCGTTCGCTGATCTTCAACGGACACGTCGATGTGGTCCCGCCCGGGGACGCGTCCGGCTGGCGCTCGGGCGACCCGTTCGACGGTGTCGTCGAGGACGGCTGGATCCGCGGTCGCGGCACCGTCGACATGAAGAGCGGCCTGGTCGCGCAGGCGTTCGCGGCCCGCGCGCTGCATGAGGCCGGGGTGCGCCTGCGCGGTGACCTGATCCTCCAGGCAGTCGTAGGCGAGGAGAACCTGGAGAACCACCTCGGCACCTCCGCGGTGCTCGACCGCGGCTACACCGCAGACGGGGCCATCGTCTCCGAACCGACCGGCGGGGCTTGGCCGTTGTCCGTCATGGCCGCGACCCCCGGCCTGCTGGTGATGCGGATCGAGGTGGCCGGCAAGAGCTCCCACTCGTCGATGCGCGGGCGGATGTTGTGCCGACCCAGCACGACCGAGGCGGTCGCGGCCAGCGCGATCGACCGCGGATTCGTGATCTACCAGGCGCTGCGCCGGCTGGAGAGCGACTGGGCGGTGACCAAGTTCGATCCGCTCTTCGAACCGGGACACTTCACCCTCGCGCCCGGCGTCGTGGACGGCGGCGCGCGCCACTCGCGCAGTGGGGCGTTCATCCCCGACTCGATGAGCATGGTGTACGCGGTGTTCCACCCGCCGGGGGAGGACCAGGCGGTCGTGCGCAAGGAGATCGAGGGCCACATCGCGCACGTCGCCGCCACCGATCCCTGGCTGCGCGCGCATCCGCCGGTGGTGGAATGGCCGTTGCGGTATCCGGGTTCGCGGGTCGACGCGACCCATCCGCTCTGCGCCGCGGTCACCGACGCCCGTGAACTCGCCGCCGTCGACACACCATTGGCGGGCCGCCCGCCGGTGGCGGCGTTTCCCTCCGCGGCCGACTCCACGTGGCTGTGCGCCGCCGGGGTCCCCGCGGTCGGCCTCGGGCCGGGCGAACTCGCGATGGCGCACGCGTACGACGAGCGCTGTGCGGTGGACGAGATCGTCTGCGCCGCACGCGCGTACGCGTTGGCCGCGATGGACTGGTGCGGATCATGAGCGAGCCGGTCGCACCGTACCTGACCGTCGGCCTGTCGACGGTGGTCCGCAGCATCACCTCGCGCGCCCAGATCGCGCACAACCTCGACATCGTCGAGGAGGCCGTGCACGCCGCGGTGTCCGTCGTCGGCATCAACATGCCGGTCAAGCTGATCGCGCTGGCCGAGGGCGCGTTGACCGGATTCGCGGACGAGATCCTCGACATCCCGCACGTCACCGCGGCCCGCGACCTGTTCGTCAACATCCCCGGTCCGGAGACCGAGCGACTGGCCGCGCTGGCCCGGCACTACGACACCTACATCGTCGCGCAGTGCAAGGCGCGCTGGCCGGAGATCCTGCCCGACCGGTTCTTCAACACGCTGTTCGTCATCTCCCCGGCGGGCGAGATCGTGCACCGCGCGGCGAAGAACCACGTATGGTGCCGCGAACGCTCCTGCACACCGCACGACGTGTACGACCGGTGGGTGGAACTCTTCGGCGACGGCATCGACGCGTTCTACCCGGTGCTGCGCACCGACGACATCGGCAACCTCGGCACGATCTGCTGTAGTGACGGCGAATACCCGGAGGCGGTGCGGGCGTTGGCCCTCCAGGGCGCCGAGGTGGTGTACCGCCCCAGCGAGGCGGTGCCAATGACCCAGGCCGGTCCCGACCCCGGAGGCACCTGGCTACTGCAGAACCGGGCGCACGCCCACTTCAACAGTCTGTACCTGGTCTGTCCGAACGCCGGACCGGTCTATCCGACGCCCGACTCCCGCCACCCGTACGACTTCGCGGGCGGCAACGCGCACGTCGTCGACTTCCACGGGGCGGTGCTCGGGCGCACCGTCTCCGGGTACAACTCCTTCGTGTCCGGGATCGTCGACATCGAGGCGTTGCGGCAGTTCCGGACGATGAATCTCAACAGCAACTGGCTCAAGGACCTACGCACCGAGGTCTTCCGGCGGATGTACGACGAACCGATCCATCCGGCCAACCTGTGGCTGACGGACGAACCGGTCCGGCACGCCGAGGCGGACAAGATCTACCGCGCAAACATCCGGCGGCTGGTGGAGCGGGGCGCGTACACGCCACCGGCGCACGCGTTTCCCGGCGCCCGCTACATCGCGCCGCCGGATCCTGGTCCGACCAGGTAGCGCTCGATCGCCGGGCGCAGCCGGGTGCGCTCGAAGTCAGGCTCGGGAGCGGCCAGTTGCTCCAGGATGAGCCCGTTGAGCAGGGTCAGCAGGTGCGCGGCGTCGCCTTCGGGGTCGTCGGCCCCCGCGGCGGCCAGCTCGACCGCGAACGCCCGGCGCTGCGCGTCGCCCCACGCGTCGAGGGCGGGGCGCAGGTGCGGGCGCCGGGCGACCTCCAGGAACAGTTCGTAGCGGGCGATGCACGCGTCCCGGTCGTCGTCGACGGCGCCGGCCAGGTAGTGCGCCAGGCGGGCGGCGTGGGCGTGCGGTGTGGCGTCGGGCGTGGGGGACAGGCGGTTCTGTACCTCGACGATCTGACGCGCGGCCAGTCGGCGCAGGGCCTCGTCGAGGAGCCGGTCGCGGGTGCCGAAGTAGTACCGTGCCGACCCGTGGGTGGTGCCCGCCTCCTCGGCGACCGCCCGGTGCGTCACGGCGCGGGCGCCCTCGCGGGCGAGCAGGCGCACGGTGGCGTCGAGCAGGGCTTCGCGACGGGCGGCGCCGCGGGCCAGGCGCGGCTCACGGACGGGGTTGGGCATGGCCTCACTGTACGCGGGGCGACCGGCGGGGGCCGCGACGGGTAGGAGACCACGAGACGCCGCTCACCGCCACCCCTGCTCGCGCACCGCCGCCCCCGACCTCCGGGCCTCGCCCGGCCCGCGCCCGGTCCGCACGAGGCATGCGGTGGCGGAGGCCCGGTGAGGGCGCTGTCACGTTGTTGGGTGTGTGAGTGTCTGATGGGGCGTCGGGGTGTGGTGGGCTTGCGTTTCGGGCCTGGGGTCAGGCCGTGGTGGGCCGGCTTCTCGTTTGTGCAACCCACCTCGATGCCCCGGCGTCCAGTTCTATGACAGACGGCTGCCGATTTCCCGGGAGGGCACGTGGCGAAGAAGGACGGGACAACGGACGCGGCGAGGGATAAGGACCGCGAGAAGTGGATGGCGCGTTTCCAGGTACGGCTGGCCATGCAGCCGGGCGTGGACCGGGCAGTGGTGCTCCAGGCGGTCAAGGACGTCACGACGCACTGCTCGGATACGGGAGAGCACCCGCGGACTGCTTTTGGCGCCCCGGACGCCTATGCCGTGCAGGCCGCCGCGCGGCTGGTGCCGGCGGACCGGGCGGCGCGCGCGAGGCGGCACGACGCCGCGGTGGACGCGCTCGGCTCTGTGCTGAAAAGGGCCAGGGACGTCACGGGTTTGTGACCGGTTGAAGCGACTTCCGTCATGTCCCGGCACACGGGTTCTGACGCAGCTTCCATCCGTCGGGGCTATGGGGCAGCTCGGGCGATTTGGCGGAGCGTCGGAGGCGGTGACACCGATTGTGCTTTGCGCGCTGCTGGTGACAGACGGCGTGCCGTCCCGGTGACAACCATCGTGCTTCGCCCGGTCGAAGCCGCAGGTCAACCGACGCCGCAGGTGACACCTACCGTGCTTCGGCTCAGCTGTGACTGAGCGCTCTATATGGCGGGTGAGCGCTTGAGCCGGCGGCTGAGCGTTTCCCTCCCTTGTTCTGCGGGAGGGAGTGAGCCCTTTGTATTGTTCACCTGCTGGCGGGGGGCCCGCTACCGCAGAGACAACGCCAGGGTGACCCGCATGTCGCCCTCGGCCAAAACGTCAAGGACTTCGGCGAACAGGTCGTACGGCTGACCGTTCAGCTTCGGGGCGTCGGCATCATTCGGCGGCGGAATGGTCCTCGCGGTCCCACTTCCGCCTCCAGAACGCGGAGAGACGGTGGTCGTGCTCGAAGCCGGGGCGGGAGAGCGGGCCTACCCGTTCGATCGCCTCCCCGGTGCGCGGGTGGTCCCGCCGTAGGAGACCGTAGGCGGCGTTGAGCCGCGTCCCGAAGTCGTCCTCGTCGAGCAGGGCCACAAGAGCGTCGGCGACCGCCACGGTACGGTCCACGCTGTCCGCGCGACCGCCACGGTACGGTCCACGCTGTCCGCGACGGCCTCCGCGGTACAGGCGCGCACATCAGCCACCGGATCCCGGAGCAGCCCGACAATAACGTCCGTGAAGTCGGGGCTGCCGTCGTGGGCCGCGATCAGTGCCCGACCGGCTCCGGCACGAACTCCCCAATCCTCGTCCCCGGCGAGCGATATCAGGGCGGCGCGAGCCGCCGCGTCGAGGGGAGGGGGCGGGGTACTCGAGCTGAGCAGGAGGTCGGGGACCTGGGCACGGACACGCGGGTCCGGGTGGCCGGCGTGCCGCAGTCCCGCGGCCTTCGATTTCCGGTGCTCCGTCTCGCTCAGGACGCGGAGCACCTCGGCGAGGACGCCGGGGTCGTCCTCCCCATCTGTCGCCCAGGCGACGAGCAGTTCCGCCGTCTCCTTCTCGTAGGAGTTCCGCCAACTCGACGGCAACAGGAGGTACCAGTGGAGGACGTCGAGGACGAACCGGCGGTGCGCCGGATCCGGGTTGTGGCGGTACGCCGTGACGGCCGACCACGTCTCCTTGCTGCGGCGTTCACTGAGGACCCACCGGGCGGACGACCAGTCGACATGGTCCGGGTCGCGCCGTGCCACGGCCCTGACCACTAGCTCGTCCACGGGCGTCAGAATGCGGAAGGCCCATTCCAGGTTTGTGAGGATCGCGCCGTGCCCGCCGCGGACCGTTAGGCCAAGGCCGTGAAGTTACGGACTGATCGTCGGCGTCAAGATGTTGATGCTGAGGGTGGCTGTGTAGGTGTGTCGGTCGACCTTGAGGCTTTTGTACGCGTATCGGGACAGTGGGCGTTTCACTGCGCGGGGGCTGATGCGGAGGCGACGGGCGGGCATGAGCTGGTCCAGGACGGCACGGCCGATCGTTCCGACGAGGTCGATCACGGTGTCGGCGATGATGCCCGCGGCCTGGACGATCTGGTCGCGGGCGCATCGGAGCGCGACGCTGAAACTGCCCCGGTCCGGGTCCGCTCCGGGTGTGGTTTCGGTGGCGTCGGCGATCGCGATCCGCAGGACCTGGTAGGCACTCAGCAGGGAGTAGACCTCCTGGGCGATGCCGGCCCAGGTCTTAGCGCAGGACCCGTCGGCCCAGCATCGACTTCTTGATCGCGAAGTAGGCGGATTCCACTTCCCATCGCTCGTGATACAGGCTGACCAGGTCGGATGCCGGGTACCGGTGGTGGTCAAGGAGGTTGGTGGCCAGTCGGTAGAGCCCGGT
>NZ_JBHVWT010000096.1:0-10227 GCF_042882135.1 Streptomyces sp. NPDC058240
GGACGGCTCGACGGACTCGGCCTCGGTCACGTTCTCACTGGTCATCGATGCATCTTCCTTGATCAGGAGTTACACCGATCGTTTTACAGTCCCGCGCGAGGCGGTCCAGTTGCTCGACACCGACAGCCAGGACGTCCGGCTTCCGGCACGAGTCACCGACCGCGTGTACGTCGCCGAGACCGATGTGGCGGTCGACCGCTCGCTTCTGACCCGGGAGTTCGACGCAGCCAGGCTACGGGAGATCATCAACACGCCCGGATCGAAGGAGTACCACTTCCTTGAGGTGACCACTCCCGCCGAAGGGGCGGAGTTCGTCGCGACGGTCCTGCTGCACATCAGCGTTCAAGGGCGCACGCTGAGCATCTCCACCGCCGCGTGCGTCCTCGCCCATACACCGAGATCTTTCCAGCGCACCGCGGAATTCGGGCACCATGGTGTCCTGGCGGTCGCCTGGGCGGCTCTGCGTGAGCTGGTCACGCTACCTTCGGAGATCCGGCACTCCTGGCGACTCGTGCACTATCTCTATTCCCTGGGGAAAGCCGTCATATTCCCCCGCGATCTCACCTCCACGCCGATCCGTAACGTTCTGATCGGCAGCCGCATGAGCATACGAGAGAAGGCGGCACAGGAATGGTCCAAAATCCAACTGGAGAAGACCGATACTCTCGGCCGGATGAAGACGATCGAGCGCCGGCTGCTCCGGGCCACCGGTGACTTCTTGATAACTCACGACGTGGACGCGTCCGAGTTCAACGACCGCGCGACCAAAATCATCAACAGCGGAATCTTCAACTTCGGCGACAACAACAGCTTCAGCAACAACGCGGTGGGCGACGCCGCTCAGGTCGGCGCGTCCGCGCATGAATCAGCAGGCTTCAATCCCAGCGGTGGAGGAAACAAGTGAACACCAATCGCGGCATCGTCATCCACGGCGACCACAACGCTTTCAGCAACAACGCCATCGGGGAGCACGCTCGCGTCTCCCAGTCCGCTCCCTCCCAGCACTCCACGCGCCGCGCCGAGGTCGGCTCGGCCGACGAACTGGACGCCGCCGGATGGGACATCGGTGTGGTCACGATCCTGAGTGAGGAACTGCGCTCCGTAGTGGACGAGTTGAAACTCGAACGGCACAAGGTGGGCGGCGGGCTGTATTTCTACCAGGGCGAACACACCACTCCAGAGGCGACCGTACGCATTGTGGCCACCCAGAGCCAGAGTCAGGGGCAGCGCTCGGCGATGGCCGCACTGGAAAACCTGCGTCGCCATTACGCCCCGCGGCTGTGGGCGCTCGTGGGCGTGGGCGGTGGAATCCACGATCAGCACGCGCGTGTCGGCAACGTCATCGTCTCCACCGAGATCGTGTACTACGAAAACCGCAAGATCAATCCGCTGGGGGACGTCCGCCGGCGCGGGGAACACCGCCAGGCTCCCGCGCCGGTCGTGCACGCGGTGAACGCCTTCTTCGCCGATCAGGGAACGCCCGCTCGGATCCACGGCCAACTCGCCACGCACGTATCGGAGGAATTCGACGTCTACCCAGGCTTGATCGGATCCGGTGAAGCCGTCATCGCGGACCGGGAGAGCGACATCCGCGACTGGCTCAAGAAGTATCACGAGAAGGTCCTGGCGGTGGAAATGGAAGCTGGCGGGCTGAGTCAATACTGGCAGGAGAACTCAGTCCACGGCGAAACCAATCCCGGCTGGATCGTGATCCGGGGCGTGTCCGACAATGCCGACCAGGAAAAGGGCCACGGCTTTCACGAGCTGGCGGCCCGGAACGCCGCGTACATCCTGCGAGAACTCCTGCCCTATCTCTGCTGACTCGCCGCCGAACGCGAAAGCCGCCCGCCCGAGATCGGCCATACGCAGGGAGAAGGATCGCATGACTGCTTTTCTGTTCGGAATACTCAGCTCGCTGGCAGCCAGCGCGATCATCCTCGTCATCGGCCTCGTGCGCGGCTCCCGCCCCCTGTGGTGGCTGGTCGCGGTCTGCTCGCGCCTCACCGGCACCGGGCTCGCCCGGGTCTACCGTCAACAGTTGTCCGCCGAAGGCGACATCGCCCGCGACCTCGGCCGGGCCCGTTGGATCAAGGTCCTGGCGGGACGGGGAAACAAACTCACCCGCGAGGTCTTCTCGCCCCTGTGGTCGGGCGAGCTGTCCCCGGAGTCCGTCCAGGTGCTGCTGCCCGACACTCTTGCGCCGGGCGACTCCTGGCTCGACCGGCGCTCACAAGATTTACGCCTCTTCGATCCAGGCTTCACGCCCGACCTGCTCAAGAACCAGGTTCGGGCGAACATGGACTACATCGCACAGGTGGCCCGCGCGCAACCCCACGTCGAACTGCGCAGCTTCAACCTCCCCAACACCTGCCGCGTGATCGCCACGGACCGGGCGGCCTACCTCACCTTCTACAGCAGCTCCAGCCACGGCAGGAACTCCCCCTGTCTTTACGCCCGGGCCCCCGGACTCCTGTACTCGATAGCCCTCCAGCAGTTCGACGCGGCGTGGACGAACAGTTCCTCATCATCCCACCCCGCACCCTGACCCTCGCCGCCCCGATGATCGGGAGCGGCCCGGCCAAGTGGGAGCACGGCCCGAGGTTGTGCGTGCCAGCCAGTACGCGAAAGAGTCGGCCGCCAGCCCGGCCTGCGATCTCCACTGCCACAGAACCGAGTTGCGTTAGAGCGAGGCGACTCCGAGGATCGTGAGCGTGCCGATTCCCCGAGCAGTTGCCGTAGTCATCGACGGGCCCGCTCGCCTCCAGCTTCGTGCCGTCCAGGGCGACGCGGCCCATCTTGACCATGCCGAGCCTCTCCGCGAGGAGCAGCGACTGGGTGAACAGGTTCGCGAGGGCGTCCAGATGGCGGCGGCGGAACCGCGAGAGCGAGCGGAAGGCCGGGCTTGGTCGGCGGCCAGGCCCCGGAACGCGATGTCGTCAGCGCACTTACGGTCAATCGCCCGGGAGGAGCGCACCCCGGTGGTACAGCCATAGATCAGCAGCCGCAGCACCAGCCTGGGGTCGTAGGGCGGTAGGCGCTCTTCTCGGTGTAGTTGGCCCGGATCGCGGCCAGGTCGAGGACGTCGTCGACCAGGTCGGCGACGAACCGGGGGAGGTGGTACTGGGCAGCCAGTCGTCCAGCGACGGGGGCAAGCGATGAGCAGTGCCGCGATAGGGAGAGTCAGGCTCTCGATGGCCGCCTCCGCCCGCGCGAAGGGCACGTCGATCAGTACGGAGGCGTTCCCGAGGAACGGTGCCTCGACCCGCGCAGAGCACAGCGCCACCGGTACGACGGAACCAGGCCGCAGTCCCCCTCCGCTAGCGCGGAATCTTACTCCGCCCATGGCTACCCTGTCCTGGCGGTTGGCCCGGCACGCCCCGCTCGAGCGGAGGTGAGCCGGTGCCTGTCATGGACTTGCCGTGGGGACCACTTGGGGACCAGACGGTATCCGCGCACTTGAACGGAATGCATGAGACAGCACGCTATGCGCCTGCAGTTCTGGCCGTATGTGTAGATAAAACGGATAGCCTCTACTCCTGGGGGTCAAGGGGTCGCAGGTTCAAATCCTGTCGTCCCGACTTTGCTTTTTGCAGGTCGGAGGCCGTTCTCTCATCCATGGGAGGGCGGCCTTTCGTGCGTCCGGGGTTGTGGTGGTCGCAGGCCCGGGCCGGGATTGGTTCGCCGTGGTGCTGGTGGCGGGTGGCGGGTGGCGACCCCTTGGTCGACCCGCAGATGCACGGTGCCGTGCTCGAAGACCAACGGTTCCACGTCAGACCACCGACCGGTCGGTGTTGTAGAGGACGGCCCGTGGATCGCGGACGACGCCGAAGTACAGTGTGCCGGGTCTGTCCGGCTTCTTGTGGTGCAGCGACACCTCGAGCCAGCGCAGCGGGACGCGGGGCGTGTGGGCCGGGCTGTCCAGGTTGAACAGCTCGAACACCCCCGGTTCACACGCAGATGCAGGTTCTCGTGGTCGAACGTGAGCGGTTTCATGAGGAGAAGGTAAATCACCTGGCATGACACCCCTGTTGGGCCTCACCAGCGCCCCTCCGGAGCCTCAGAGGGTGGTATGTAACCCTTTGTCCGGTTCGCCGTTGTGTGTGGATGAGGTGCAGTGATCAGTGGTTTGGGGCGTGGCCGATACCGGGTGCCGAGCGAGGTATCTCAGTGGGCGGGAACCGGCTCCGACGACGGCCGCCACTCCCGCCTGATCAGCCCGTAGACCCATGAGTCGGAGACCTCGCCGTTGACTACGCAGTCCTCCCGCAACGTCCCTTCACGCGCGAAGCCGAGCTTCTCCAGCACGCGGGCAGATGCCACGTTGCGCGTATCGGTCTCAGCTTGGACGCGATTTAGCTCCAGCGTGTCGAATGCCCACCGCAGCAAAGCGCGCGCGGCCTCGGTCGCGTAGCCGTGGCCCCACGCTGCATCGTCGAAGCAGTAGCCAAGCGACGCGCTGCGGTAGTCCGGATTCCACCTGTTCAGGCTGCACCAGCCGATGAACGCCCCGTCGGAGACACGATCCACGGCCAGCCGCGCCCCGGTGCCCTCCTGTGCCATCTGCCGGCAAGCCGTGATGAACTTCTCGGCGCGCACGCGTTCGCTCCACGGTGGCGCGTCCCAGTAGCGCAGCACGTAGGCGCTGCTGTGCAGTGCGAAGAGGTCGTTCGCATCCGCGTCTTCGAATGCACGCAGTCGAAGGCGAGCGGTGTGCAACGAGGGGATGGGCAGCGGCATACTCATGTTCCCTCCCCTGATCGGTGGCCGATCAATCAGACATCCGATGCGGGTCACTCGCAATGGGTTTTCTCGGCGGGCTGGCAGAACGACGTGTCCGCTCATCGGCGCGACCGAGCGTCTCTGCGTGTGGTTGGGAGCGGACCGCGACCGCGTACCCGAGCTCGAGGGTGCGGCAGGTGCGCCGCAGGTGGCGGGTGTCGTAGACCTCGTCGGCCGCGAAGAACGCGGCCCGTATCCCGCCGGCCACCGCCCGCGTGAGCAGGGCCGCGGCGAGTTCGGGCTTGGTGGCGAGGCACACCTCCTCGGGAGCGCCGGCCAGCTCACGGCGTTCCTCGTCCCCGGCACAGTCCCTGGGCAGGTACAGAGCCCGGCCGGTCACCATGTGGCCGCGGTCGGTGGCGAAGGTGAGGTGGACGGCGACCTGGCACACCCCGACCCCGCCCAGCGCGCCGGAGTACTGCGGGCCGGCGGCGGCCGCGTCCGTGGAAGACTTCTCGTCCCCGGTCTCCTCCGCGATCGGCACACCGTCACCGTCGTCCAGCACCTCCACGGCCCAGGCCGCCGTCCGCTCCAAGACGCGCTCCTGGTCCCAGACCGCGCGGGAGAGCAGGTCCTGCAACCGGTGCGGACCCCGATGCCCGATCGCCTCGGCCGGCGTCCAGCAGTTCACCTCCTCCAACTCCATCAGCAGGCCCTGGGCCATCTCCCGGAACGTCCCGCGGCTCTCCCGCCGCGGGAAGCAGCCGGCCACCCGGCCCATCAGGCCCTCGCACCGCTCCAGGTACTGCCCGCCGCACTACTGTGACAGCGGCCGCCGCTCTCTGATGGGTCATGCCTCGTCATGATCGCGACAGCCATCTTCCTCTCCGAACCCGGCCCCCCACCTCGCCGACCAGCGCCACCCAGATCACGAACTACAGCTGCCGTGAGAACACGGAAACCCTGCTCAGCAACCAGAAAGCGCTGCTCGTGCCGACGCCGTAGGCGAGGTGGGCGGTCAGATCATCACCCAGCGTCTTGGCGTCGTATGTCCAGATGGGTTTGTAGAGTCCCGCGATCGGAAGCAACACGTATCCGCTGAGCCACACGAGCGCACCGTACGGGAGCCCGTAGAGGACGCGGGGCTTGCGCAGCGAGGCGCTGACGACGCCGTAGAAGGCCGCGTTGCCCACTCCATAGGCCCAGTGCATGAACGTGCTGACGGGGAACGCCGCGCTGTCCGGTAGCTCGCGCAGGGTGAAGGCCTCGGCCAGGCGCCTTCCGACCTGCCCGGGATCCGGCGCCTCCTGCCAGGTGCGGACCGGGGCGAACTCCCAGTGCAGGGCGTTGTGTTCGCCGCCGGCCCGGCGCTGGCGCAGGAACCGCACGGTGTCCATGCAGACGGTGCCGATCACTCCCGCCGCCAGACCTGCACCGACAGCGCCGAGCGGAGTCAGCTGCTTGCGAGTGCGCATAGGCCGATCACTCCCGATCCCAGTACTTTCAGAAGCCGGCGCTCTGGCCGCCGTCGACGTGCAGGATCTCGCCGGTGACGAACGAGGCCTGTTCGAGGTACATGATCGCCTCGACGACGTCGTCGATCTCGCCCATCCGCCCGAGCGGGTGCAGCGCGGCGAGCGTGCCGCCCGGGTCGTCCGGGTGCATCGGAGTGCGGATGACGCCGAGTGAGACGGCGTTGGCGCGGATGCGGCGCGCCGCGTATTCGATGGCCAGCTCCTTCGTCGCCGCGACCAGGCCGCCTTTGGTCAGCGAGGCGAGCGCCGCGGGTATGCGCGCGTTGGCGCGGTCGACCAGCGACGTCGACACGCACAGGACGTGCCCGCCGTCGCCGCCCGCGAGCATCGCGGGGATGGCGCTGCGCGTGACGTCGAAGAAGCCGCGCAGGTTGACGCCGGTCACCAGGTCGTAGTCGGCGTCGGTGTAGTCGGTGAATGGTTTCTCCCGGTAGACGCCGGCGTTGTTCACCAGCGTGTCGATCCGGCCGAAGCGGTCCAGCGCCTGCTCGACGATCTGCGCACCGGTACCGGGCCGGCTCAGGTCGCCGGGCACGGCGAGCACGTCCGGATCGTGCGACGAGGGGATGGACCGGGCGGTCACGACGACGGCGTACCCGCGCCTGCGGTACGCGTCGGCGACGGCCGCGCCGATGCCTTGTGAAGCGCCGGTGACGATTGCCACCTTCTTCTCCGAGCTCATGGGTATGTCCAAGCTGAGGTTCTCGCGCTGGAAGTCTCCGGCTCACGGCGGGCCACGCGCGGCGACGGCGCCCACCGGCTCTCACTCTACGTGTCGCCGAGCCCCGGCGCCGCGTAGAGCTCTTCGGGTGCGGTCGGCGGCCGACCGTACGACGCTGGAGACACCGGCCTGTCGAGCGCGGGAGGAGCACAGGTCATGGCCGCTCTGATCGCCGTGAACGTCGGCATGCCCAAGGATGTCCCCTGGCACGGCAGGACCACCCACACTGGCATCTGGAAGCACCCCGTCGCCGGGCCCGTGATGGCGCGCCGACTCAACCTGGACGGCGACGGGCAGGGTGACCTCGCCGGGCACGGCGGCGAGCAGCGTGCCGTGCTGGTCTACCAGTTGAGCTCCTATCGCCATTGGCAGGAGTACCTGAAGCGGGACGACTTCACGTACGGCCAGTTCGGCGAGAACCTCACTGTGGACGGACTCGCCGACGACGAGGTGTGCATCGGTGACCGCTACGAGATCGGCGGTGCGGTCTTCGAGGTCACCCAACCCCGCGTGACGTGCTACCGCGTGGGGTTGCGGCTCGGCGAGCCGCAGATGGCCGCCCTGCTGGTGTCCCATCGCCGCCCGGGCTTCTACATGCGGGTGCTGACTGAAGGGCGGGTGCGGGCCGGGGACGAGATCGTGAAGATCGCCTCGGACCCCGAGGAGATGACCGTCGCGGAGATCGACGCGCTGCTCTACCTGCCCGGCCACGCCCGGCCGCAGCTCGAACGGGCCCTGCGCGTCCCCGCGTTGAGCCCCGGTTGGAAGACGTCGCTGCGAGCCCTGCTCGACGACGGGGATCGCGGCTCCGGCGCCGTGGGTGGAAACCGCGGGCTGACCACCAGCAGCCCGCCGCCGGCCTGGCCCGGGTTCCGTCGGCTCGAAGTCGCCCGCATCGAGCCGGAGAGCGCGAGCATCTTCTCGCTCACTCTGTCGGCAGTTGACGGTGAGCCGCTCCCAGCCGCTCTGCCGGGGCAGTTCCTCACGGTCCGCCTGCGGCCGGACCCACAGGCCTCCCCGGTCATCCGCAACTACTCGCTCTCCGGCCGACCGGACGCCGAGACGTACCGCATCAGTGTCAAGCAGGAGCCACACGGCGTCGCCAGCACCTACCTGCGTCAGCACGTGAAGGTGGGTGACGTTCTCGATGTCGCCGCTCCGCGCGGCACGTTCCTGCTCGCGGACGCGGACACTCCGGTCCTGCTGCTGTCCGCCGGTGTCGGTGCCACCCCGGTCCTGGCCATGCTGCACGCTCTGGCCGCGGAGCGCTCGCAGCGCGCGGTGTGGTGGCTGCACGCGGCCCGGGACGGCGAGAACCACCCGTTCGCCGGCGAAGTGTGCGCACTGCTCTCCCAGCTGCCCGCAGGCCGGTCGTTCGTCTCCTACAGCCGTCCGTCCGGCGTCGACCGCCAAGGTGTCGACTACACGGTCAGTGGGCGGTTCAGTCCCGAGCGGATCCGCAGCCTGGAGCCGCCTCCGGACGCCGACGCCTACATCTGCGGGCCGAGCGCGTTCATGCGGGACATGACCGGAGCCCTGGAGGCCTGCGGCCTGCCGTCCTCCCGGATCCACACCGAGGTCTTCGGGGCCACGTCCGCCGTCACCCCCGGTGTGGTGACAGGATCCGCCCGGGCACCGCACCAGCCGGCCGCTCCTCCCGGCGGCCGCCCGGGGCCGTCCGTAGCCTTCGCGCGCAGCGGGCTGATCGTCCCCTGGCACCCTGACTACGGGACGCTGCTCGGACTCGCCGAGGCGTGCGACGTGCCCGTGCGCTGGTCCTGCCGCACCGGAATCTGTCACACCTGCGAGACCGCGCTTCTCTCCGGCCACGTCGAGTACGCCCCGCAGCCCCTGGAGCCCCCCGCCGGAGGAAGCGCGCTCATCTGCTGTTCGACGCCCCCGGCCGACGTGGTCCTGGACATGTGACCGGATGCGTCCGTGGCCGAGGGCGCCACCGCCGACGGCGCGATACGAGTCCAAGGCCGCCGACGGAGCATCGGGTTGCGCGCGGTCGGCGCAGCTGCCTAGCGTGGTTGCGTGGGAAGGGGGGAGAAAACCGGCGGGGCGGGTCGGTTTCGTGGGGCATCCCGCCGAACCCGCTCCTGGCATGCGTCCGAGAGGGGATTTCTCCCATGGCAAAGGTGCTTTTCATCGTCAGCGGAGCCACCTACTGGGTGTTGAAGGACGGCACGCGGCACGCGACCGGCTACTGGGCCGAGGAGTTCGCGAACCCGTACAAGAT
Source organism: Streptomyces sp. NPDC058240 (assembly GCF_042882135.1). NCBI lineage: Bacteria > Bacillati > Actinomycetota > Actinomycetes > Kitasatosporales > Streptomycetaceae > Streptomyces > Streptomyces sp. NPDC058240. The sequence goes on from NZ_JBHVWT010000096.1 coordinate 9,218, forward strand.
CCTCACGGACGCCGGTCGCGAGGTCGTCGTCGCGACGCCGAACGGTGTGACGCCGACCGTCGACATGATGAGCCTGCGCCCCGAGATGGTCGGTGGAAACGACAGCGCCCGGGAGCTGGAGGCCATCATCCGTTCCGCGGAGGTGATGCGTCGACCGCTGCAGCTGTCGGACGTGCGCCTGGAGGACTACGACGCGGTCTACCTGCCGGGCGGTCACGGGCCGATGGCGGACCTGGCGTGGGACGCCGACGTGGGGCGGCTGCTGACCCAGCAGTTGGCCTCGGGCAACCCGCTGTTCATCGTCTGTCACGGTCCCGCCGCGATGCTGGCCACCAGGATCCACGGTGAGTCGCCGTTCAAGGGCTACAACATCACCTGCTTCACCGACGAGGAGGAGGACGGCGTCGGACTGGCCTCCAGAGCGCCGTGGCTGCTGGAGACCGACGTGAAGGCGAAGGTCGGGGTCAACTTCAGCCGTGGTCCGATCTGGGAGCCCTACATGGTCGAGGACCGCAACCTGGTGACCGGACAGAACCCGGCCTCGGCCGCGGTCCTCGGGAACCGGATGCTGGAGATCCTCAAGTGACCTGTCCTGGAGCGATCCGGCCCAGGCACGCGCCCGCGTCGCAGGACGTCGGGCGCGTGGTGTTCCGAGCGAAAGGGCCATAACGATGGAAGCGACGGTTGCCCAGGCTCTGCTGGATCGGCCCATGGCTGCTGCTGCGGCTACTCGTCCTGCCACCGCCCCGGCGCGACGCAGAGCACGTCCTGCACTGGTCCAGCTGGCGCCGACACCACCAGCACCGAGCCCGAACCTGCCACCTCGCCTGGCACGCCTACGCCGACACAACGCCCTGACCAGCGACAACACCACCCAGATCACGAACTACAGCTGCCGTGCTTCAAGCACCGTTTTCAGAGGGCGTTTGATCTAGGTAGATTGCCCTTTCTGCCCTAATAGGTTCCTCGCCAGGTGGGGGTGGTCTCGTCCGTTATGCGCTTGGTGAGGT
>NZ_JBHVWT010000097.1:0-10206 GCF_042882135.1 Streptomyces sp. NPDC058240
CCAGTTCTACCGGGGCTCCGCTTCTCCCATCCGAAAACGCCGCAGATCAGAGCACACTTGCCAACGCCCCCGGAGTCATAACTTCACGGCCTTGACCGTTAGGCCACCGAGCGTCAGCTGCGAAACATGGTTGTACTCGTCGTCCATCACCAGGGACTGACGCACGGGGCCGGACCCGCCCGTCCTGCCGTGGAGTTCGTCCTCGGCGCTCCGCTCGTACCAGTGCCGGGCCAGGGCGAGCAGCTGTTCCCTTCCGACCTCCGAGAGGCGCAGCCGGGGCTCCCTGCCCAGCACGGCTTCCGCCACCGCTGGAGAGCCGCCGTCGATTGCCCGTATCAGCGGAGTTGTTCCGTCCGGCAGCTTCCGGTCCGGATCCGCGCCACCCTCGACAAGTGCCTCCGCGACGGCAACGTCATAGGCGGCGACCGCCAGGCACAGCACCGGCAGGCCGTCGTCCGTGACCGTGTCCGTGACCGCTCCGCCCTCCAGCAACGCGGTCACGGCATCCGTGTCCCCTCGCCGGACCGCCGCTACGAGCTGTGTATCGTCCATGTTCCGCTGAGCCCCCGTCTCGGAATGAATGGTCGGCCGATGGGCCCGACCCAGGTGACGGTAGTCGGCGGGGCTACGCCTAGGCCCGTCCATGAGGTCGCCGTCGAACGAGGGCCCGAAGTCCGGGCCTCATCAATCGGTCGATTGATGAGCGGCGCTGACGAGCCCTGACTCGTAGGCGCTGATCACCAGCTGCGCGCGGTCCCGTGCACGCAGCTTGCTCAGCAGCCGACCGATGTAGGTCTTGACGGTGCCGTTACTGAGGTGGAGGTATTCGGAGATGTCGGCGTTGGAGAGGCCACGTGCCACGAGCACTAGGACCTCACGCTCGCGCTCCGTGAGGTCCTCAAGCGAGGAGCCCGGCGCATGGTGCGCATGGGGAAGACGGGCGAACTCGGCGATCAGGCGTCGGGTCACCGAAGGGGCGAGAAGGGACTCTCCGGCGGCGACAGTGCGGATGCCTGCCAGCAGCACCTCAGGAGATGTGTCCTTGAGGAGGAATCCCGCTGCCCCGGCACGCAACGCGCCGTACACGTACTCGTCGAGGTCGAAGGTAGTGAGGATGAGAACGCGTGTCCTGGCTGTCTCGGGGGATCCGGCTATGTGCCGTGTCGCTTCGATGCCGTCCATGCCGGGCATCCTGATGTCCATCAGCACCACGTCCGGGCAGAGCCGCTGTGCACCCTCGACAGCTTCGGCCCCGGTGCTGGCCTCGCCCACCGCTGTCAGCCCGGGAGCGGTGTCGATGAGCACCCGGAAGCTGCCTCGGAGCAGGGACTGGTCATCGGCGACGAGTACCCGGATTGGTTCGGTCACGCGGTCCTCTCCTTCCGGCTCTGGGTCATGCCGTGAGCGGGTTCGGGCGGGAGACGAGCCGACACAGCGAACCCGCCTCCGGGCCGTGGCCCGGCGGCCAACGTCCCGCCATACACCATCACGCGTTCGCGCATCCCCACGAGTCCGTGACCACCCCTGAGTTCCGCCCGGCGGACACGGCCGCGTTCCCGGCACCGTCATCCGCCACCTCTATGTGCGTATCTCCTCGCGAGTCGACTGTGATCGTCACCTGGCAATGTGTTCCGTGGCCTGCGTGCTTGACCACGTTCGTCAGCGCCTCCTGCACGATCCGGTAGACGGCCAGCGCCGTCCCCGCTGGGAGGCCGATGGCCAGTCGGGTACGGAGTTCGGTACGGACTCCCGCCCGCTCGGCACGCTGGATGAGGGCCGGCAGGTCGTCCAGCCCGGGAGGGGGAGCCGTCCCCACCGAGCCTGGCTCTCGCGTGCGCCGTCCAGCAGTGTCGCCGCGCAGCACTCCCAGGGCACGGCGCATCTCGGTGAGCGCCTCCCGGCCGGTCTGCTCGATCGTCTGGACGGCATCGCGCGTCTCCTGGGGGCGTGCCTCGGCCACATGGTTGGCTACCGCTGCCTTGACGACGATCACACTGAGGCTGTGCGAGACGATGTCGTGCAGTTCTCTGGCGATGCGCAGGCGTTCTTCGGCCAATGCCTCCTCCGCAAGGCGGCGGTCCCTTCGGGCCGCTCGGGATCTCCGCTCGCGCACGACACGTCCTGCGACCCACGCGGCCCCGATGATCAGCCAGACGAGGGCGGCAGTTCCGGCGGCTTCCGTCCACGGGCCGGAGGGCGTCAGGACCGCTTCACCAGTGATGACCGTGGCTGCCGAGGCAACCACGGTCAGGGCGAGCGCCGCCGAAGCCCGGCGTGTCGGCTCGATGAGCGCCACCGAGTAGACGGCCAGGGCCGCAGAGATGTAAGGGTCACGAGTGATGTCGAGCAGTGTCGCCGTCACCGAAGCACCCACAACTACGGCCAGGGCCGACAGGGGCCACAGGCGCCGGACGGCCAGCGGCACTCCCACACAGACGGCCACCAGCCAGCCCAGCCACCACGGACCGGAGAACCGAGGCAGACCGTCTGAGGCACCCTGGTCGGCCAGTGCCACGTACCCGGCTGTCACGACGGCCGCCACGCAGGCGTCGATCGCCAGCAGATGCGCGCCGGTCCGCAGATGCCGCCCCATTCTGTGCATCGCTCGACGATACCGATGGCCGCTCATCCAGCCTGCCCGAAGAGGAACATCGCGGTCCCCACGGCGACCAACAGGAGAAGCCTTCCGGCGACCGTGGCCGCCCGTTGCACAACGCAGCCAAGCCCAAGGGAACGAGCGCGACGCACAGTCCCGCAGCGGCGGCGACCGATAGAGGGGTCGTTCCCTTGAGCACCCCCAGCGGCATCGCCGATGCCAAAGCCAGGGCCGCCGCACGCAGCGGTCCCAGCACTCGGGAGCGGTAGGCGCCGATGGCCAGCAGGAGCCAGCCGCCCATGATGGCTGCGTTCAGTGTGCTGAAGATGTGGAACGCGCCGTAGGTCTCACTCACCGTTCGCGTCGCCGATGCCGCCCCCTGGACGGCCACCAGCTGGAAGGCCAGGTGGTCCACACCGGCGTGAAACGCGCGGGCGAAGAGGCCGAGGACCGTGAGTGCGCCGCCCCACAGAGCGAGTTCCCGGAACCTCTCGCCGATCCTGGCGGCGAGAAGCACAACTCCCGGCCAGAGCAGCACCCACCCGGCGGACACAAAGCTGTATGAGGCCGTCATGAGGTCCGGATGGTGCCCGTACGCACTCAACTGCGCAGGGAAGAAGAAGTCGAAGCGCAGGCGCAGCAGCATGCCGGTGAGCAGCAGCAAGGGGCCGAGGACGAGGGAAGCGCCGCCCACCCAGCGTCCCGGAAAGACAGGGTGAGGAACGACGATTGACGCAGTCGTGACGGTCATGGGGCAACGATGCTGCCGCCGCACGCACCACGTCGTCGGAGCATGGACCACACTTTCGGATCGGACCGTGGTCGTACCGCTTGCCTCGTGTTTGCTTCCGGTCCGATCCTCGGACCAGACACCATGCTGCTCGGCTCACGTGCGCTTGGCCGACCGGTGCTCGTCGACATCCGCCGGTGCCCGAGGGCCTGGCACGGTGGCGGCGGCGAGGTTGAGGCGGGCGTCCATGTCGAGGTTGACCTCCCCGTACGGGCGTACGTGGGACCAGAACAGCGCGGTCAGGCCGCGCCGGTCGGCGGGCGTGAGGAGGTCGCCCCACTCCGGTTCGCCGAGGACGTCTTGAAGCATCAGGGTGTTCACGTAGACCAGGGCGGACTGGATAATGCGCAGGCAAAGGACGAACATCTCCTGCTCATCGCGGCGGTTCGAGGCGATCTCACCGCCCTTGCCATATGCGATGACGGAGTTGGCGCCGTTGGAGGACTCCATCACGTTCAGGCCCTCCTCGATCTCCCGCTGGAGGTCGCGAAGGCGCAGATAACGGGCCACAAAGATGGTCTTCTGGGCGCGGCCGACCTCCAGCATGGCCGCGTATGTCCTGTCTCAGTGAAGGTTGAGCGATTCTCATCGAAGATTGAGTGGGCTGGACAGGGCGGCCCGCCGGGGGCGCCCCCTGGGCGTCCCTGCGTGAAACAGGCCCCGCCCTGAGGCGGGGCCTGTCGTCTCGATGAGCAGCGTCCTGGCCGACAGCGCCTACCGTCTGCGGCCTGCCTGACGGCCCGGTCTTACTTCAGGTGCCGTGTGAAGAACTTGGCCGCGGCGTCCCCGGCGAACTGCGGGACGCCGGTGTGCCCGCCCATGTTGGCGTGCAGGGACTTCTCCTTGGAGCCGAAGGCGTCGAACAGGTCCAGGGCTGCCTGCCGGTCGTTCCCTTCGTCGTCCCACTGCAGCAGGACGTGCAGCGGAATGGTGACCTGCCGGGCCTCCTCGAACATGGCGCGAGGCACGAAACTCCCGGCGAAGAAGCCGGCGGCCACGATGCGCGGCTCGACCACCGCAAGCCGGATGCCGATGGAGATCACTCCCCCTGAGTACCCGACTGGGCCGCCGATCTCGGGCAGCGACAGGAGGGCGTCCAGGGCGGCCTGCCATTCCGGGACCGCCTTGTCGACCAGCGGGAGGATGAGGGCGTCGATGATCTCGTCGGTGACCGGCTCGCCGGCCTCCATCGCCCGGCGGAGGTCAGCGCGGGCCTGCTCGGCGGCGGGCCAGCGGGGCCGGTCGCCGCTTCCGGGGAGCTCGATGGTGGCCGTGGCGAAGCCCTCGGCCGCGGAGTGCCGGGCCCGGTCCACCAGGCGGGGGTACATCCTGCGCAGCCCGAGGGGAGGGTGGCCCAGCAGGATCAGCGGCGCCGGCGCTGGTACGGATGCAGGTGTCCACAGGATGCCGGGAATCTCACCGAGGGTGAATTCGCGTTCGAGGACGCCGTCGTCGAGGCGCTGCTCGGAAGTGAAATGCATGGTCGTGCCTTTCGGGAGTGCACTGGAACGGCGCTCCCGGACGACCTGTCTATCGCCCGACCGTGGCCCCGGAGGGGAGCACCCATGTCGATACTGCGTTCACGGGTACCACCTCCTCGTTCTCTCGCACGGCCTCCGGAAAAGTAGCAGTGGCCGCCGTGGTCCGCCAACGATTTTCGCGGAGGACCCCTCGCCGGATCCGCTCGACCTGTCCGTCCCCTCCTGGTCGGCCCGCTCAATCTTCGATGAGAACCGCTCAACCTTCACTGAGACAGGTGTCCGGTCTCGCTCAAGGTGAGGCAGCGTGAGTGCCTGACCTGGGGTGCCTCAGTTTGAGCGAGACGGTGGCGGCTTGGCTGTCTCGCTCAATCCGAGGTGTCGCGCTGAGTGCCCGAGGTCATCTGCATAGGGGCAGCGGCGACCAGCAGTGCGGCGAACACGATGGGAGCGGCTGTCTGGTACCCCATCCAGACTTCACCCCCGGCGCTGCTGCCCTGCCACGCCATCAGGAGGCCGGTCAGGGCCGCCAACACCCAGCCACTGTCGTAGGCAATCATGAGCTGCGTGTAGGTGCGCATCGACCGGCTGCGCGTGTATCTGATCTCGAAGCCGCCGCCGATCAGCAGGGCCACGCCTGAGACGACCATCAGCCAGGCTGGCGTGCCGAGTAACCGGCCGAGCGGGGCAGCGCCGGCGATGGAGACAGCGGCAAGCAACACCTTGAAGGCGCCATCGGCGATGGCACCCACCGTCTGGCGGGTCACCCGCGATGCCACGACCTGGGCCATGAGCGTCCTCCTCAAAGCTCGTCCGGACTGGTTCCGTAATAAGATTACGGCAATAATCAAGCTATGAGAATGACGAGAGCGGAGGCCAAGGAACGCAACCGCCGCGCCTTGCTGGACGCTGCGTTCCAGGTCGTGTCCCGGGACGGATACCGGGCCAAGCTTGATGAGATCGCCGAACGCGCCGACCTGACCACCGGCGCCATCTACTCACTATTCGGGAGCAAGAACGGCCTGGTGGTCGCCCTGGTCGCCGACTACCTGCGGCCGTACTACGAGGAGGTCGAGCAGGCGGTTCCCGCTGGGCTCGATCTGCTGGAAGCGGTCGACGCCTTTGCCCGGTACTACCGGCGCAGTTGTGACGCCCCGGACGCGCTGTCTCGCCTGTCGCTCCAGATCACCCTGCTGGACATGGCCCTGCATGACCCAGACTTGGGGTCCCAACTTGCCATGTCCATCCGGTCACAGGAGAACCATCTGATTGCGCTGTTCACCGGAAGGTCGCACAACGGAAGCACCGTGACGTCGCAACAGGCGCAACGCCTGACCACCGCGCTCAGGGCACTGTTCGTCGGGCTCAGCCAGGGCGTCCCCCTCGGTCTTGCCCCTGGTGCCGACGAGCAGTACTTCGCCGACACTGCCCGCGCTCTGGCATCCGAGATGTCCCTCGTCGATCACGACGCGGATGCGTCGTGATGGTCAGTCAAGATGAGGCGTCTTCGGGTACACCGTTGTGAGTCAGATTTGCGACGGCTTCCACCAAGCCGACAAGGCGGCACTGTCACGTTGACTGACCGGGTGGGATGATCTTCTGGTTGGTCATGCTGGGAGGGGTCGTCCGTGGACAGCGCATCGCCGTCGTACAAGGGGCACCGGTACCCGGTCGAGGTCATTGCCCACTGTGTGTGGCTGTACCACCGCTTTCCCGCTGTCGTTCCGCGAGGTCGAGGAGCTGATGCTCGAGCGCGGCGTGGTCGTCTCCCACGAGACGGTCCGCCGCTGGTGTGCGAAGTTCGGGCAGGCCTACGCCAACGGCCTGCGCCGGAGGCGGCCCCGGCCCGGCGACAAGTGGCACCTGGACGAGGTCTTCGTGAAGATCAACGGAGAGCAGAAGTACCTGTGGCGGGCCGTTGACGCCGACGGCAACGTGCTCGACATCCTGGTCCAGTCCCGCCGGGACAAGGCCGCGGCCCGGCGCTTCTTCCGCAAACTGCTCAAGAGAACCTGCTCGGTGCCGAGGGTGATCGTCACCGACAAGCTCTGCTCCTACGGCGCGGCCCACCGCGAGGTCATGCCCTCCGTAGAACACCGCGCCCACAAGGGCCTCAACAACCGGGCAGAGAACAGCCACCAGCCCACCCGCCAGCGCGAACGCGCCATGAAAGGCTTCCGTAGCGTCGGCGGAGCCCAGCAGTTCCTGTCCGCGTTCAGCGGCATCTCACCCCACTTCCGACCACGCCGCCACCTGATGACCGCCCCCGAATACCGCACCGAGATGACCACCCGCTTCGCCATCTGGGACCAGGTCACCGGCGCTGCAAGCCGGCCCACCACGGCCTGAGCACGGAGCCGGAACCCGACCCCACCACACCCGACACACCATCAGGCACTCACACACCCAACAACGTGACAGCGCCTTCCTGATCGTTTTGCGGTCCACCCCCAGAGACGTGGCCAGCTCGCTCTTCGAGCGGCCCGCGTACCAGTGGACGTAGATCTCGGTGATGTCGACCACGACGAACGTTCTCCTCGCCATCCGGGCTGCCCATCGGCCATCCGAACCACAGGCCCAGGGCCGACCATGCGCCTTCGCGATGGCCAGGTCCCTCGATCCCGAACTCCGTCGTACCCCTGGGGAATTAGGAGAACTCGGGATGGGGAATTACGTGACGCTCAAACCACCCGTCGTGGGGAAAAACGTGAACGCTCACACCGCCACCGGCCTCCTGGCTTCGCCACCTCGCCCAAGGCGTCCTCGCCTGGCCGGAAGCGCGCGGGTTCGCAGTTTCATGGACATGTAAGCGCGGGAACTCATGCTCGGTTCGGTGCGGGCACAGCGGCGGGAATCACGCCGACCGGATGCACGTCACCGAAGTCGAACCACTCGCCCTCAACTCGATGGTCGGCAAACGCCCGGTGCAGCAGGGCCTCCAGCTCGCGGCCACCGGAGGTGTACCACAGCACTTCGAGGCGGTCAGGGTTGCCTGTCTGTAGTTCCTGCAGCCGCTTTTCAGGGCTGACGCTGGTACCGATCTTGACGCGGGCCGATCCGGCAGAGCCGATCACGTACACATAGGAGTCGCCGCCCGGCATGGAAGCGGTCACGGCCGTGGCTGTAAGGGGGACCACTGACATCCCATGGGCCCTCAAATGCGAGACGACGTGCTCCTTGCGATGGTGTACGACGGCACCTTCTGCCGACCAGACTCACGCGTCGTTGTCCTGTTTCGCCCGGGCGTACTCGATAGCGGCCCGCGGGAGTTCGGTGCCGTACCTGTGGGATTGGTTGAGTAGCTTGGTCAAGCCGCGGGGGGCTTGGCTCCAGCGGTCGGCTAGGCTCACTTCCGCGCCGGGGTCGTCCAGGAGCTGGGAGATGACCAAGGCAGCTTCCGTGGGCTGGTCTCCGCCGCCGGGCCCCCACCACAGGTGGTCCCCGGGGGTGCACGGCCCGGGGTAGATCCGGCCGTCCGCGGTCTGTATCCACACGGTGTCTTCCAGGATCACGGATCTGAGCCGGGCATCCCGGTCCGGCAGCCGCAACGGGGCAAGGAAGACCCATGCGCCTTCGCGGGAGGACCCCTTGCGGACAACGGGGATGCCCGTTGCGGGGTCGGTGTAGAAGGTCACGCCCTGAGCGTCATCGGCGAGGACCGCGTGCAGTGCGGTGGGGGCGCACGGCGCCAGTTGCTGCGCCCATCGGCGAGCAGCGGGTCCGCGGGCGCTCACCTCAGTGTGCGGGCCGAACGGCAGGAGGCCGGGGTCGCAGTACATTCCGATCTTCAGGGGTTCATAGGCTTCGAAGAGCTGGCTGGAGGCGATGGTGCGCCAGCCCGCGGCAAGCACGTCACGGTCACCGGTGCGAGGCAGCGGGTAGCCTTCGGTGCGGTGCCGGGCGGCGATGAGGAGCGGGTCGCCGTGCGGGTGCGCACCGCGCTCACCGAAGATGCGTATCTCAAGGTTGAGGCTGCTGATGCGCTGATTGCGCAGGGAGTTGGCTAGATCCGTGAGTGCTGTCTGGGCGGCGTCGTCAGGCCACCCAAAGGAGGCCGCCTTGCGCAAGGTGGACTCCCGCTCGTCGGGCAGGACCTCGGAGATGGTGACGGTTACACCCGGCGTCCACTGGCTGATCACGTCGGAGCGCCGCAGCTCACTGGGCCACCAGGGCAGTGGTTGTCCGACGAGTCTGGTGACCAGGCCCCACTGGGCCTCGTATTCCAGAGGCGGCTGCGCTGTGTCGGCCGCGATTAGAGCCGGTCCGGAGGATCCGATGTCGCCGTACAGAGCGCACACGGTGATCACGCCCTGGGAGCCAGCGTCCTCGGCCAGTTCTTCGGCCATGGCAGATGCTGCGCCTCTGCGGGTGGTGTGGAGGATACGCACGACACCGAGATCCGTTTCCCAGTCCATGGCCGGCCCCTGCGAGGTGGGCTGGAATCCGATCCATGTGCCGGGGGCTACGGCGCGTGTTTCCAGAGCTGGGTTAAGCAGCACGGCGCCCCGCTCGCGAAACCGGCTGGAGCGGGCGGCCCAGACATAGACCGAGCCGCCGTCCCACCTCCAGTGGGCCTCCTTGCCGAGCGTGCGAAGCTGGCCGAGGTGTTCCCGGGCCCCGTGAGGAAAGTCTTCGTCTTCCTCCAGCAGGTGCTCCAACTCACCTTTGGCCAGCTGAAGGAGTTTCTCCACCTCGTGTCTGCGCAGGAATGCGGATTGCCGCCCGGCCAAGATGCCCTCTCCTTGATGCAGTTGCCTTACGGATGGAGCCGTGAAGACGGCATGCCGACCACTCGGCGCGGGGCGGCCTCCTCGGCGGCAGGTGCTGCTGTTGAAAGCGTGGTGCATGTTCGCCGGCCGTGCCCGCCGCTGGGGCTTGGAGCGGAGCGCATCCATGTAACACCGAAATCGCCTCCTGCTACCGGCGACATTGCGTCAACTTTTCATGTTACAGAACTCGTTGGACGGCACCGATCCTACGATGCTGGCTCGGTCCTGGAACGCCGCAAGGGGCGTGAGGCGTCAACCACCCGGCAGTTTCCCCTGGTTCTAGGACTGCGGGATTCGCTTGCTGCGCAGAGGAAGGCATGAATGCCCAGCGGAATCTGGCACCTGGAGCCTCGACGGATCCGCCCCTGGACGAACGCGCCGTGTCGGCGTCGATCGAGCATCCGGAGATCCGGGCGTACCTGGATCTAGACCGGCCGCAGGTCACTGAGGAACACCTGCGGCAGGCCTTCGGGCGTTTCCCTTGATCGTGGACACCCTGATCATTGGATCGTGTAGATCCATAGGATTAGGAGTTCCTGTTGGGGACATCGAAGTACTCGCCTGAGTTCCGGG
>NZ_JBHVWT010000098.1:0-9945 GCF_042882135.1 Streptomyces sp. NPDC058240
TCCGAGTAGTCCTTCATCGCCATCGGCGGTCTTCTCGCTTCCTCCGGATCAAGAAGATCCAGTATCAGCGTGTCCACCACTCAGGGGGAGGCCCCATTGTCCCGTCGCATTTGATCTTGCCCACGGGCAAGGCTGTGACCAGGGGCGATGCAAGGGTCGGTGAGATGGGGCCTTGACGGATTCTCACTTCGTGTTGTCCCGCTGCAGCACACCTCCGGGGATGTATCACTTGATGTTGTCGGTCAGCTGGTTCTATTCACGAATTTCGACAGGTGGGGCCCGGGCCGGTGGGCTGATCGGTCCGCGAGTCTTGATCGCTGCCGAGCCTGCTGATTAGCTGGCCGGTATGACTGAGCTCGGACCCGTCGCCTGGCCACCTGCCCCGATCAGGACCGAGAGGCTCGTGCTCCGTGAGCCCGAGACCCGCGACCGTGCGGCGTTCATCGAGCTGCTCGCCTCGCCAGAGGTGCACACCTACCTCGGCGGCCCCCGGCCGCGTGACGAGCTTGAGCGCGAGATGTCCGGGGCGCCCGAGCGGTGGCCCGGGAGCTTCGTCGTTGATCTCGACGGGTCGATGATCGGCCAGATCCTGCTCAGGAGAGCAACGGGGCACCGTCGCCCGGCTGCCGCGGGGAAGGTCGATCTCGGCTACCTGTTCCTGCCGCGGGCGTGGGGATTCGGGTACGCCGCCGAGGCGTGCGCGGCGGCACTCGGCTGGTTCACCGGCGCGCTTCCCGGCGAGCCGGTGGTGCTCACCACCCAGACCGCCAACGTCGGCTCGATGCGTCTCGCGGCGAAGCTGGGGTTCAGCGAGGTAGAGCGGTTCGAGGCCTATGGCGCCGAGCAGTGGCTCGGCATGTGGTCCCCGGTCACGCCGTCCGAATGAGCTCGTGCTCGACAGCGCGGATCCGCAACTCGACAGCACTGCTGGGACGGAACCCAGCGCTGTTGAAACTCGGGCTCTGGCTCGCTTCCGTGAAGGCGGCACGCTGAGTGAGGAGTGTGCGGTGACCAGTTGTCCCTCTCACCTGTCCCGCCCCCGAATATGGCGATGCGAAGCCGCTTGCCGAGCAGGCCGTTTCGATCACGCCGCGCCTTGTAATGTTTGACAGTGCGATACGACCCTTCGATCTACGATGGCGCAGCTGTCCACTACCGGTACGGGAGACCCGCCTACTCGCCCCAGCTCGAGGCTCTCCTCGTTGAGGAACTGGGCCTGGACGGCAGCGGAGGGCTCCTGGACGTCGGGGGCGGCCCCGGCATCCTCACCGTACGACTGGCCCACCTGTTCGAGGAGGCTGTCGGCCTCGACCCCGACGTGGCGATGATCGCCGCGGGGCGCCGGGCCGCCCAGGAGCAGGACATCGCGAACATCACCTGGATCCAGGCCCGGGCCGAGAACCTTCCCGCAGTGGTGCCCGGGCCGTTTCGTCTGGTCACGTTCGGCCAGTCGTTCCACTGGACAGACGAAGTCCGTGTGGCCGAAGCGGTGTACGACATGCTGGAGCCGGGCGGTGCTCTGGCCCTTGTCGTACATACGGCCGAAGGGCGGGCCGTTCCGTCGCACCCCGGGCCACCGCGGATTCCGCACGACGAGATCAGGGAGCTGGTTCATAAGTATCTCGGATCAACGAGGCGAGCGGGCCAAGGCACCGCGCGCGTGCAAGCCCTCGGCGTCCGGGACACCCTCGCCCGCACCCGATTCGGCGCGCCACGGGTGATCTTCGCTCCCGGCATCCCTGACCTCGTACGGGATGCCGAGAGCGTGTTGTCCGGTTACTTCTCCATGTCTTATTCCGCGCCGCACCTCTTCGGGGACCGTGTCGAAGAATTCGCCGGGGAGGTGCGAGAGCTGCTGCGGGAGCGATCTCCCGATGGCGTCTTCTGGGACTGGCCCGGTGATACCGAAGTGATGCTCGCCCGCAAATGACCGAGAGAGGGCAGGGCGACGAACGGGTGCGGCCAGCCTGGGATGAATTGCGAGGCACAGGCTCGACACATCAACCACGACAGGAGAATTCATGCCCACCAAGACGCTGCAGATTCCCACCACGGACGGCCGGGCCGACGCCTTCGCCGCCTTCCCCGACCGTGGCGAGCGGCACCCAGGGGTGCTGATGTACGCGGACGGCTTCGGCATCCGGCCCGTGCTGCGGGAGATGGCCCGCGAACTGGCCGGGCACGGGTACTACGTGCTCGTCCCCAACCTCTTCTACCGGCACGGCCCGGCACCGGTGATCGAACTTCCCGAGCACATCGGAGAAGAGGTCCGGCCCGCGGTCTTCGCCCAGCTGATGCCCTTGATCGAGGCGCACACCGCCGAACGTGTCCTGAGCGACGCCGACGCCTACCTCAGGTTCCTCACCACCCAGCCCGAGGTCGGCGCCGGACCGGTCGCGGTGACCGGCTACTGCATAGGCGGCCTCCTGGCGATGCGCACCGCCGCGGCCCACCCCGGCCAAGTGGCCGCCCTCGCCGCATTCCACGGCCCCGTGGGCGCGGACGGGCCGGGTGCCTTCGCCGAGATCACCGCCCAGGTCCACTTCGGCCACGCCGAAAGCGACCTGACGCCCGAAGCCCTCGGCGAGCTCAACCAGGCCCTGGACGCCTCGAAGGTCGACTACACCTCCGAAATCTACCCCGGCACCGTCCACGGGTTCACCATGTCCGATACCGACGCCTTCGACCCCGCCGGACTACAGCGCCACTGGGACCGCCTGCTCCCCCTCCTCGACCGCACACTCGCCAACAGCTGAGGCTCCGGATCGGAACCAAACCTGAAGTACACGGCTGCGACCAGCAGACAGCGCGGCGGGCCACACCGATGCCTGCATGGCCGTGGCCCACCTGGCCACCGAACGCTGGATGGCCGACGAGCAGGCCGACTTCGTCCGGGATTTTCTTTCGGCTGGCGCGGCGGAATTACCCGCCGTCGCCGCCGGGGCGTCCCCGGCGAGCGGGGCATCCCAGGCCGTGACGGCTGTCTCAGCCAATCCAGTCCACCCAGGTCAGTGGTATCCGCGGCGACTAACTTCGCTGAGAAGGGACATGGTCCACGGCACCTGACCGAGTAGGGATCTGACCAGCTTAGAAGGCTACTGGTCAGGCCCCCGTCGCAGAGACGGATAGGTGAGTCAGGCGCTCTCAGCGCGGATCATCTTGCGCGGACTGCTGCGGGCAGCTGCCAGGTCCTTCTCCAGTTCGTCGACTCGCTCCTTCAACGGCTGAAGCTGGGCGATCTCCTGTTCAAGTCGCCTGTTGGCATTGGTGAGTTCGGAGATGCGCGCGGTCATCTGCTGGTTGCCGACCTGGTCGAGTTGCCGACCGAGTTGCTGGCGGACGGCTTCGCGAAGGCGGTCACGTTCCTGGCGGAGGGCGGTGATCTCCTCGCGAGCCACGAGCAGGTCGGACTTCAGGCTCGCCGGGCTGGCCTGGCGACCGTCGTATCGTGCGACGACAGGTTCGTGTTCCTGCTGGCGGATGGCCGCTTCAACGTGCTCGCGTACGCCTTCGGCATAGACGAGCCAGGTTGAGACCTTCGCGGTGCGGGCGATTGTGGTGAAGGTGATGGGCTCGCCGTCGGCCAGCATTCTCTGGACGGCGTCCAGGACTCGCTGCCGTTTCCGAAGGCTGTCGGCCCTGCGGGAAGCCGCGAGAACCTCGGTCGGAGTGCGGGCTGCGGGGCTCACTTCTTGTCCTGCTGAATCACGGTGAGGGGCAACAGCTTGCGGCTTTCGCCTGCCCGCAGACGACGCAGGACCGCGGCTGCTTCTGCCAGCTCGGCGCGCTCTTCCTCCGGCATGCTCGCCATCCGCTGAAGTTGTCGCGCCGACGGTGGACGTGGACGTGTGGTCCGCGGACATGGCAGCCCAGCGTGCGTGAGTCAGCCAGCAAGTGGACATCCTCACGGCGCATGCCGAGGGTCTCACCGATGCGCATCCCGGTCGCCCGCATCAGCACGATCATGAATCGGTCCCGGGCGTTGCGGGCCAGCTGGACCATGACCTGGATCTGCTCGGAGGTGAAGCACTCGATACCGGGCTCACCGGTCTTGAACCTCAGGGTTCGGGTCTGTACCTGTCGAAAGCGCCCGCCCTTGATCTCCAGTGCCTGCACCGCCCCCGTGGTCGTCCACGGGAGGGTGAAGAGGGTGTGGTCCGGCAGGGCTAACAGGAGCCAGCCCGGCCAGCCGTGGGCGTGGATCGCCTCGGGCGGGATGCCTTCGAGCGCGGCCATGGCGAGCTGGGCGTGGTAGCTGGGCGCGTAGTCCCCCTGATCCACCGGGACGCCTTCTCCCGGCGGTAGGCCATGTGCCCGTATCCCATGCGCTGGTGCTGCTCGGCGACCCGGAGCAAGTATGCCTCCGCCTTCTGGCCGCGTACGGCCAGGAGGTAGGCGAGCGGGTGGCGTTCGGCGGCGTCAGGTGTCACGGGCCATCCCTTTTCGCGGGCGCCACCAGTTTCCCGGCTTCCGGCGGGCGGGGGAAGGCCGCCGATCCCCACCGTGGCGCAGGCCGACGAAGCACTGGACCGCATCGTGCGCCTTGCGCAGCGGATCGCCCCGCACGCTGTCAGCTCGCTGGCCGACGAGATCTCCGCCTACCGCGCCTACCGCGCCTACCGCGCCTACCGCGCCTACCAGCAGCATGAGGGAGAACTCGTATGAGCAGCACCGGCCTCACCGCGGCTCTGTTCGCCGGAGTCGTACCGCCGGACGGCGAGGAACCGCTGGCGGAGGCTGCCGGCGCCGCGCTGGCCCGCGCCGGGTACGCCCTTCGGCATGGCAGCTACAACGGACTGATGGAGGCCGCCGCGCGCGGCGCCGCACCCCACGGAGTACCGGTCACCGCGATCACGCTGGCCGACCGCCCCGACTGGGGAGCGCTCAACCCCTACGTCACCACCACCGTGTACGCCCCGACCATCGGCGCCCGGTTGCATGCCTATCTCGACGACGCCGACCTGGTCGTCGCGAAGGGCGGAGGGGTCGGCACGCTGCACGAACTCACCGCCGCCCTGTACTACGCACCACGATCCGCTCCCTTCCCGGTGCGGCTGCTCGGGCCCACCGCGTGCCGCCTGGGCACGTTCCTGCGGGCCGGGGGATGGCTGACCGAGAGCCCCACCCGGCCGCTGGGCTTCCTGCGGGAACTCCCCGACGCCGCGGCCCTCGAAGCCGATCTCAAGGCCCTCGACGCCGGGCGGTGCGAGCGATGACCTTGCCCGCCGTCACCTTCGCGGAGAAGATCGCAGGCGCCGCCTACCGGCCCTGCCCCTACCAGCTGCCCGGAGGCGGCACCCTGGACACCTACTTCGACCCGTACCGGCTGGCCGGTGACCCGGAGCTGCTGACGGAGACCGCAGCCGCGCTCGCCGGCCTGCTGCCCGCCGACACCGAGGCCCTGGCAGGTCCCGCGCTGGCCGGCATCCCGCTGGTCACGGCGGTGTCCCTGCACACCGGTCTGCCCGCCGCCTTCCTTCGCCCCGCTCCCAAGGAACACGGCACGTGGCAGCAGACCGAGGGCGCCGACCTGGGCGGCCGGCGGATGGTCCTGCTGGACGACACCGCCCGCAGCAGCACAAGTCTCCTGCACAGTGCCCGCCTGCTGCGGATGGGCGGCGCGCGTGTCTGCACGGCCGTGTGCGTCCTGGACCGGGACGCGGGCGCCGCCACCCTGCTCGCCGACCACCACATGGTCCTGCGCGCCCTGGTCCGGAACCCGGACGGTACCCGGTGACCGCGCCCCGCAGAGCGGCGCTGTTCGACCTGGACGGGGTGTGCTGGACAGTGCCGCCGCAGTGCGCTCCACCCTCGCGGCGGTCGCCACCTGTGCTCTCGGCCGCCGGGTGACGCCGGATGACCTTCCGCCTGCTGCCCTGCGCCGCCCCCGCTGCGAGGTCCTGGCGCTCCTGGACATCGCCGACCCTGACGACGCCTGCGACCGGTGGTGGGACGGCGCGGCGTCAGCCATCCCTGTTGAACTGTTCCCCGGGATTCTCTGCGGGCTGCTGGCCCTGCGCGCGCAGGGCACAGCCGTCGGCGTCGTCACGGTCCAGGACCCCGACCGGCTGCGGTCGCTGCTGCCACCAGCCCTGTCCGAGATGCTGGACGTCGTCGTCACACGGCAGGACGCGCCGCCCAAACCGGCTCCCGACGGGCTGCATCTCGCCCTGAACCGGCTCAACGTCCCACCAGGGCGTGTGGTGTTCGTAGGGGACAGCCTCACCGACATGACCGCGGCCCGCGCCGCCGGCATCGTCGCGCTCGGAGCGGTCTGGGGCTGGCACCCTCCCGCCGCCCTGCGCGCCGCCGGGGCCGATCACCTCCTGCCCGAGCCCGCCAGCATCGGGCCGTCCCTGCTGCACCACCTGCCCCTAATCGACAGCGCGTGACCTACCCGCCGCACTACAGTGGAGGGGCGCCCCTACGGGCGCCCCTCTTGCACTTCTGCACTCAGAGGACACAGGCGAATGCGCGTGATGCGGCGACGAGCGCCGGCGCCGAGCTGGAGCACTGAGAGAGCGGGCCCCGCTCCTCAGCCCCGACTCCCGGTCCGGCTCGGCGCGCACCCCATCACCGTTCCCGGACGTCTGAAAGCTGGCCCGATGCCTGTACCGCCCACCAGCGGCCGTCTGCAATGGACCGACGTCCCCACGGCGCTGCGCGCCCGCCTCGAAGACGCCTCGGCGCACCCGTGACCGACACCGTCTCGGCCGGTTTCCCCGGGGCCGGGCAGAGCTGCCCGGTGAGGCCGTGGGGTTCGTCGCCCGGCAGGTACAGGTTCCCGCTTCTGAGCTGGAGTCCTATGACTGAACGGGCCGCACGGTCGAGTACCACCGGGCGCAGATCCTGGGACATCTCGGCTTCCGCGAGTGCAGCGTCGCGGACGCGGAGAAGCTGGCAGTGCATCTGGCCGAGCATGTCGCGCACAAGGAACGCAGGCCCGAGCAGGTGCGGGTGGAGCTGCTGACACGTTGCCGCGCGGAGAGCATTGAGCCGCCCACACCGGGCAGGTGCGACCGGATCGTCGCGGCCGCTCTGCGGGCGGCTGAGGAATCACTGACAGCCGTGGCGGCGATCGCGCACAGCAGGGTGAGCAGCAAAAAGGCGTGGTTCAGCGGTATGAGATGGGTCAGCCAGCCGATGGCGGCGGGGCCGGAGAGCCTGCCGAGGTAGCCGAGCCCGGCGACGCGGGAGACGTTGGCCCCGGCGGCGGAGGGGTCGACGCGCCCGGTCGCGCCGTACAGCTGGGGGTACGCAGCCGGACAGTCCCAGGCCGAACAGCACCCAGCCCGCGAACGCGGCCCAGATCCACGGTGTGGACGGACACGATCGTGATCCCGACGGCGGCCGTGACCGCGCCGTAGCGCGGGACCGCCATGGGCCCGAACCGGCCGGATATGCGGTCTTGTTCAGCCCTGCGGCGGGGTGAGCGCATTGAGGCTCGGGCGGATCGCTGCCGCGGCAGCGGCAGCGGCAGCGGCTTCGTCTCCGGCCTCGATCGCCGCCAGCAATGCGTCGTGGGGTTCGACGCCGCTCTCCTGGATCACGTCCTGGCTGCGCAGCGCGTGCAGGCTGTCATGGAGTCGGCCGACGAAGAAGCGGTAGCACTCCAGCAGCACGCTGTTTCCTGCCGCTTCCACCACGGCCAGGTGGAAGTCCGCGTCGGCACGGGCGAACTCCTCCGGCGCGGTGGCGCGATTTCGGGCAGCGAGCAAGCTGCGCAGCCGTCGCAGGTCGGCATCGGTGCGGCGCATGGCGGCGAGCTGGGCCGCCTGAACGTCGAAGCCGAGCTGGACCTCGAACACTTCGCGTACGCCGGCGGTCCCGAACCGGCGCAGCATGGGGGCGGGGTCGGTGGTGGAGACCACGTAGGTACCGGCCCCCTGCCGGGTCTCCAGTACGCCCAAGTGCACCAGGGCCCGTACCGCCTCTCGGATCACGGTACGGCTCACTCCCAGCTCCTCGGTGAGCCGCTGCTCGGTCGGCAGTCGGTCTCCGATCGCCCAAGTGCCTTGCTTCAGAGCCTCGTTGAGCTGGCCAACGACCTCGTCGACCGAGGACCTGCGGCCGATCATGCGCATGAGAGCTCCTTCGCCGGTTGCAATCTTCCGGCCCCACAGTATCCTGATCATCTGCTATCAGTCATCAGTCATCATACAAATTTGGAGTTACTATGAAGCAATTCATCACCCCCGATTCCTTGGCCTGGGCCGCACAGCTGCGCGAGGACACCGGGGCAGACGCCATGCCGTTCGCCCCGGCGGTCGTCACACGCGGCGACACTGTGTGGCTCTCGGGCGCCACCGCCTACCCACTCGTACATCAGCACCCCCACGACGAGGCCGAGCTGACAGTGCCCGAGGGAATCGCAGAGCAGACCCGGGCCTGCCTGGAGAACCTGCTCATCGCGTTGAAGTCGGCTGGCGGCGACGTCCAGGACATCGTCAAGGTCACCATTTTCAACACCGACATGGACGCCCAGAACGAGGTCAACCAGGTCTACGCGGAGTTCTTCGGCGAGCACAGGCCGGCACGCAGCCATATCGGCGTCAACCGCCTGGTCGGCCCTGAGCTGAAGATCGAGATCGAGGCCGTAGCGGTCCTAGGCTGACAGTGATGGCCCTTGGCAGATGGCGTGCTCCCCGATCAGGGTGCGCCATTCGCCCTGCCCACGTCGGTGCAGGCAGCGGGCAGGCGGCCTTCGCTGCCCCGGCTGACGACTGCCTGCCCAGTAGTTCCTGCCTTTCAGCGGGATCAAATATCGCAGGAGCAAGAAATGTCTCTCTTCATTCCCGATTTCGACGGAACTGTCGTTGTGCGCTCTGCTGACGCCGAATTGATAGGCGAGGGCGGCCCGGTAACCAACCAGTTGCTCGTCGACAGCTCCGCCACAGGCGGGGCACTCTCCAGCATGCGTGTCACTCTCGGCAAGGGTGCCAACGGCGCCCGTCCTCACCACCACAGCAAGTCCGCCGAGATGTTCTACGTCCTCGACGGCACCGCCCAGCTCCTGTCCGGCGATGAGGTGGTCACCGCGGAGCGCGGAGACGTTGTCGTAGTACCGCCCGGTACACAGCATGCCTTCGCCGCCGCACCCGGTGAGATCGCGGACATGTTGGTCATCATCACGCCCGGAGTGGAACGCTTCGAGTACTTCCGCCACCTTGAGCGCATCCACTACGGCAAGGTGCCACCGGAGAGCCTCCTCGAAGTCCAGGAACTCTACGACTCCTATTTCGGGACGAGTGCTGCCTGGAACGCCGCACGCGAATAGCGAATAGCCGACTTCGTTCACGCTCAGTACCGGCGTTTGTCGATGAGCTTCACCAGATATGGACGCGGCTGGAGCTGGTGCCTGAGGGCGCGTGGGAGCCGGCCGGGTTCACCCCGGAGGGCTGGTCCGGGGCAGGGGCGGCGGCCGCGTGACGCACGCGACGGACCGTCCTGGGCAGGGGCGCGGTGTCGCAATTCCCGCCGGGTTCTACGCGCCGTCGCCCACTGTGGTCCTTCCCAAGGGCGGCGGCAGCCTGGTGGTGCGTTTCGTCGGGGAGGACGGCCGTGAGCGCGACTTCCGGTTCTGCGAGCTGCCCCTGCCAGGGCTGCATCAGGACTTTGCCCTGGCGCTCGCGACGCGGATCGGCCCGACTTCGAAAGGAGCCGCCGTGGACACGTGGAACTGGAACTCTGACCGAATGACCTCGCGACCCGACCACTACTGCGTGCTGTCTGGCATCCCGTCGTAGCTTCACGAAACGTTCACGGATCCCCGGCCTCGCGTGGCCATCGTCAACCGGCTGACCTTCAACGGCTCTTTCATCCAGACCGGCACCGAGTCCTACCACCTCACCGACTCTGCTGCCCAATTCACTGCGGGGGTGAGGGCGGGTCCGCGATGATCGTTCGCGAGGTCGCTTTTCCGTCGTGCGGCCGTGGAGGCGGTAC
>NZ_JBHVWT010000099.1:0-9757 GCF_042882135.1 Streptomyces sp. NPDC058240
TCAGCGGACAGCAAGACTTCGACAGCACGAGGGCCTCGATACGACATAAAAACAGCCTACAGACTTAAGGCCGCCTTTTCTGGCGCATCACACTAGGCAGCCCTGGTCTGGCGCCGGTAGCCGCCCGGGGCCAGGCCGTACTCCCTCTTGAATGCTCTGGCGAAGGAGAACTCCGAGCCGTATCCGGTGCGGGCGGCGACCGTCGTCAGTGAGGCATTGGACTCGCGCAGCAGACGGGCGGCGGTCGTCATGCGCCAGCGGGTCAGATAGGCCATCGGCGGTTCGCCCACCAGCGAGGCGAACCGTCGGGCGAAGGCGGCGCGGGACAGCCCTGCCCGCTCGGCCAGCGATTCGACCGTCCACTGGACCGAGGGGTCGTCGTGAATGGCCGACAGGGCAGGCGCCACCGCCGAGTCGCCCAGGGCTGCAGCCCACCCCTGGGCGGCGGTCGGGGGCTGATCGTCCAGCCAGGCCCGCAGGATGTAGAGGAGCAGCGAGTCGATCAGACTGGGCACGATGCCGTCCGCGCCGATGCGTGGGTTTTCCAGCTCGGAGCCGAGGAGTTGGACGGCGGCGCTCAACTCCGGATGGCGGCCGTGCCGCGTCGGCAGATGGATCACCTCGGGCAGGTGGCGCACCAGCGGGTGCGGGCGGCTTTGGTCCAGCTGGTAGTCGCCGCACAGGAGGCTGGTCTCGGGGCCTTTGCCACCGAGCGTGAGCGAGCCGATCGGTGAACCCCGTTGGAACTGCTCCGCCGTGGCCGCCACGGCCGGGGTGGA
Organism: Streptomyces sp. NPDC058240; assembly: GCF_042882135.1. Lineage (NCBI taxonomy): Bacteria > Bacillati > Actinomycetota > Actinomycetes > Kitasatosporales > Streptomycetaceae > Streptomyces > Streptomyces sp. NPDC058240. The sequence continues at coordinate 780 of NZ_JBHVWT010000099.1, forward strand.
GGGATGATCGGCGAGGATATGGCCCCGCCCGCTGCGCAGGAAGATCACATCACCGGGGCTCAGCGGGATCGGCTTCAGATGCGGTGGTGTGTCATTGAGGGGGACCAGCCAGCAGGTCCCGTACAGCACCACATGGAACCCGGCGCCTGCGACTGGCGGCAGCCGCACGCCCCAGGGGGCGCGGCCGTTGGTCCGTACGGATGCCGGGTGCCCGGTGCGCATCGAGGCCAGCGCCTCGGTGAGGATATCCATCCGCCTTGCTCTCCCTGGTTCGGCCCGTCGCGGTCAGACCGTCAGGACAATCTTGCCCTGTACGTGTCCCGAGGCGACCAGCTCATGTGCCTTACCGGCCTCCTCCAGCGGGAACGTCTCCTCGACGTGCGGGCGGATCAGGCCCGCGTCGACCAGGTCGGCGATCGCTTCGAGCGCGGCGTAGTCCGGCTCGACCGAGATGCCGGCGAAGCGCCGCCCGGCAGCCTCGACGCGTACGGCGAGCTTTGGGTCGGCGTGTTCCACGATGCTGATGAGTACGCCGCCGGGGCGCAGCACACCGAGCGAGAGATCGCCCTGGGCCGTGGAGTCGAAAACCACGTCGGCGTCCTTGACGGCCTCGGTGAAGTCGGTGGTCCGGTAGTCGATGACCTCGTTGGCGCCGAGGCCGCGGACGAAATCGTGCCGGGCCGGACTGGCCATGGCGATCACATGGGCGCCGTGTGCCTTCGCGATCTGTACCGCGAAGTGGCCGACACCACCGGCTGCCCTGTGGATCAGTACCCGGTCGCCCGCCTTGACGCCTGCCGCCTGTACCAGGCCCTGCCAGGCCGTGAGCGCCGCGAGGGGGATGGCGGCGGCGTGCACATGGTCGAGAGAGGCGGGCTTGCGAGCCACCTGGCGGGACGGTGCGGCGACGTACTCGGCGTACCCGGTGGCGGCGCGGGGGAAGAACGGCATCCCGTATACCTCGTCCCCCACCTCGAATCTGGCGCCGGGGCCGGCCTCTTCGACCACCCCGGAAATGTCCCAGCCCACGCCGAACGGCGGCTCACCGAGCAGTGGGAAAGCGCCGGACCTGACGAACACGTCCACAGGGTTGACCGCACTGGCGTGGACCTTGACAAGAACCTCGCCGGGCAGCGGCTTCGGCCGCTCGGTCTCCACGACCTCGAGGACCTCGGGGCCACCGAAAGACTTCTGGAACACTGCGCGCACGGTAACTCTCCCTGGTTCGACCGGTTGATGTCCGGCTTGATGTCCTCAACCCTAGGAAGATCGAATGAGCCGGAGAATAGCCTTCCGTCTCGGCTACATGTCCCAGCGTCTTGTCGGTGCGTACTCTCGGCCATAAATGCCTCAGACGTCGATGACACCCTTGACGATCATGAAGTAAATGATCAGGTTGCAGCGTCCGCCAGCAGGGCCCGAGCGGCGCGTCGGCCTTGCCAGTCCGCACAGCCGGAACTCTGGGGCAGCTGTAAGGCCGGGAACCTCAGCGTCGGGTACCAGCGCCCGCAGAACCACACGTACAGGACGGTTTCATCCCAGCAGATTGAGTTTCCGCGACTACGAGGGCCGCCCGGCCTCCTCGGAGTCGCGATAAAGCTCTTGTCCTGCGGGTTCCGCTCGACGATCTCGACGCCGATCCCGTGTCTGTGGCCGTGGGCTCCGCCTCGGTCTTCGCCGGGACGGTCGCCGACGCGCGCGGGCAGGCGTCAGTCGGTGACGAGGTCGTCCGGGGCGGACCGGGCGAGTTCGGCCAGTGTGGCCAGCGCCTGGGAGAGAACGTCGGTCTGCGGGGAGGCGAGCCCCAGCCGGATCGCGTTGGGGGCGTGGTTATTTCCGACAGTGAACGCGGCGGCCGGCACCACTCCGATGCCGTGCCGGGCGGCGGCGGCGACGAAGGTGTCCGCGCGCCACGGGCGGGGCAGTTGCCACCAGCAGTGGTACGAGCGCGGGTCGCTCCGCACAGCGAAGCCGCCGAGGTGCCGGGCCGCGATCTCCTGCCGTACGGCGGCTTCCCGCTGCTTGGCCTGTACGAGCGCCTTCACGGTGCCGTCCTGCTGCCAGTGGTAGGCCGCCTCCAGTGCGAAGCGCATGGGGGTCCAACCCCCCGAGCGCAGCGACGTGGCGATCTCGCCCACCAGGAAGCCGGGCGCCACTACGAACCCGAGGGTCAGGCCAGGGGCGATGCGCTTGGACAGGCTGTCGACGAGGACGGTCTGCTCGGGGGCCAGAGAGGCGAGCGGCGGCACTTCGTCGTGGAGGAAGGCCCAGATGGTGTCCTCGATCGCGGGGATCCCCGACCGCAACAGGACATCGGACAGATGCTCCACCCGTTCCCGGGGCATCGTAATCGACAGCGGGTTGTGCAGAGTCGGCTGTACGTAGACGGCGTGCAGCGGGCCGCTGCGGTGGGCTTCCTCGACGGCCTCCGGGATCAGCCCTGCTGCATCCATGGCCAGGGGCACGAGGGTGATGCCGAGCCGCGTGGCGATGGCCTTGATCACGGGGTAGGTCAGTTCCTCGACGCCGAGCCGAGCGCCCGGTGGCACCAGGGCGGTGACGACGGCCGAGATGGCCTGCCGCCCGTTCCCCGCGAAGAGCACCTGCGCCGGGTCGGGGCGCCAGCCGCCACGCGCGAGCAGATCGGCGGCGGACTCGCGGACGGCCGGAACGCCGGCCGCGCCGACGGGCCGCAGCGCGTACCCGAGGACATCGGGACGCAACAGCCCGCCGAGCCCGTTGGCCAGCAGCGTGGCCTGCTCGGACACCACCGGATAGTTGAGCTCCAGGTCGATCCGGCTGCCTGCGGGTTCGGTGAGCGCGGGCGCGGATGCACGGGGGACCGCGCGAACGAAGGTGCCGCGGCCCACTTCGCCGAGAGTGAGGCCCCGTCGGGCGAGTTCCTGGTAGACGCGGGTGGCGGTGGAGTTGGCGATGCCGTGCTGCTGGGCGAACTTGCGCTGCGGGGGAAGCCTGTCGCCCGGCCGGAGGATGCCGGCCCTGATCTCCTCGGCCACCGTGTCGGCGACGCTCTGATAGTCCTTCACGGCGCTCTCCTCTCGTCCACGTGCCTCCGCCATCCAACCACACAATTGCACCGAGTGCAATAATGCATATTGCATCGAGATTTCGCAGGCAATATGCTCGCGGCATTGCTTCGAGCCTCGCCCGTGCACCGGGCTGGGGAACCCCTGTTTGGATGCGTCACGAGAGGGCGCGCGACCGCCGGAAAGGAGTCCTGCCAGCAGTGAACACGCCCGCATGGTCTCGGTCTCCGCTCGGCCGGACTCCCTTGCCGCTGACCGACTGTGACCGGTGCGGATTCACCTCCTGCCTGGTAAGGCACGGTACGGTCGTCGGCCTGCTGCGGAAGTACGCGGCGGAGTGGCAGCGGGTCCTGACGGGGCCAGGGCTCGACGGCCGGCGCGTGGGCGTGCCTCACTGGTCACCGCTGGAACACGGCTGCCACGTCCGTGACATGTGCCTCCTGTTCCACAAGAGGCTCGACGCAATTTTCGGAACCACAACGATTGCACCGGACCACCGCACCGCGCCGGATGTCGGGCTGGCCGCGGAACGCCCGGACGTCGTCCGGCGCTACCGCGACGAGGAACCGCGACAGGTGGCGGAGGAACTGGGGTGGGCCGCCGAGGCCCTGGCCCGCCGCCTGGCCACGCTCACCGCCGACGACTGGGACCGCGACGGCGCGGGCCTGGCCGACTCGCGACTCACCGTCGATTTCTTCACCCGCCATCTCCTTCACGACATCGCTCACGACCTCGCCGAGGTACGGCGCGGTGACCGCTCCGACAGGGCGCGTCCGGAGACGGTGGCGGGGCATAACAGCGAATGAGGGGTTTTCATGGTTGAACTGAGCGGGGTCCTCGGCGTGATGGTGGTGGCCCTCGGGATGGTGCTCACCCCGGGCCCGAACATGGTCTATCTCGTCTCACGCAGCATCACCCAGGGCAGGCGCGCCGGGATCATCTCCCTCGGCGGTGTGGCCCTGGGCTTCATGGTGTATCTACTGGCCGCAAACCTCGGCCTGTCGGTCGTCTTCATCGCCGTGCCCGAGCTGTACTTCGCCGTGAAGCTGGCTGGCGCGGCATACCTCGCCTACCTCGCCTGGAACGCGCTGAAGCCGGGCGGCGTCTCCGTCTTCGCCCCGCAGGACATCCCGTACGACTCGCCGCGCAAGCTATTCATGATGGGACTGATGACGAACCTGCTCAACCCGAAGATCGCCGTCATGTACCTCTCGCTCATCCCGCAGTTCATCGACCTGGAGAAGGGCCACGTCCTCCTCCAGGGCATCGCGCTCGGCTCGATCCAGATCGTGGTCAGCGTCGCGGTCAACCTCACCATCGTCCTGGCAGCCGGAACCATCGCCGTCTTCCTCTCGCGCCGCCCCTCCTGGCTCAAGGTGCAGCGCTACGCGATGGGCACGGCGCTCGGCGCGCTCGCCATCTCGCTGGCCCTCGACACCTCAGGTCCAGTCAAGTCGAGCTGACGGCACGGCACATGGGGAGCGGTCCGGTGCCGACCTGGGCTTTACCGCCCCAGGGACAGGAATTCCGTGTGTTCCTGAGAGGGGTGTTTCGCGGTTTGATGTCCGGTTCGTGATGTGGCTTGGGTGAGGTTGTGTGGTCAGGCGCTTCGGGTCACGTTACGGCCGGGCCTGGGCGAACAGGCCGGGTTCGGTCTCGGCCAGGATGCTTTTGAGTTTCGAGCGCATGCCCTCGATGCTCTTCGGTGCGAAGCCGAGATCGAGGGTCTCGCACAGGTCGCGGGCCCGCAAGGGCCACACCACCTCGGCGAAGACGGCGAGCTCACTACGACCTGCTCGCGCTCGCCCCCGATTACCGCATCGAGCGCTTCGGCACGAAATTCGGCGACCTGCGCGTCACCGTCGCCGACCGCTTGGAAGACGGGAAATTCGACGGCGAGTTCGCCGACTGGGCCACTGCCCTTGCCCTGCCGAAATCGTCTCCGAGTACACCTCCGTAGCCGCATCTCACTGCGCGGCGACGGGCGGCGCACCTGCCACGCATATCTCCCGTGCCCAACCGCGTCGGCGGACAGCGGCGAGGTCTGCAAAAGAAAAGAACGGTGTAACTCCTGATCAAGGAAGATGCACCGATGACCAGCAACAACACGAGTGAGCCCGAGACCGTCGAGTCGGCCGAGCCACAGCGGTCCACGTCCGTGGACCAGTAGTTGATCGAGGAGCCGGTGGGCCGGGCCCAGGCCGAGGGGCTGCAGCTGACCGGTGAGGGCGGGCTGTTGCAGCAGCTGATCAAGCGACTGCTGGAGTCCGCTCTTGAGGGCGAGATCACCGCAGGCACAGCAACATCCTTCCAGGCCGCCCACGGGCAAGCCAGATCAGATGTCACCACACCGTGCAGCAGTCCCCAATCGCAGGGCGAACGCCCGCTGCCGGTCGTGCGGGGCTCCTGGTCGCCTAGCAGTTGCCCCAGTTGTTGGAGCTGCCGCGGTGGGCGTGGACCGAGTCGCTCGGGGAGGACGTGTCGACCTTGATGACTTTGACGCCGCCCCAATAGCCCTCGTAAATAGCCCTCGTACTGAGGTTTTCTCAATGAAAGTCATGGCCAGGCGTTGTTGAGAACGAGGGCGGCTTTGGCGATGGCGCCGACGGCCGGGGCTGAGGGTGATGTGCTTGAGGGTGCGCCAGCGTTCGTTGAGCGGGCTACGCTCGCCCCAGGACGGACCGCAGCATCGTCAGCAACACCTCGCCGCCGGCGGCGAGGTGTGCGTTCGCCTCGTCGGCACCGGTGTTCAGGATGTCGACGGTGTTTTTCAGACCGTCGAAGGCGCCGACGAGAACGGTGGCGAGCAGGGTCGGGTTGATCCCGACCGTTGCGTCCGCCGCGCGCTGGGCGCCGCGGATGAGGTCGGCGACGTCGTCGATCCAGGTCCGGGTCAGCTGGGCTGCCAGCGGGCGGGTTTCGGGAACGTCCGCTAGGTCCTGGATCAACCGGGCGATGACCCAGGCGTCCGGGTCGTCGCGGTGCAGGTCGAGCATCGTCGGGAGCAGTGCTTCGAGCCGATCGATCCCTTCCGGTGTCGCGGCCAGTCTCGTGCGGACGAGGTCAAGCCACTGTGCGTGCTTGGTGGACAGAACCGCGATCGCGAGCGCTTCCTTGTTCTCGAAGTGGAAGTAGACCGAGCCCTTGGTGAGTCCACTCTCCATGACGACGTCCGCCATCCGGGCACGGTCGTAGCCGAGTCGCGCGAACACTCCGGCGGCTGCCTCCAGGATGCGGTCGCGGGAGGCGGCTCCATGGGCGGTGGGTCCCGGCGGGCGGCCGACTCGCCTCGCAGGGGCACTGTTCCTGATCGCGCTTGCCATGGTCAGCATGATACTGGTAATTAAATAGACCAGCACGCAGGTTTAATTAAGGAGGCTTGGCGATGTTCATCGACGATTTCGCTCGCGCGGCCGAGGCTGCTGTCAATCACCACAGCATCGAGGCAGTGACCGCCCTCTGGCGTGAACCGGCCCGGTACGACTCGCCCCTGACCGGTCCCCAGGAGGGGATCGATGCGCTCGCCGCCCGCGAGTCGGCGCTCTTCGCGGGCTTCAGCGACCTGAGGGCGAGCATCCGTCCGCTGGGCCAGGACGGCCTCACTGGCTCGATGCTGGTCCGCTTCGAAGGCACACACGACGGCGAGTACGGGGCGTTCGCGGCCACCGGCAACTCGATCGTCATAGAGATGGCGGCCGTCATCACCTTCGATTCGGAGGGCTACGTAGTCGAGGAGCGGCTCTTCGCGGACAGTGCGACCGTGGTCGGCCAACTCACGCACCACTCCGCGTCCCACGACTGATCGACCGGCGAGCCACGACGCTGCCCCTACCTGTCGGCAAAATCGAGCGGCTGCCCGGCGGGGGGTCGCTCGGCCCTACTCGATCGCCTGGAGCAGGGTGCGCAGGGCGTGGTCGAGGGTTTCGCGTTCGTCGGGGGTGAGGGCGGAGAGGAGGCGGGATTCGTTGGCGGCGTGATCGGTGACCGCGGCGTCGACGACTTCGTGGCCGCGGTCGGTGAGTGCGACACGGAAACTGCGGCGGTCGGTGGGATCGAGACGGCGTTCCACCAGGCCGTCCGCCTCCAGGCGGTCCAGGCGGTTGGTCATGCCGGCACGGGAGAGCATCAGGGTCTTCGCGAGGGCGGACGGGATCAGGGTGTACGGAGGTCCGGATCGGCGCAGTGCGGCCAGGACATCGAACTCACCCCGTCGCAGCCCGTGCTGGGCGAAGACCCCTTCGAGGATGGGGGTGAGGAGGAGCGAGAGCTGACCCAGCCGCCCGAAGACCCCCACCGCCGACAGGTCCAGGTCCGGCCGTTCCCTGCGCCACTGGTCGAGGATCTGATCGACAGCGTCTTTGGGGCTTTGGCGCGTCTCGGCAGCCACGCCCTGCTTGGTCCCGTCTTCCTTCGTCACGTCTCCATCTTATTCGACGGCTGATAGTTAGCTGTCGTACTATTCGACGCGGAATCACTTCTGCCGATCGCGATCCCGGCTTGCGTCCGGGACCGGATGCGGTTCTGACGACTGGAGGGGCGTATGTCCTTGATCACTTCCAATGCCCAGGGCGGAATCCTGGTCCGGGATGCCGAGGCCGAGCTGTTGGGCAGCGCCGACAGCACCGTGCGGCTCTTTGCTGACGCGAGTACCACCGGCGGGGCCGTGAGCGCCCAGCGGGTGACCCTGACCGCGGGCACCGACGGAGCCCCGCCTCACCGCCACACCGGATCCGCCGAGCTCTTCTTCGTACTCGGCGGCCGGCTTCAGGCACTGGCCGGGGACAGTGTGATCACCGCGGACGAGGGGGACTTCCTCCTCGTGCCGCCAGGACTGCCGCACGCCTTCGCCGCCGAACCCGACGCGGGCGCCGACGTACTGATCGTCATCACCCCCGGCGTCGAGCGCTTCGACTACTTCCGGCTGCTCGACCGCGTCAGCAAGGGCACGGCCGATCCGCGGGAACTCCTCGATTCGCAAGAACGCTTCGACAACTTCTTCGTGGAGAGCGCCACCTGGCAACGAGCCCGTCAGCGTCGCTGATCGCCCGATCGCCTGGAGCGAGGCATCGTTCGCCGAGGGCGACGACGGGCACCCTCGCCTGCGGGTTCTTCGCAGAGGCCCACGGTGTCATAATGCAGGGTGACGATCACGGTGGCTGCGGCGTCGCGAAGGTCTGCCGAGCGACAAACAAGGAGACGGCCGGCACAGTTGCCGTGCTCGTCGCCCTGGAACAGGGGCTGCCGTTCCTGATCCGCAAGGACTGCAACACCGTCGGCGTCGTCGCCCCCATCGTCTAATAGCGCCTATGACAGGGGCGGCCCACGACTGTCCTTCCTGCCACCGCTCACCGCGGCTGGCCCAGTGTCCCCAGCCGAGCATGGGGTCCGCCCATCCTGCTCCCGAGGTCGGACGGGCGGACCGGGCTCACTGCCACCGCACCCACTGGACGAACTTTCCCGCGGTAGCGATGAATCCGAACGCAACGGTCAGCGGGTCGGTGAGTACCAGGTACTCAGGTGAGAGCCGGGTGCTCCTACGGCACGTACAGGACGAAGCATGCATCGAGCAGGAGCACGACGGCCCACAGGGACCGCACGGACTGCTGCGTCGTCGGGGCGGGAGGCGCGGCCGGGGTCGTGGCGTCCGTGCGCGACGAGGACCAGGCGGTCCGGAGTCGGAAAGGCGGACGGGTCCGGTTGGGCCGAGGAGGATCATGTCCCACGAGTGCAGGGGTAGTCCGGCGGTGTCGGGAACCTGGAATCTGTGCAGGAGAAGACCCGAGAGAAGCACGGCCACAGGAAGCGGTTCCGGAGAAGGACAGGTACGGGCTAAAGCTCAAGGCCGTGAAGTTATGACTCCGGGGGCGTTGGCAAGTGTGCTCTGATCTGCGGCGTTTTCGGATGGGAGAAGCGGAGCCCCGGTAGAACTGG
>NZ_JBHVWT010000100.1:0-9580 GCF_042882135.1 Streptomyces sp. NPDC058240
CACGCGCCGAGAACACCAACCCCGCCCTACGCGCCCGACTCACCAACTGAATCGACACAATGCTGTCACCACCCAGCTCGAAGAAGCTGTCATCGACCGACACCCGCTCCACACCGAGCAGTTCGGTGTACAGGCGGCACAGCGCTTCCTCGCGCGGGTTGCGCGGTGCACGGTAGGTGGCGCCGCCGGTGAGCGTCGGGGCCGGCAGGGCGCGCCGGTCGAGCTTGCCGTTGACCGTCAGCGGCAGCGCGTCCAGGGTCACGAACGCGGCCGGCACCATGTATTCGGGCAGCGCCCCGGCCACATGGGCCCGCACCGCCGCCCCGTCCAGCTCTCCGGCGCGCGGCACCACGTACGCGACCAGGCGCTTGATACCGGGCCGGTCCTCCCGCACGACCACCGCGACCTGCGCGGCGCCTTCGTACCGGGACAGCACGGTCTCGATCTCACCCAGCTCGATCCGGAAACCACGCACCTTCACCTGGTCATCCGTACGCCCCAGGTACTCCAGCTCGCCCGCCCGGGTCCACCGCACCACATCACCCGTGCGATACATCCGGCCACCCGCCACACCGAACGGGTCGGCGACGAACCGCTCCGCCGTCAACCCCGCCCGACCCAGATACCCACGCGCCAGACCCGCACCCGCGATGTAGAGCTCACCCGCCACACCTGGTGCCACCGGGCGCAGCGCTTCGTCCAGCACCTGGACACGGCTGTTGGTGACGGGCCGACCGACGAGCGGCCGTGCGGTGTCGGTGGTCCGTGCGGTGAGGGTGTCGACGGTGGCCTCGGTGGGTCCGTACAGGTTGTAGCCGGTGACGCCCGGTGTCCGGGCCAGCTCCTGCCACAGGGCCGGGCTCACGGCCTCACCGCCCAGCGCGATGATCCGCGGGCGGGCCTGCGGGTCGCGCACGAGTCCTTCTTCCAGGAGCTGTTCCGCGTACGAGGGCGTGAGCTCCATGAAGTCGATGCCCGCGTCACGTACGTAGGCGATGAGCGCCGCCGGGTCGCGTCGGACGTCGTCGTCGATCAGGTGGAGTTCGTGCCCGGCGACCATCCACAGGAGCGGGTCGAGCGAGGCGTCGAAGGAGACGGCGGCGGTGAGGGCGGCGCGCAGCGGTCGGCCTGCGCTCTCCGCCTCGGCGGCGTACAGCTCCTCGAAGTGGTGGTGGTACAGATTGCCGAGGCTGCGGTGGGCGACGACCACACCCTTGGGGCGGCCGGTGGAACCCGAGGTGTGGATCACGTACGCCGGGTGGTCCGGTCGCAGCGGAACGGTCCGTCCGGCGTCGCCGGGGGCGGTGTCCGGCACGTCGCGCAGGGTCTCGACGACCGCCGGGTCGTCCAGGTCGATGCGGAGGCCGCCGCGGTCCGCGGGGATCGTGTCGCGGGTGCCGGCCACGGTGAGTACGGCGGTGGTGCCGACGTCCTGGAGCAGCAGGGCGATCCGGTCCGAGGGGTGTCCCGGGTCGACGGGTACGTATGCGGCGCCCGCCTTGGTGACGGCGAGCAGGGCGACCACGAGGTCGGTCGTGCGCGGCAGGGCCACGGCTACGTACTGCTCGGGGCCGACGCCGTGCCGGGCGAGGAGCCGGGCCAGCCGGTTGGCTCGGGCGTCGAGTTCGGCGAAGGTGAGACGGCCGTCCCGGGTGACCAGGGCGGTGTCGTCCGGGGTGCGCGCGGCCTGCTGCTCGAAGAGCTCCGGCAGGGTGGCGGCGGGGACGTCACGGGCCGTGTCGTTCCATTCGGCCAGGATCCGGTGGCGTTCCTCGGCCGTCAGGACGTCCACCGAGGACAGCTTCCGGTCGGGGTCGGTCACCAGCTCACCGACCAGCCGCACCAGGCGGGCGGACAGTTCCTGTGCCGTCTCCCGGTCGAAGAGGTCCGTGGCGAACTCGATACGGCCGCCGATCCCGGCCGGGGTGCCGTCGGTCCCGAAGGCCTCGGCGAGCTGGAAGGAGAGGTCGAACTTGGCTCCGTCCACGGTGACCTGCTCGGGCTCGATCCGCAGACCGTCCAGCTGAAGGGTGGCCTCCGCGTTGTTCTGGAAGGAGAGCATGACCTGGAAGAGGGGGTGGCGGGCCAGCGAGCGCTCGGGGTTGAGCACCTCGACGAGCTGCTCGAAGGGAACGTCCTGGTTCGCGTAGGCGGCCAGGTCGGTCTCCCGGACCCGCTCCACCAGCTCACGGAAGCTCGGATCGCCCGACACATCCGTACGCAGCACCAGCGTGTTCACGAAGAACCCGACCAGATCGTCCAGCGCCTCGTCCGTACGGCCCGCGACGGGCGAACCGATCGGAATGTCGGCACCGGCACCCAGCCGGTGCAACAGCGCGGCCAGCGCCGCCTGCACCACCATGAAGACGCTCGCCCGGCTCGTACGGGCCAGGTCGGCCAGTGGTGCGTGCGCCGAGGCCGGGATCTCCAGCGGGACCGTGTCGCCACGGAAGCTCATCTCGGCGGGGCGGGGCCGGTCCACGGGGAGCGCGAGTTCCTCCGGGAGCGCGCCGAGGGTGTGTTGCCAGAAGTCGATCTGCCGGGCGAGGCCGCTGCCCGGGTCGCTCTCGTCGCCGAGCGCCTCGCGCTGCCACAGCGTGTAGTCGGCGTACTGGACCGGCAGCGGCTCCCAGTCGGGGGCCTCGCCCGCACACCTGGCCCGGTACGCCTCGCCGAGATCACGGGCGAGCGGGGCCATGGACCAGCCGTCGCCGGCGATGTGGTGGACCACGATCAGCAGCAGGTGCTCGGTCGGTGAGGCCTCGAAGAGCGTGGCCCGCACGGGGATCCGGGTGGCCAGGTCGAAGTCCTGCGCCGCCGCTTCCGCCAGTGCCGTGGCGTCGAGGTCGAGCACGGGCAGCTCGGGCCGTGCCTGCTCGGCCGGCAGGACCAGCTGGCGCGGCCTGCCGTCGGTGTCGGGGAAGACCGTGCGCAGGCTCTCGTGGCGCACGACCACATCGGCCAGTGCGTCCCGAAGGGCGTCCCGGTCGAGGTCTCCGGTGAGGCGGACGGCGAGCGGCAGGTTGTAGGTGCCGTTGCGCTCCTCGAAGCGGTTGAGGAACCACAGCCGCCGCTGGGCCGGCGAGAGCGGGACGGTTTCCGGACGGACCCGGGCCACCAGGGCCTGGCGGGCGTCGGCCGCGTTGCCGAGCCGCTCGGTGAGGGCCGCCACGGTCGGGGTCTCGAACAGGGCCCGGACGGACAGTTCGGCGCCGAAGAGCGTGCGGACACGGCTGACCACGCGGGTGGCGAGCAGCGAGTGGCCGCCGAGGTCGAAGAAGCTGTCGTCGATGGAGACCCGCTCCACGCCGAGCACTTGGGCGAAGACCTCGCAGAGCGCCTCTTCCCGCTCGGTGCGCGGCGCCCGGCCCGCGCCGGCCGCGGAGCCGAAGTCGGGTGCGGGAAGGGCACGCCGGTCGAGCTTGCCGTTCGGGTTGAGCGGCAGCGCGTCGAGTGCCATGAACGCGGCGGGGACCATGTACTCGGGCAGCGCGGCGGCCACATGGGCGCGCAGCTCGGCGGGGTCGGTGGCCGCGCCCTCGGCGGGGACGGTGTAGGCGACGATCCGCTGGTCGCCCGTCCGGTCCTCACGGACCACGACGGCCGTCCGGGTCACGGACTCGTGGCGGGCGAGCACGGCCTCGATCTCACCGAGCTCGATACGGAAACCTCGCACCTTCACCTGGTCGTCCGTACGGCCCAGATACTCGATCTGCCCGTCCGCACTCCACCGCACCAGGTCACCGGTGCGATACATCCGCTCCCCCGCAGGACCGAACGGATCGGCCACGAAACGCTCCGCCGTCAGCCCCGGACGGTCGAGATAGCCACGCGCGAGACCCGTACCGGCGAGGTAGAGCTCTCCCGGTACGCCCGGCGGCACCGGGCACAGTGCGGCGTCCAGCACGTAGGAGCGGGTGTTGTGCAGCGGCCGGCCGATCGGCGGGGTGCGGTCGGTGTCCGTGTCCGTGTACCAGGCGGTGGCGTACACGGTGGCCTCGGTGGGCCCGTAGATGTTGGCGAGCGTGCAGCCGGGAACGGCGGCGCGGATCGTGTTGGCCGTGTGGGCGGAGAGGCCCTCTCCCGCGAGCACCACGAGACCGGCGCCGAGGCGGGCGGCCGCGCCCTGCCCGAGGGTGTGGGCGAGCGCGGAGGGAACCGCGCTGATCAGGCTGTACGTCCGCGCGTCGGCCTCCAGGAGGGCGAGGACGTCACGGACGACTTCGATGCGTCCGCCACTGAGCAGCGGGCCGAACATCTCGAAGACGGAGACATCGAAGTTGAGCGAGGTCGCGGCGACCACGTCGGAGAGCCGCTCGGGGCCGATGTCGGCGACCGCCCAGGCGGCGAACTCGGCGACGTTCCGGTGGGCGACGACCACACCCTTGGGGCGGCCGGTGGAACCCGAGGTGTAGATGACATACGCGGGGTGGCGCGGGTCCAGCGGCCGCACGCGGTCCGCGTCGGACGGGTCGGTGTCGGGGAACTCGCCGATCCTGTGCCGCAGTTCGGGCGCGTCGAGCAGCAGCGGGTCGATGCCGTCGGGCAGTACCGAGGCGGCCTCACCGGTGGTGAGCACCAGCGAGGGCCGGGCGTCGGCCAGCATGAACGCGATGCGGTCGGCCGGGTAGCCGGGGTCGACCGGCAGATACGCGGCACCGGACTTCAGGACGGCCAGCAGGGCGACCATCATCTGCTCGGAGCGCGGCAGTGCCAGGGCGACGAACTGCTCGGGGCCCGCGCCCCGCTCGATCAGCAGCCGGGCGAGCCGGTTGGCGCGTGCGTTGAGTTCGACGTAGGTCAGTTCGGTGCCCTCGTGTCCCACCGCCGCGTTGCCGGGCGTCCGGACCACCTGGGCCTGGAACAGCTCGGGCACGGTGGCCGGCGGTACCTCCCGGCGGGTGTCGTTCCACTCGGTGAGCACCTGGTGGCGCTCGTCGTCGGTGAGGACATCGACCGAGCCGATACGGGTGCCGGGGTCAGCGGTCACGGCGGCCAGCATCCGCACCAGGCGGTCACCGATCGCCTCGGCGGTGGCGCGGTCGAACAGGTCGGCGGAGTACTCGACGACACCGTCGAGTCCGGCGGGGCCGCCGTCCGCGGCGAAGGTCTCCTCCAGGGAGAACAGCAGGTCGAACTTGGCGGCCGCGATCTGGACGGGAAGCGCGGTCGCCCGCAGCCCGTCGAGGTCGAGAGTGGCTTCCGCGTTGTTCTGGAACGCCAGCATGACCTGGAACAGCGGGTGCCGGGCCAGTGAGCGGACCGGGTTGAGGATCTCCACCAGGCGCTCGAAGGGCACGTCCTGGTTCGCGTAGGCGGCCAGGTCGGTCTCCCGGACCCGCTCCACCAGCTCACGGAAGCTCGGGTCTCCGGACAGATCCGTACGCAGCACCAGCGTGTTGACGAAGAAGCCGACGAGGTCGTCGACGGCCTCGTCCGTACGGCCCGCGATGACGCTGCCGATGGGGATGTCGTCGCCGGCGCCGAGCCGGCCGAGCAGCGAGGCCAGCGCCGCCTGCACGACCATGAAGACGCTCACATGGCTCTCGCGGGCCACGGCGACGATCCGCTCGTGCACCTCGGCCGGCAGCCGCAGCGGGACGCTCCCGCCCCGGTAGGTCACCTCGGCGGGACGGGACCGGTCCGCGGGCAGCACGAGTTCCTCGGGCAGACCCGCGAGCGCGGTCCGCCAGTGGTCGATCTGCCGGGCCAGCGGGCTCGCCGGGTCGCTCTCGTCGCCGAGCACCTCGCGCTGCCACAGGGTGTAGTCGGCGTACTGGACCGGCAGCGGCTTCCAGGTGGGCACGGTGCCGCCGTGCCGCGCGTCGTAGGCGAGTCCCAGGTCACGGGCGAACGGGGCCAGTGACCAGCCGTCGCCCGCGATGTGGTGCAGCACGACCAGCAGCACATGGTCGGTGCCGGGGGTCTCGGCGTCGGTGATCCGGAACAGGCGGGCGCGCAGCGGCGGTTCGGCGGAGAGGTCGAAGCCCTCCGAGGACGCCTCGTCGAGCGCCGCGTCGAGTCCGGCCGACGTGACGGCGGTGACGGGCAGGTCGGGGCGGGACACCCCGGCGGGAAGCACGAGCTGGCGGGGCCGTCCGTCGATCTCGGGGAAGACCGTGCGCAGCGTCTCATGCCGTACGACCACATCGCCCAGGGCGTGGCGCAGGGCGTCCGGGTCGAGGCTGCCGGTGAGGCGGAGCGCCAGTGGCAGGTTGTAGGTGGCGCCGGGGCCCTCGAGGCGGTTCAGGAACCAGAGCCTGCGCTGGGCCGGGGAGAGCGGAATCTCCTCGGGCCGTTCCCGTGCGGTCAGTGCCTGGCGGGCCCGGCCGGCGTCGGCGATCCGCCCCGCGAGCAGGGCGACAGTCGGTGCCTCGAACAGGGTACGGACGGCGAGTTCGGCGCCGAAGACCGAACGGATACGGCTGACCAGTCGGGTGGCGAGCAGCGAATGCCCGCCGAGGTCGAAGAAGCTGTCGTCGACGGAGACCCCCGGCAGACCGAGCACCTCGGCGAAGAGCGCCCCGAGGATCTCCTCCTGAGCGTTGCGCGGTGCACGTCCGGCCGGCGAGGACCCCGGGTCGGGGGCGGGCAGCGCCCTGCGGTCGACCTTCGCGTTGGCGGTCAGGGGGAGGGCGTCCAGGGTCACGAAGGCGGACGGGACCATGTACTCGGGCAGCCCGCCGCCGACGTGGGCCCGCAGTTCCGCCGGGTCGACGGTGCCGTCCGACGGTACGACGTACGCGACGATCCGCTGGTCGCCGGGTCGGTCCTCGCGGACCAGGACGGTCGTCTGGGAGACGCCGGGGTGGCGGGCGAGCGCGGCCTCGATCTCACCGAGCTCGATCCGGAAACCTCGCACCTTCACCTGGTCGTCCGTACGGCCCAGATACTCGATCTGCCCGTCCGCACTCCACCGCACCAGGTCACCGGTGCGATACATCCGCTCCCCCGCAGGACCGAACGGATCGGCCACGAAACGCTCCGCCGTCAGCCCCGGACGGTCGAGATAACCACGCGCGAGACCCGCCCCCGCGAGGTACAGCTCACCCGCGACACCGGCCGGCACCGGACGGAGAGCGGCGTCGAGGACGTACACGCGCATGGCATCGAGCGGTCGGCCGATGGGGACGCTGTGCGGCGCCTCGGCCGCGGACCTGATCGCGTACGTGGTGGCGAAGGTCGTGGTCTCGGTGGGCCCGTAGCCATCGACCACGACGAGTCCCGGGCAGGCGTCGAGCACCCGGCTCACCGCGGCGGCGGGTACCACGTCGCCACCGGTCCACACCTGGCTGAGGCGGCTGAGGCAGCCGGGACCCTCGTCGGCGATCAGCCGGAACAGTCCGGCGGTCAGCCAGAGCGCGGTGACACCGTGTCGTGCGACGGTCTCCCGCAGCCGTACCGCGTCGAGGTCGCCGGGCGCGGCGACGACGACCTGGCCGCCGCCGAGCAGCGGCACCCACAGTTCGTAGGTGGAGGCGTCGAAAGCGGTCGGCGAGTGCAGCAGGACCCGGTCATGACCGAACTCGAACCTGCGGTCGGCGGCCAGCGCGGCGATGTCGCGGTGGGTGACTCCGACCCCCTTGGGCACTCCGGTGGAGCCGGAGGTGAACATCACGTAGGCCAGCTGCTCCGGATGCACCACGACGGCCGGGTCGTGGGTGGGGCTGTCGGGCGCGATCAGGGCCGGACCGGCCTCGATCACCGTCAGTTCCGCTGCCGGGGCGGAGCGGGTGGACGCCGGGTCGGCGAGCAGCACCTTCGCACCCGTCTCGGCGAGGATGTGCCGCACCCGGGACTCGGGGAAGCGGGGGTCGAGCGGTACGTACACACCGCCCGCCTTGAGGACGGCCAGCACGGCCGCCACCAGGTCGGGTGAGCGTTCCATGAGCAGCGCCACCCGGTCCTCGGGCCGTACGCCCGCCGCGATGAGGCGGTGCGCCAACCGGTTGGCACGTGCGTCGAGTTCACCGTAGGAGACGGTGTCGGTGTCGGAGACGACGGCGTCGGTCGACGGCGACCAGGCCGCGAGGTCAACGAAGAGCGCGGGCACCGACCGGTCCTCGGGCTCGTTCCGCTCGGTGTCGTTCCAGCCGACCAGCAGCTGGTGCCGCTCGTCCGCGCCGAGCAGGGACATCCTGCCGACGGGGGCGTCGTACTGCGCGGGAGCACCTTCCAGGAGCCGTACGAGCCGGCCCATCAGGGCGTCCGCGGCGGCGGCGTCGAAGAGGTCGGTACGGAAGTCCAGCCGCAGCTGGAGGCGTTCACCGGGTACGGCGGTGAGAATGAGCGGGTAGTGGGTGGCGTCGTGGCCCTCGATGCCGGTGACGGAGAGGCCACCGCCGATCTCCAGTACGTCCGCGTCGAGCGGGTAGTTCTCGAACACCACCAGGGTGTCGAAGAGCTCTCCGAGGCCGGTCGCCTGCTGGATGTCGATCAGGCCCAGGTACTGGTGGTCCATGAGACCGGCCTGCTGGTCCTGGAGCCGGTTCAGGAGACCGGACAGGGTCTCGGACGGGTCCAGCCGAACCCGTACGGGAAGGGTGTTGATGAAGAGCCCGACCATGGACTCGATGCCGGGGACCTGCGGGGGCCGGCCCGAGACCGTGCCGCCGAAGACCACGTCCTGACGGCCGGTGAGCTGGCCCACCGCCATCGCCCACACCGCCTGGAGGAGGGTGTTGAGGGTCACCCCGCCGGTGCGGGTGAGAGCGGTGAGGCGCTCGGTGAGGGCGGCCGGGAGGTCCACGACGACGCGGTCGGGGGCGGCGGGGCTGCCGTCCCGGCCCGCGGGCGCGACCAGTGTCGGCTCGTCGAGCCCGTCGAGGACCTGCCGCCAGGCCTGCTCGGCGACGGTACGGTCCTGCGCGGCCACCCAGGCCAGATGGTCCCGGTTGGGAGTGACGCGCGGCAGGGCAGAGCCGTCCCCCGAGCTGCCGTAGAGCGCCAGCAGCTCCTTGACCAGGATGGGCATGGACCAACCGTCGAGCAGGATGTGGTGGTTGGTGATGACCAGGCGGTGCCGGTCGGCGCCGGTCCTGAGCAGCGCGAAACGCATCAGCGGGGGCCGGGCCGAATCGAAGCGCGAGGACCGGTCCCGGGTCATCCAGCGATGCAGCTCCGACTCGCGCTCCTCCTGCGTCAGGTCACTGAAGTCCATCTCGGACCAAGGGAGTTCGAAGTCGGCGGGGATGACCTGGACGGGGGTGTCGAGCCCTTCGTACCGGAATGCCGCCCGCAGTCCGGCATGACGGGAGAGCAGGGTGTGGGCGGCGGCCCGCAGGGCCTCCGCCCGGAGCGGGCCCTCGATGTCGAGTGCGAGCTGGACGGTGTAGACGTCGTCGCCCTGCTCGTCGTAGACGGCGTGGAAGAGGAGGCCCTGCTGGAGCGGGGAGAGCGGCAGTACGTCGGTGAGCCGGCCGTGTTCGTTCTCCAGGTGGTCGATCTGCTCCTGGGTCACCGAGACCATCGGCCGCAGATCGGACGGCGTCAGCCCGCCCGCACCGGGGCCGGCCGCGTGGGCGGCGAGCGACCGAAGCGCACGGAACCAGCCCTCGGCGAGCGCCCGCACCTCGTCCTC
>NZ_JBHVWT010000101.1:0-3626 GCF_042882135.1 Streptomyces sp. NPDC058240
GGGAGGTGGGGTGTTGTTGAGAATCGCGAGGACGAAAAGGGGGGGGGGGGGTTTTCGGGCCCCCCAGGGGGGGGGGGGGGGGGGGGAGGGGGGGCTCTTTTCCCCCCCCCCCCGCTCCCAAGTCCCGCATTCACGCGGGCCGTTCCTCCCTCCCTCGTTACGGCGCGGGCAGCTCCACGAGTTCGGCAATGGTCTCGCGGTGCCGCCCGGCCGTGCCGTACGCGATCGAGTCGGCCTTGGCGCGCTTGAGATACAGGTGCGCCGGATGCTCCCAGGTCATGCCGATCCCACCGTGCAGCTGGACGCACTCCTCCGCGGCGTGCACGGCGACGTCGGAGCAGTATGCCTGCGCGACAGCCACCGCCAACCGCGTGTCGGGGCTGCCGGTCGCGAGGGCGTCCGCGGCGTTCCGCGCGGCGGCGCGGGCCGACACGACCTCCAGCCAGAGCTGCGCCATACGGTGCTTGAGCGCCTGGAACGAGCCGACCGGCCGGTTGAACTGGTGGCGTTCACGGGTGTATCGGACCGTTTCGGTCAGGCACCACTCGGCGATTCCGAGCTGTTCGGAGGCGAGCAGTCCGGCGCCCGCCAGCAGACCCCGGCGCACGGCGGCGACCGCGGAAGCGCCGTCGGCCAGCCGGGTCCCGGCAGCACCGGTGAGGGTGACGGTGGCGAGCGGGCGGGTCAGGTCGAGCGGTACGAGCGGCTCGACGGCGACACCTTCGGCACCGGTCTCGACCGCGTACAGGCCGTCGGTCGTCGGCACCAGCAGCACATCGGCGGTGGTGGCGTCGGCGACGCCGGTCACCGTCCCCGCCACCCGTCCGGCCACGACACCGGCCGGCTGAGCGGCGTCGGGCGCCGGAGCGGCGAACGGCACGGCGAGCGCCGCGACCCTGCGGCCCGCGGCGAGGTCGCCGAGGAGCGCGGCAACCGGTCCGTCGGGCGCACCCAGCGCGAGGAGCGTCTGGGTGGCGACGACCGCGCTGGTCAGATAGGGCGCGGGCGTGACACCGCGGCCCAGCTCCTCCAGCACCACCGCGGCTTCACGATGACCCGCGCCCTGCCCGCCGAGCTCCTCGGGCACCAGCAGCCCCGCGGTGCCGATGTCGGCGGCGAGGGCCTTCCAGAGCCGCGGGTCGTACGGCGTGTCGGACTCGACGCGGGCGAGTACCGACGGCGCGTCGCTCCGGTCGGCGAGCAGCGAGCGCACCGCTGCCCGCAGATCCTCCTCCGCCTCCGAGTACAGCAGATCGGGTTCGTGGTTCTCTTCGGTCGGTGCGGTCATCGGGCCAGGTCCTTCCAGGCGACGTCCTTGTCGTTGCGCGGCTCGGCGGGCAGGCCGAGGACGCGCTCGGCGACGATGTTGAGCAGCACCTCGCTGGTGCCGCCCTCGATGGAGTTGCCCTTGGAGCGGAGGTAGCGGTAGCCGGCGTCCCGTCCGGTGAAGTCGACGAGTTCGGGCCGACGCATGGTCCAGTCGCCGTACAACAGCCCTTCCTGGCCGAGCAGTTCGACTTCCAGTCCGCTGATCTCCTGGTTGAGCCGGGCGAAGGCGAGCTTCATTCCGGAGCCTTCGGGGCCGGGCTGTCCGGCGACGAGCTGCTGGCGCAGCCGGGTGCCGGTGAGCCTGGCCACCTCGGCCTCGACCCAGAGGGTCAGCAGGCGCCGGTGGAGGTCGTGGGTGCGCAGTTCCGGACGTTCGCGCCAGGTGCGGGCGACCGGGCCGATCATGCCGCCCTCGCGCGGGATCCGTGCCCCGCCGATGGAGACCCGCTCGTTCATCAGCGTGGTCTGCGCGACCTTCCAGCCCTCGCCGACCGGGCCGAGGCGCCTGCTGTCGGGGATGCGTACGCCGGTCAGGAAGACCTCGTTGAACTCGGCCTCGCCGGTGATCTGGCGCAGCGGCCGCACCTCGACGCCGGGGTCGGTCATGTCGCAGATGAAGTAGCTGATGCCGCGGTGCTTGGGCTGGTCGGGGTCGGTGCGGGCGATGAGGATCGCCCAGCGGGCCAGATGGGCGCTGGACGTCCAGACCTTCTGCCCGTCGACCACCCAGTCCTCGCCGTCACGGACGGCGCGGGTGCCGAGGGCCGCGAGGTCGGAGCCGGCGCCCGGTTCACTGAAGAGCTGGCACCAGACCTCCTCGCCGACCCAGAGCGGCCGCAGGAAGCGCTGTTTCTGCTCGTCGGTGCCGTAGCCGAGGATGGTGGGGGCGGCCATGCCGAGGCCGATCCCGATCCGGCGCGGGTCGTTGTCGGGGGCGCCCGCCACGGCGAGTTCGGCGTCGACGACGGGTTGCAGGGAGCGCGGGGCGTCGAGGCCGCCGAGGCCGGCCGGGTAGTGCACCCAGGCCAGTCCGGCGTCGAAGCGGGCCTTGAGGAATTCGGTGCGGCCGGTGGTGGCCGGGGGGTGTGCGGCGAGCAGGTCCTGGGTTCGGCGGCGGAGCTCGGCCGCGTCGGGTGCGGTCATCGGGCGGCTCCTGACGGGAGGACGACGAGCCGGCCGGTGCTGGTGCCGTCGGCGACCCGCTGGACGGCGACGGCGGCCCCGGCGAGCCCGACGCGTTCGCTGATCAGCGGCTTGATGGCGCCCTGGGCGGCGAGCCGGGTGAGCTCGTCGTGGCAGGCGCGGACGGCGGCCGGGTCCTTGGTGTTGTACAGGCCCCAGTGGAGTCCGACGATCGAGTAGTTCTTGACGAGTGCGTGGTTCAGCGCCGGGGTGGGGATGACACCGCACGCGAAGCCGACGACGATCACCCGGCCCTCGAAGGCGACGCACTTCACGGACTTGGCGTAGGCGTCGCCGCCGACCGGGTCGTAGACCACGTCGGCGCCGCGTCCGCCGGTGGCTTCCTTGACCGCGGCGACGATGTCCTCGCTGTGGCGGTCGATGACCAGGTCGTAGCCGAGCCCGGCGGCGGTCCTGGCCTTGTCGGGGCCTCCGACCACACCGATGACGGTGGCTCCGGCGGCCTTGCCTAGCTGGACGGCGGCGCTGCCGACCCCGCCGGCCGCCGCGTGGACCAGGAGCGTCTCGCCCGCCCGGAGGTGTGCCCTGCGGTGCAGGCCGAACCAGCCGGTCTGGTAGCCGATGTGCAGGGCGGCGGCCTCGGCGTCGTCCAGGGTGTCCGGGGCGGGCAGCAGCGCCGCCTCGTCCGCGACGACGTATTCGGCGAATCCACCGTTCGGCAGCGCGGGGGTGGTGAGCACCCGCCGCCCGTCCGCCGTCCTGCCGCAGATCTCCACGCCGGGGGTGAAGGGCAGCGGCGGCCGCACCTGGTACTGGCCGCGGCAGAGCAGCGCGTCGGGGAAGTTGATGTTCGCCGCGAGCACCTCGATGAGCACCTGCCCGTCGCCGGGCGTGGGCCTGTCCGTCTCCTCCAGCCGCATCACCTCGCTCGGCTCGCCGTTCCGGTGCACTCGCCATGCCTGCATGAGGGGCCTCCACAACACTGTCGGCATTACCACTGCTCCGGCGCATACTAAGCGGTCGCTTGCCCCTCTGGGAACAACCCGCCGGTACCGGTCCCGGCCGGACCCGGACATGGGTGCGGCCCGGCCCGAATGAAAGGGGGCTTTGTCCGGACCCGGCGCAGGGGGGGGCACCTCGTGGGGGTCCGCCCC
>NZ_JBHVWT010000101.1:3636-9017 GCF_042882135.1 Streptomyces sp. NPDC058240
GAAGGGAGCTTCGGTCCGGACCGGGCGCGGGACGGTGCCGTGCGCGGGCGTCAGCCCTGGCCGGCCACCACCACGTCGGCGATCTGCGGTGCCGCCGAACCGGCGCGCCAGGCGAGCCGCACCGCGGCGGCCGTGCGACCGGCCGTGTCCACCCGGGTGTACGGGCCGTCGAGCGCGCCGACGGTCCGCCACGTTCCGTCGGTCGCCCGCAGCTGGATGTCGGCACGGGCCGTGGAGCCGGCCGGCTGCAGAACGGTGATCGAGGGCACCGCACGTGCGACGCCGAGCCCCAGCTCCAGCGTCTCCCCGGCCTCCGGGGCGCGAGCCGCCCGGTAGACGGTGCCCGGGTCCCCGTCGGACGCCGCGCGCAGCGAGGATCCGGCCGCGGCGGGCGGCCCTCCGGTCACCGCGCCGTCGTCCGTCGGAACGCTGAACTCCCGTACGACGAGCCAGTTGTCCTGGCCCTCGGTCGCCCGTGCCCGCACGTAGCGCGCCTTCGTCCCGGCGGGCGCGGTCGCGCTGACGTCCGGCTTTCCGGAGAAGGCGGTGAGCTGCTGCCAGCTCTGTCCGTCGGCCGAGTACTCCAGCACCCCCTGGTGGAGGTAGTCCTCGGCGCTGCCGGGCTTGGCCATCGCGAGGGTGACGGAGCCGATGTCCCGGACCCGGCCGAGATCCACGGTGATCCCGTCGCCCGCGGCGGGCGCCCCGTCGCTCCAGAAGTAGGTGGAGTCGTCACCGTCCAGTACCCGGGCGACGGCGTTGCTCTGGTACGTGCCGAGGTTCGTCGAGACCGAGGGCCTGCCGCTCACGCCGAGGATCCGGTCGTGCTCGGCGTCGGCCGCGTCGATGAACCGGTCCAGGACGCCGTCCCCGACGAGGACCGGCACCTTGCTCCCGTCGAGCCCGGTGTAGGTGAAGGACTTCGCCGCGGTGACCTGTGCGGGCAGCTGCTGCCGCAACTCCCAGGCCTGCGCGCCCTTTCCGGCGCGGGCCGCCTCGACCATGCGCAGGGCGGTCCGGGCGGCGGTGGCCCAGGATCCGGTCGCGTCCAGCCAGGGGGCGGCGTCGGCGACGAAGCCGCGGTCCGGGAGGCCGGAGCGCAGCCGGCCGGGCGCCGAGCCGAGCGTACCGAGCACCGAGGTGAGCCGGGCGGCGTCACCGGACTTCCAGTAGCGGGCGAACTCCGCCGCCAGTTCGGGGGCCTGGTCCTTGTTGAGGGCCGAGCTGTAGTTCGCGTCGGCGAAGGCCCGCAGCGCCTGCTGGGTGCGCGGGTCACCGCCCGCGTACTCCTTCAGTCCCTCGCCCCATGAGGTGCGGGGGTCGTACGCGGCGTCGTTCCAGGCATAGTCGGCGACGGTGTACAGCGCGATCTTCGAGGCGTACGGCTGGATCATCGGGTTCGCCGTGATCCCCGCCAGCTTGCCGGGCAGGCCCTTCTCACGCCCGCTGAACGGGCCGAGCAGCAGCCGGTTCGTCGCATAGTCGTTGACCGGGTAGTTGTCCCAGGTCAGGATCGGGTGGCCGAAGACCGTGCGGGCGGCCTCCGCCTGTGCGACGGTCATGGTCGGCGCGACGACACCGACGCCCGTCCACTCGACCAGGACATTGGGGTCGAGCTGCTCGGACAGCGCCTTCTTGTACGGCGAGTCGGAGACGTTGTAGTACTCGGTCGGGACCATCTGGAGCGGCTGGGCGCCCGGGTGGGTGGCGATGAACTCCTTGTTGACCCGGTTGAGCAGATAGGCCTGCGCCGCGCCCGCCGCACCGCCGCCGGTCCCCCACTTCGCCTTGTCCTCGGCGCAGTTCCAGTCCGTGTAGCTGATGTCGTCGAGCGGCACGGCGAAGGTGCGTACGCCGATGTCCCAGATGGTCTGGAACTTCTCGACCAGCGCCTCGGCGTCGGCGTCGGAGCTATAACACACGGAGAGGCCGGGCGAGAGCGCGTACGTGAACTCCACATGCCGCTGCGCGGCCCGGTCGGCGAGCTCCTTGATCCCGGCCAGTTGGTCGGCCGGGTAGGCGTCGCGCCACTTCGCACGGAGATACGCGTCGTCCTTCGGCGAGTACACGTAGATGTTCATCTTGTGCTCGCCGTAGTAGTCGAGCTGGTCGAGCCTCGCCTCGTGCGACCACGGGGTGCCGTAGAAGCCTTCGATGACGCCGCGCAGCGCGGTGCCGGGCCAGTCGCGCACCGCGAGTCCGGCGACCCGGGCGCCAGGATGCTCGGTGTGCGGCAGGATCTGACGCAGCGTCTGCGCGGCGTAGTACGTGCCCGTGGTGTCCTTGCCCGCGAGGACGATGCGATCGGCGCCGATGCCGAGCACATAGCCGTCGGCGGGCAGCGCGGACGGGCCCTCGATCTTTTGCGCGGCGAGCGCGGCCGCGTCACCGACATGGACCGTGAGACCGTTCCGGGCGGGTCTGTCGCCGCGTACGACGCGCTGGGCGCCGGCTCGGCGCAGCGCGCTCTCCACGACCTGGATGGCGGACTCGTCGGAGGTTCCACCCGCCACCACGGTGACGGTCGGG
This sequence comes from Streptomyces sp. NPDC058240, assembly GCF_042882135.1. Classification (NCBI taxonomy): domain Bacteria; kingdom Bacillati; phylum Actinomycetota; class Actinomycetes; order Kitasatosporales; family Streptomycetaceae; genus Streptomyces; species Streptomyces sp. NPDC058240. The sequence goes on from NZ_JBHVWT010000101.1 coordinate 6,166, forward strand.
CTGATGGTGATCCGGTCGGCCCGGGTCTTCACGGACTGCGGAGTCGGCGTGATGGCGGGGGCCGGCCGGTCGGCGGCGGCCTTCGCCGGGGTGGCGGTGCGGGCACCGTCGGCCGCCTGGGCGGGCGGCACGGCGGTCAGCAGACCGCCGACGAGCAGGGTCGCCGCCGTACCGAGCGCGGTGAGACGGGGTGGGCGAGGCGTCACTAGTCCTCCATTGATCACTCAAGTCACCAGAGTCGCGCAACACAGCAACACCGAATTCAACATCGTGGCGCTTACATGTCAATGGTCTGGACAACATCAACACGTGGACCTGGGCTTTTGCCCTCCGGAAGCGGTACCCGTGCAAGCCCGACACCGAACATGCAGAGCCGGAACGCACATGACGGGCGGAGCCCGGACCGGACTCAGCGAGCGAACAGCTCGAACGTGACTGCCGGACGACCACCGAACCGCTCCCCCTCGGCCCACGCGTGACCCGCCAGAAAGGTGCGGCAGTACGCCTCGGGGTCCTCCTCCGTCAGCCCTTCGATGTACGTACGGTGGGCCAGCAGCGACTTCACCGAACGCTCCAGCCCGGCCGTGGCGTCGACAGCATGAGTGGGTGCACTCGACCCGGCGACCGCGACCCACCGCACCCCGTTCCACGGCTGGAGCCCCGCCTCCGCGAGCTCCGGGAAGATCCAGCGGTTGCCCGCGTCGGCCGCGGCGTCCAGGGTGGCGCGGCCGACCGCCCGGTGGTCGGGGGCGTTCCAGGCGACGCCGCCCCAGGTGTCCCGGTGATTGAGTGTGATGACCAGCTCGGGGCGGTGCCTGCGGATGGCCGCGGCGATGTCCTGGCGCAGCGGGAGGCCGTACTCGATCACGCCGTCGCGGTGGTCGAGGAACTCCACGGTGGAGACGCCGACGACCGCGGCACTCGCCCGCTGCTCCCGCTCGCGCAACGGCGCGCATTTCTCCGGTTCCAGCGTGTCGATGCCGGCCTCGCCACGGGTGGCGAGGAGGTAGGAGACCTCGCGACCGCCGTCGGTCCACCCCGCGACCGCCGCCGCACAGCCGTACTCCAGGTCGTCGGGGTGCGCGACCACGGCGAGGGCGCGCCGCCAGTCCGTGGGCATGGGCGTGAGCTGCTCCGTCATGTCGGCAGGCTAGCGCCCCGCGATCGGCCGCGCCGCGCGTTCCACGGACGCCTTCCCCGGCGTATCGCACGTCTCACCCCGCATATGAATACCCCCAGGGGTATCGGTGTTAGCCTGACTCAGAGATACCCCCTGGGGTAAAGCATCACGGAAGGAGCCGTGTCGTGTTCTTCGTCGACACCATCGAGACAGCGGGTCTCGGCAACCGCAGTTATCTGGCGGGCGGGCAGCGGTCCGCCGTGGTCGTGGACCCGCCGCGCGACATCGACCGGGTCATCGCCGCTGCCGCCCGGCGCGGCGTGCGGATCGCCCTGGTGGTGGAGACGCATCTGCACAACGACTACGTGACGGGCGGTCTGGAGCTGGCGCGCGTCACCGGGGCGCGGTACCTGGTGCCCGCCGCAGCCCGGGTCGCCTTCGCCCGTGTCCCGGTCTCGGACGGTGACGTCACCCCGGTCGACGACGGCCTCGCGCTGCGTGCACTCGCCACCCCCGGGCACACCCCGCACCACACGTCCTACGTGCTGGTGGAGGAGGGCCGCGACGTGGCCGTCTTCACCGGCGGCTCGCTGCTGATCGGCAGTGTGGGCCGGCCCGATCTGGTGGAGCCCCGGCTCACCGCCGAACTGGCCCGCGCCCAGCACGCCTCCGCGCACCGGCTCGCCGATGAGCTCGCGGACGCCGTGCCCGTGCTGCCCACGCACGGCTTCGGCAGCTTCTGTTCGTCCTCGCAGGCCGAGGGGTCGGCCACGACCATCGGCGACGAGCGCGAGCGGAACGACGCGCTGGTCAAGGACGTGGACACCTTTGTCGCGGACCTGCTCGCCGCTCTGGACGATGTCCCCGCGTACTACGCGCACATGGGCCCGGCCAATGCCGCAGGACCGGCCCCGCTGGATCTGACCCCGCCCGACCCGGCCGATGCCGAGGAGATCGCCCGGCGGCTGGCCGCGGGCGAGTGGGTGGTGGATCTGCGCAGCAGGGTGGCGTTCGCCGAGGGGCACGTCACCGGATCGTTCAACTTCGAGGGCGAGGGCCGGCTCGCCACGTATCTGGCCTGGCTGATCCCGTGGGGCAAGCCGGTCACCCTGCTGGCGAGCACCGCCACCGACATAGCCTGGGCACAGCGGGAGCTGTCCCGCGTCGGCATGAGCCGTCCGGTCGCGGCGGCCACCGGCGGTCCCGAGGACTGGGCGGGCACGGCGACGGCGCTGCGGTCGTCGCGCAGGTCCGACTTCGCGGGCCTGGCGGCGGCCCGGGAGCGGGGCGAGGATCCGGTCGTACTCGATGTGCGCAGGGACTCCGAGCACCGTGCGGGTGCGGTCACGGGGGCGGTGCACATCCCCCTGCACGAGCTGCCGAAGCGGCTGGGCGAGGTGCCGCCGGGCGTCGTGTGGGTGCACTGCGCGGGCGGGACGCGGGCGGCCATCGCCGCGTCGATGCTGGACGCGGCGGGGCGCGAGGTGGTGGCCGTCGACGACGGTTTCGGCGCGGCGGCGCAGGCCGGCCTGTGTCCCACCGTCCCCGTGCCCGCCCCATGACCGCACTGGTCGTGGCGCTGGCCGCCGGTGCGGTGGTCGGCCTGGCACTCGGCGGACTGGGCGGCGGCGGAAGCGTGCTCGCCGTCCCCGCGCTGATCTACCTGCTCGGCTTCGATCCGGCCGCGGCCACCACCGCCGGACTCCTCATCGTCATCGCGACGTCCCTCACC
>NZ_JBHVWT010000102.1:0-7830 GCF_042882135.1 Streptomyces sp. NPDC058240
GAGCATGTCCCAGTGCGTGCGCGCAGGCTTGCCCTTCTTCTCCTCGGGGCCATCCCCGTCCACCAGGAGTGCCATGGCGCCGCACGCCTTGCACTTGCGCCCGGCTGTGCGCCGTCCTCGCGGATGACCTCACCCTGGACGACCTTTCCGTCCGGCCGGTGAATGCGGGCCTGCTGGAAGGCGTCGGAGAGGCTGCCGGGGCTCTCGGCACGCATCCGGCGCTCCAGCGACCGCTCCGCGTACCGGCCGAGCCACGAACGGACCGGCGGCACCAGCAGCAGGAGCCCCGCCACGTCCGAAACGATCCCGGGGATCATCAGCAGCAGCCCGCCGAGCATCAGGAAGCCGTTGCCCTTGCCGCCCGAGCCTGCGGCCGGTGGGGCGGCGGCGGCCCCGGGCTGCCCCGGCATCTGCTGGAGCGTCTGCGTGAGGTTGCGGAAGGCCCGGCGGCCGGCCCGCTTCATCACCGCGGCGCCGAGCACGATGCCCGCCACCAGGAGCAGCAGCACGGTGAACCCGCCCGCCACGTCGGCCACGACGGTGAGCAGCCAGATCTCCAGCACCGCCCAGGCGGCGACGGCGAGGGGGACGAAGGTACGGGCGCGAGAGCGCCTGGGGGCGGTCGGGGGCGGTGTGCCGGTCGTCATGGTCCCCAGTGTGCCCGTACGGGCGTCCGAACGGCACAAGGGGGTGATCATGGGCGGCGGACCCGATGCCCGCCGCCGGTGGCGGCGGGCGCGGCGGATCAGATCGCCTTGCGGCCCAGGGCCCGGTTCGTACGGGAGGTGACACCCCAGGAAGTGACCCGCCAGAGCGCCTCGACCAGGATGTCGCGGCTCATCTTCGAGTCACCGATCTCCCGGTCGACGAAGGTGATCGGCACCTCGACGACGTGATAGCCGGCTTCGACGGCCCGGCGGGCCAGGTCGACCTGGAAGCAGTAGCCCTGCGAGGCGACCTGGTCGAGGCCGATGCCGTCCAGGGTCTCGGCGCGGAAGGCCCGGTAGCCGCCTGTGACGTCCCTGGTCCGCAGCCCGAGGAGGAGCCGGGAGTACGTGCTGCCGCCGCGGGAGATCATTTCGCGGGACTTGGGCCAGTTGACCACGCGCCCGCCCGGCACCCAGCGGGAGCCGAGCACCAGGTCGGCGCCCTTGAGCGCGGTGAGCAGCCTGGGCAGTTCCTCGGGCTGGTGGGAGCCGTCGGCGTCCATCTCCACGAGCACGCCGTAGCCGTGCTCGGAGCCCCAGCGGAAGCCCGCGAGATAGGCCGCGCCCAGCCCTTCCTTGCCCTTGCGGTGCAGCACCTGGACCTGGCTGTCCCCGGCGGCGATCTCGTCGGCGACCTTGCCGGTGCCGTCCGGGCTGTTGTCGTCGGCGACCAGGATGTCGGCGTCCGGCACAGCGGCGCGCACCCGGCTGACGATCGGCTTGATGTTCTCGGCCTCGTTGTAGGTCGGAATGATCACCAGGATTCTGCCGAGCGGGCCGTACCGCCGCTGACCGCCGTCGTTCACTTACTGCCCCTTAAGTCCGTACGCAGGTGCACACCATATCCAGCGGGCGGTGGCCCCTCGCCGACGTGGTCGGACGGGGCCGGGCATCGCCGGGGACAGATGGACGGAAGTACGGACAGAAGCACGGGTACGCGCGCGCGGACGGGAACTACGGATGGGGGCCCAGCGCCCTTCGGGCCGACCTGGGACCCGCTGGCTGCGGGTCGACCTAGAGCCGTTGTCTACTGAACGTCCGGGCCCCACCCGGGTCGCACCGCCGTCCGGATGAAACCTTCCCTCGCCCCCGAGGCGCGGGCGCTGAACCTGGCTGTCAGTGGTGGTGCGCCGGTGCGGCACACCGCCCCATGACCCAGCGGCGTTCGACGACTGCGTGGAGGTTTACCGGTCGGACGTCCTGTGGTGGACTCGGCCGAACCTACCGGCCGGTGGGCGCGTTCTGTCAATAGCCGTCTGACCTGCAATATTTACGAAACTTGCCTGGTCAGTAGCGAAGATCCGCAGGTCGCGGCGGAACGGGGACCACAATCAGTGACGATACGAAATGTCCGGACGTCACTCGTTCGGCCGCGCATAGACCGTTTGTCCGAAGACCACGGTCCTCAGGCAGACCGGCAGTTCGGCACCCGGGGTGAGATCGGGCAGGCCGGGCGTTCCCGACCGGGGGTCGGTCGACCAGCGGGCGACCCGGTCGTCCGGGGCCTGGACCACCAGGTCAGCGGTGCGCCAGACCGCGTAGTCGGCCGGGGCGCCGGGCACCAGGGTCCCCGCGTCGTCGCGGCCGACGGCCCGCCAGCCGCCCCGGGTATGGGCGGTGAAGCCCGCCCGTACGGAGATCCGGTGCTCGGACGTGCGATGGAAGGCGGCGGCCCGTACGGTGCCCCACGGGTCGAGCGGGGTCACCGGGCTGTCGGAGCCGAAGGCCAGGGGCACACCGGCCCGCAGGAGCGCCGCGTACGGGTTGAGGGTCCTGGCCCGCTCGACGCCGAGCCGCTGCGCGTACATGCCCTCCTCGCCGCCCCAGGCCGCGTCGAAGGCGGGCTGGACGGAGGCGGTCAGACCCAGCTCCGCGAACGCGGCGACGGTCTCGGGGGTGAGCATCTCGGCATGCTCGACACGGTGCCGGGCACCCCGGATCCGGGGCAGGCCGAGCATCTCGGCGGCGGCCCGGACCCCGTCCACCACGGCGGAGACCGCCGCGTCCCCGATGGCGTGGAAGCCGGCCTGGAGCCCCGCCTCGGTGCACGCGGTGACGTGCGCGGCGATCTGCGCCGCGTCCAGATGGGCGGTGCCCGTGCGTCCGGCCGGACCGTCGGCGTACGGCTCGTGCAGGCAGGCGGTGTGCGAGCCGAGCGAGCCGTCCACGAAGAGGTCTCCGGCCGCTCCGACGGCGCCGAGCTCCCTGATTCGGCGGGCATCCTTCTCGTCGGCGACCTGCTCGGCCCAGTAGCCGAAGACCCGCGGTCCGCTCTCCGCGGCGGCGAGCTTCAGCAGTGCCGCGAAGTCCTCCTCGTCGGAGATGTCGGGGCCGCCGCACTCGTGGACGGTGCCGATGCCGAGCGACGCGGCGTGCCGCAGGGCGGCGCGCTGGGCGTCGGCACGCTGCCGCGGCGACACGGCGCCGTGGGCCGCGGAGCGGACCGCGTGGTGGGCGGCGCCGGTCAGCGGGGCGTCGGGGTGGTAGCCGGTCAGCCCGGTGACGCCCGGGACCAGGTCGAGCAGGGCGGTGGTGACGACCGCGGAGTGCACATCGATGCGGGGCAGGTAGACCGGTCGTCCGCCGGCCGCCGCGTCGAGTTCGCCGCGCGACGGGTGGCGACGCTCCGGCCAGCGCGTGGCGTCCCAGCCGTGGCCGAGGACGACCCGGTCCGCGGGGTGCGCGGCCACGTACGCGCGCAGCAGGCCGAGCGCCTCGTCGAGGGTCCGGGCGCCGGACAGGTCGAGGCCGGTGAGGGCCAGGCCGGTCGATGTGGTGTGGACGTGGGCGTCGGTGAACGCGGGGGTGACCAGCGCACCGTCGAGGTCGATCACCTCGTCGACGCCGCTCGCGAAGGCGTCGGCGGCCCCTTCGGAGCCCACCCAGGCGACATGGCCGCGTTCGACCACCATGGCGGTGGCGAAGGGGTCGGCGGGGCTGTGGACGTCTCCACCGCGCAGCAGCACGGTGCGGTGTTCGCTCTGGGGGGCGGTGCTCTCGGTCATGGGACCAGTCTCGCGCCTGCCCGGACCCGCGAGGTCCGCGACCCCCTCAGATCCTCGGCGGCCGGGCCTCGTACGGCGTGGACAGGACGACCGTGGTCCGGGTGGAGACACCGGCGAGCGAGCGGATCCGGGTGAGCAGGTGCTCCAGCTCCAGCGGCGTGGCGACGCGCACCTTGAGGATGTAGTTCTCGTCACCCGCGACGCTGTGACACGCCTCCAGCTCCGGGACGTCCGCGAGCCGCTCGGCGATGTCGTCCGGCGCGCTCGGGTCGAAGGGTTTCACCGAGATGAACGCGGTGAGCGGCAGGCCGACGGCCTCGGGGTCGACGACCGCGGCGTAGCCCCGGATCACCCCGCGCTGCTCCAGCCTGCGGACACGCTGATGAACGGCCGATGTGGACAGGCCCGTGGCCTTGCCCAGGTCGGTGTAGCTCATCCGCCCGTCCTTGACGAGCAACTCCACGATCTGTCGGTCCAGCTCCTCCATACGGATCAACCTATTGCCCCGGGTCCCTCCAGGCACAGCGGCAGGGGCTCCGGAAGGGGCACCTGCGGCGGGCATGTGACGAATGCCACAGGTTTACGGGTGGGTAGCCGACCACCTCGCGGTTACGGCGGATGCGCGACGGGAAGTGCTTGCTGTGGTCGAGGCCGTGTCGCCTGGTCGGCCCACCTGAGGGGGGAATTTCCCATGCAGAGCCTGAAGCTCACCGGACGTATCGAACCGGAACCCGTCGAGGACGCCGCTCCCGTCGAGAACACCGCTCCCGACGCGTACGACACCTTCGAGATGTACCGGGTGATCTGCCCGGACTGCGCGCAGCCGATCGCGCTGCTGGCGGACGAGGACGTACTGCCGGAGCACGCGCTGTGCCCGACGCCGTGGAATCCGTTCGTGCTGACCGTCTGCGCCGGTACGGGCCGCGCGGCGTCGCAGTCGCGGCCCGCCGACGATTCGCTCGACGCCCAGGAGCAGGAAACGGGCCTGCTGTTGACGCTCCCTCAGGGACTCGACTGGAGAATGCAGCCGTTCTCGCACGCCGGCGGCCCCGGCTCACGCCCGCTGCAGGTGCCGCGGATGCGGCGCGACGCCGCCTGACGGCAGCCCCCGCGTCCGCGCGGGACCGGCCCGGACACGTTTCCGGGCCCGCCCGGCACCTCTGCGCCGCACCACGACGGCCCGACCGGCGTGGTGCCCGTGGTGAGGACCGCCCGCCGCCCGGGGACGGGGCGAACGGGCTCTCTATTCGGCCGGACAGTGACCAGGGCCCGCCCCGCGCCGTTGGCCGGGCATGACCCTGCTGCAATCAACGGCCGGTCCCGGCCGCCGCCGCCTCGCCGCTCCCACCGCCGAAGAATCGGTTCCGCAGCCCGGTTCGCAGCCGGTGCCCCGGCCCGTGCCCCCGCGGTCGGCTCCGCGACCGGCGCCGCACTCCACCGATCCGCCCATCTACCGGGCCCTGCTGCGTCGTTGGGAGAGCGCGGACCGGACCCTGCCGGGCCGCCATGACCAGGAGTGGAACCGGATCATGGCGACGCCCGTGTGGTCGGACCGGCCGCTGCGGGTCAGCGCGTCTCAGGACCCGCGAGGTGGCGTGCGATGACCATCCGCTGGATCTGATTGGTGCCCTCGACGATCTGCAGCACCTTGGCCTCGCGCATCAGCCGCTCGACGGGGAAGTCGAGGGTGTAGCCGTATCCGCCGAGCACCTGGACGGCGTCGACGGTGACCCGCATGGCCGTGTCCGTGCAGAACAGCTTGGCCATGGCCGCCTGGCGCGAGAAGGGCTTGCCCTCGTCGCGGAGCCGGGCCGCCTCCAGGTAGAGCGCCCGGCCCGCCTCGATCTGGGTGGCCATGTCGGCGAGCATGAAGCGCAGCCCCTGGAAGTCCGCGATGGGGCGGCCGAACTGCTCCCGCCCGGTGGCGTAGCCGACGGCCTCGCTCAGGGCGGCCTGGGCGACGCCGATCGCGCAGGCGGCGATGCCGAGCCGCCCGGAGTCGAGTGCGGACAGGGCGATGGCGAAGCCCTGGCCCTCCTCGCCGATCCGGCGCGCGTCGGAGACCCGTACGCCGTCGAAGTTCAGCTGGGCGGTGGGCGAGCCCTTCATGCCCATCTTCTTCTCGGGGACGGCCGCGTCGAGCCCCTCGGCGTCGCCGGGGACCAGGAACGCGGTGATCCCGCGGGCGCCCTCGGCGCCGGTGCGGGCCAGGACCGTGTAGAAGTCCGCGATGCCGCCGTGGGTGATCCACGCCTTGGTGCCGGTGATGACCCAGTCGTCGCCGTCCCGTACGGCCTTCGTACGGAGCGAGGCGGCATCGGAGCCCGCGGCGGGCTCGGAGAGGCAGTAGGCGCCCAGCAGACCCCCTCCCAGCATCGCCGGGAGGTGTTCGGTCCGCTGCTCCTTGGTGCCGTATCCGGCGACCGCGTGACAGGCGAGGGAATGGACGCTGACACCGAGGCCGACGGTGAGCCGGGCGGCCGCGAGCTCTTCGAGGGCCTGGAGGTAGACCTCGTACGGCTGGTCGCCGCCGCCGTACGCGGAGTCGTAGGGCAGTCCCAGCAGTCCGGAGTCGGAGAGCAGGGTGAAGACTTCGCGCGGGAACCGGCCCGCTTCCTCCTCCTCCGCCGCCCGGGGCGCGATCTCTCGCTGGGCGATGTCGCGGACGAGCGCGACGAGTTGCCTGGACTCCTCGGTGGGCAGACGGCGTTCCACCAATTGCGGGGCACGGTCGGTCATGACGGCGCTCTCCTCCCTGTCGGGCGTTGCGACGGTCGCGCGCGCGGGGTGTGGGCGGCGCCGCCGGGGGCTTCCGGGCGCGACCCGGAAAAGCACTGCTGCCCAGCCGACGCCGGCCTCGTCGGATTACGAGAGCTGCCGGCCAGCGGCTGTGGCGGCTTGAGTATGCCCGATCGGACGATATCCGTCACGGGGTGACCGGGCGACTCGGCACCGGACGGAACGATCAGTGGGATTGGTCCGAACCATTGACCCGACTGGTCTAGTCCATCTACGGTTCCAACCAGAACGGTCTTTGCGCGTTCATGCCAAGTGCACGCGATGGCCGACTGCCTGCCCCCACAAGCAAGTTCCCTCCCCCACGAGGAGACAAGATGTTCGGACCGCATCGTCCCCGCGCCCGCTTCCGGGCGCTCGCCGCAGCCGCCTGTACCGCCGCCCTCGGCGCCGCCCTGCTGGGTGTCGCGGGCACCGCGTCGGCCGGCGCGACCTCCACCACCACGCGGGCAGCGGCCCCCGCGTCCGCCGACTCCGCCCCCACAGCGGCCGGCGACAAGGTGGTCGGATACTTCACCAACTGGGGTGTCTACCAGCGTAATTACCATGTCAGGAACATCGAGACCTCCGGCTCGGCCGACAAACTCACGCACATCAACTACGCCTTCGGCAACGTCACCGGCGGCAAGTGCGCGATCGGCGACTCGTACGCCGACTACGAGAAGGCGTACACGGCCGACCAGTCCGTCGACGGTGTGGCGGACACCTGGGACCAGGATCTGCGCGGCAACTTCAACCAGTTGCGCAAGCTGAAGAAGCTGCACCCGGACCTGAAGGTCATCTGGTCGTTCGGCGGCTGGACCTGGTCCGGCGGCTTCGGCGAGGCGGCGAAGAACCCGGCCGCGTTCGCCGAGTCCTGCTACAACCTGGTGGAGGACCCGCGTTGGGCCGATGTCTTCGACGGCATCGACATCGACTGGGAGTACCCCAACGCCTGCGGTCTGACCTGCGACACCAGCGGGCGCGAGGCCTACGGCAACCTGCTGGCGGCGCTGCGCACCAAGTTCGGGACGAGCAACCTGGTCACCTCGGCGATCTCCGCCGACGCCTCCGACGGCGGCAAGCTCGACGCGGTCGACTACGGCGGCGCGGCGAAGTACGTCGACTGGTACAACCCGATGACGTACGACTACTTCGGCGCCTGGGACGCGAAGGGGCCGACCGCCCCGCACTCCCCGCTCACCTCCTACGACGGCATCCCGAAGGACGGCTTCAACAGCGAGGCCACCATCGCCAAGCTGAAGGCCCAGGGCGTCCCCGCCGCCAAGCTGCTGCTCGGCATCGGCTTCTACGGCCGCGGCTGGACCGGCGTCACCCAGGAC
>NZ_JBHVWT010000103.1:0-7699 GCF_042882135.1 Streptomyces sp. NPDC058240
CCCTCCGCGCGAAATCCACGCCGAGTACGAGAAGTTGCGAATCGCCGCGTGAAATAGACAGTCAGACGCCTGTCCGGAAAACGCGAGGCCCCTCACTCTCGAAGGCGTGGGAAAGTGCGTACGGACTGCCGTAGCCGACTCGGCCGGCGATGGTGGCCAGGGTTTCCTGGGCGTCGCGGAGCAAGGTGGCGGCAAGGATCACGCGCCACCAAGTGAGGTACGCCATCGGAGGGCGGCCGACCAGGGGGGTGAACCGGCGCGCCAGGGTGGGACGGGAAACCCCCGCCTCTGCGGCCAGGCGGTCATTGCTCCACGGTGCGGCCGGTTTCGAGTGCAGCGCCCGCAGGGCGGCGGCCGTCACCGGATCGCCCAGTGCGCGGGGCCAGGCGCCGTTGGTGGTCTCGGCGGTGATGGTCGTCGGCGCGCTCGTGAGCGCCCTCACCAGCGACCTGCTCACGATGATCGCGGGCCGGTCCGGTGCAGGACGCCCCGGCGGCAGGCGTCGTCCAGGAAGGCGAATAGGTCCCAGGGCAACTTGCCGACGGCTCACCAAGCCGCTCACCGAGTGCTCTCTGCGCGAGCGTCGAGCAGTGGCTTCATCTGCTGGCAGCGGGGCTGCTTGTTCTGCTTGAGCCAGTGGATGAGTTACATGTGTGCCGGCCAAGCCTCCGCTATGCCTCCCGCAACCGTGTTCCCGAAGCCCGACGCGATCCGGAGCACACGGCATCAGCCTGCCATTACGAGAGTGCGTATCGGTGGGATGACCGATGTGCGGGGGATGAGGGCGTGGCCATAGTCCTTGGGAGATCGTTCGCGGGTGGCCGTGGTGCACCCGATCATTGAAAGGACCCTTCTGTGGACATGTATGCGGATCTGGTGTTTCTCGGTGGGCGGGTGGTCACGGTCGATGCGGAGTTCTCCGTCGCCTCGGCCCTGGCCGTGACCGGTGGGGTCATCAGTGCCGTCGGTGGGCGGGACGACGTCGCGCCGCTCGTCGGACCCGGCACCCGCGTTGTCGACCTGCGAGGGGCGACACTGCTTCCCGGTATCAACGATTCCCATCTGCACGGATGCGCCTTCGGCATGGCGACGCCGCCGCTCTCCCTCGACCTCGGGCATCCCGCCGTATCCTGCTTCGCGGACGTGGCCGAGGTGGTACGGGAGGCCGTCGGGCGGGTTCCGGGTGGGCAGTGGATCACGGGGCACGGCTGGGACCCCGGTTACCTCGACGAGTGTGTCTCCGATGCGTCGCGGCTGCCGTCTCGGCGCGACCTCGACTCCGTGAGCCCGGACCACCCTGTCGTCCTGTACTCCTTCTCCGGGCACGCCACCTGGGTCAACTCCAAGGCACTGGAACTCATAGGGATCGACCGGCACACCGTCGCGCCGCCCGGCGGAGCCATCGTCGTGGACGAAGCCGGGGAGCCGACCGGGCTACTCCACGAGGGGGCCCAAGCACTCGTCCAGAACGCGCTGCCGCCGCTCAGCCGACAGGAGCGGACCGACGCGATCCGGTCGACCCTCACCACGCTCGCCCGCCTCGGCGTGACCAGTTACACCGAGCCCGGGCTCGGCCCCGGCGGCGACGGCATCATGCGGGGCGCGCTCGGTGCGGAGACTCTCGACGTCTACCGTCGGCTGCTGACCGACGGCGAACTGACCGCCCGCCTCGGCGTCCTGCTCCTGCCCACCGGGATGGCGAGCACCGCCGAGGAGTTCACCCGGACCCTCGTCGCCCTCGGCGATTCCGGCGATGCCGATCCGCGCCGCCTCGCGATCCTCGGGGTCAAGATCTTCGCCGACGGCATCGTGCCCAACAAGACGGCCTGGATGCACGAGCCGTACGTCGGCGGCGGCTGCGGCTCCCTGTGTGTCGGCGGCGAGACCGACGCCGAGCGGACCGCCGAGATCGACGCCATGATCCGGTATGCCCACGCCGCTGGGCACCAACTGGGCGTGCACGTCACTGGCGACCGGGCCATCGACACCGTCGCGGACGCCTTCGCCGCGGCCATGGCCGAGCACCCGCGGCCCGACGCTCGCCATTACGTCATCCACGGCGACTTCCTCACCGCACACAGCATGAAGGTGCTGGCCGCACATGGCTTCGGCGTCAACATGAACCCCACCATCAAGTGGACCGTCGCCGACATGGAGGAGGAGTTCGTCGGCGCCGGACGGGCCGCGTACGCATGGCCCTACCGTGATGCCATCGACGCCGGTGTGCGGGTCGCGAGCGGGTCCGACGCCCCCGTCACGTCCCCGGACTGGCGCCAGGGCGTCGCCACCATGCTGCTGCGCGAGTCGAAGGCCGCCGGCCGGGTCAGCGGCCCCGAGCAGTGCATCGGCCTGGCCGAGGCGATCCGTACGTACACGATCGACGCGGCCTGGCAGGACTTCGCCGACGACTGGAAGGGCTCCCTGGAGCCGGGCAAGGTCGCCGATCTCTGTGTGCTCGACGGAGACCTGCTCACCGCCGACCCCCACGACATCCCGGAGATGCCCGTCGTCCTCACTGTCATGGACGGGCGGGTCGTGCACGACACCCTTCGCGATTGACGTATTCCGGGCGCATGATCATCCTTGGACGATGGCAGCGGAGCAGAGTACGGCGGACATCCTGGACGCGGCCGTCCACGTCCGCGAGGCCGCCAGGAGCGCCACGAGCGGCGTGACCGGCGTCGACACGGTCCTGGCGGCGCTGTCGGAGGTGATGGAGTACGACCACGCTTCCCTGACCCGGTGGGACCCGCTACGCCGGCGCCACACCACCCTGGCCGGGAGCTACCCGGACGAAGCCACGGCCTACATCGAGACCCGTCTCCACCACGATCCGATGTTTTCCGTGCTCCGCAGTCCGGCCCGAGGCGGTCTCTGGCTCAGGGACGTCCCCTGGCAGCTCCTGGCTGCATCCCCGGGCTTCCAGGAGGTGTTGTGTCCGCTCGGCATCGAGGACGGCGTGGCCCAGTGCCTTTTCGCCGCCGACGGCCGGTACGTCGGCATGCTGAACGTCAGCACCCGCAGGCCGCGGCGCGCGCCCGATCCGGCGCGCGCCGTGGTCACCCTGCTCACCGAGGCCCTCGCCGCAGCCGTCGGCCCCTGCGCGGGCCCGCCGCCCGGGGAGATCGCCGCAGCCGGCCCCGCCGTGGATGCGCGGCGGCCTGGCGGACTCTCGCCACGGGAGCTCCAGGTGCTGGCCGAACTGACCGCCGGCCGCACCAACCGGGAGATCGCCGAGCGGCTGCACATCACGCCGCGCACCGTAGGGACCCACATCGAGCACATCCTCGCCAAGCTCGACCTCCCCAACCGAGCGGCCGCCGCCGCCCGAGCCGCCGCCTGGGGAATCGAACCCTCCCGCTGACGCGAGCCCGGCGGCGCAGAATGCTTGGACCGCGGGCGTGTCCCTGCGGCGCCGGCATTCACCTGAAGCACGCCCGACAGCTCGGCGATCAAGTCGCGCGCGAGGGCGTCTATCTCGGCGCCGCGTTCGGCCCGGACCCGGTCCGGATCCACGAAGTCTCCGTCGCTGTCAGCCTTGGCCGCGACCACGTCGACCGCGCGCTGCGCATGGCTACCGAGTGGAAGCCGCCCGCTGATCTGCCGGCCGAGCGCCGCAGCGGTTTCTACATCGAGCTGGCCCGCGCGCAGGACTGGTCCGGGCTCGCAGGCGGATGCTGCCCGCCCGCCGCGACCTCGCGCTCGTTCTGGTCGATGCCCAGGAAAGCCCGCTTGCCCATTCCGAGCCGTACGGGCAGGACGACGGCATCATCCGTATCGTTGCCCGAGGACATGTCACCGCCGTCATCCTTCTCGGCCACGACACCCACACGCTCACCGTGCTGGCCATTGCGTACGCCGGTTCAGCCTGACGCCGCGGAACCGCTGCGCCGACGTGCGCCTCACAGGGCGCTCCACAACACAGTGATCCCGTTGTGCCCCATCCGGCACGGCTGGATTGCGCCCTACCCGCCCTGACGGCCCGTCCGGACGCTGAGAACCATGGGGGACACCGAAAGCACATCAGGTCCGGACAGTACCGACAACGCGTTCCACGCCCTCCTTGAAGGCGCTTTCGCTCCACGACCGCCCGCCCCACCGGACTGCCCGTTCTGCGACCTCCCGCAGGACCGCTATTCCACCCACTACGAAGGCCACTGGGTTCTCCTTGAACCCCGCATCATCGTCCCCGCCCATACCGTGCCCCCGCGCCGGCGCTGGATCACCACCCCGGACGGAGCCGCCATGAACCTGTGGGACGCCGAACCTCTCCCCGGTACCCAGTGCCGGATCGCGCACCGCACGGTCTGCCCCTACCTCCAGCCCGAAGACCCCTGGCCTTGGACCACCGCGCTCCGACAGGAGAACGAACGACGGGCACAGCGCCTGTTCAACCTCCCCGAAGACCGGGGCCTCTCCGGCACCGGCTGACCACAGGGTCAGCCGGTGCTGTGTGGCGCGGCTGGGTTCGTTCACCTCCGGTGATGCGTTCTTCATCCCGGCCCCCTGTACCCCGGATCAGCGTTCTGGCCCGGGGCACAGTCGTGTCGTCGCCAGGACCCCGAGCCTGGTCCTGCATCCTGTGCCCATGGCCGACACCTTTGACCACGCCCCGCACGTATGGAACGCGGCACAGCTCCGCGAAGCCATCAAAGACCTGCCCGACGACACACCCGTCCACATCGGTGTCGCGGAAGACCCTGGCGACTTCGACGGGTACCGGGAATCCGTCCTCGTTGACGCCCACCACGTCGAGAACTGGTGGCCGGCCACCTCCACCACACCCGAGCGCGCCGAGATGGAGAATGCGATCACCTTGTTCGCCGACTGGACAGCCGGCGAGTACAACATCCTCGACTGAATCCCGCAGCAGGTCTCAGTCGTGCTGCGGGTGCTCAGCAACGCCGGCACCCGGGCGGCAGACCAGGCGGGCGGCCGTATCAGCGCAGACGAGGCGACGCAGATCGCCAGCTGGGCTACGCGCGGAGCGAGCCGCCGCTCAGCGGCAGATCCGGGACCAAGCCCGCAAGCCGGAAGAGCGCTTCGGGGGACGGCGGCCAGGCGTTGGAGGAACTGCGTGAGCGCGCGGCGCGTGCCGAGGTGGTGTCCTTGCCGACGCCAGCCGGGCTCGTGCCCTCGAGCGGCTGGTCGACGAGCGGGCCGGCCGACCAGGAGAAGGACGTGAAGTTCTCCGCGCTGATGGTGAACTGCGTGATCTTCCACAATACCGTCACGCGGTGCGCCGGCTACAGGCCGAGGGCTGGAAGGTGGAACCAGAGGAACTGGCCCAGGTCTCCCCAGTACCTGACCGAGCACATCAAGGGCTTCGCGGAGTACTCCACCCACGAACTCGCCGTCACCCCCGACGCCTACGAGACGCGGCTGGACGTGGATTTCAGCGAATTCCACCCGGCCAAGGAGGCGGCCTGACCGGGACACACGTGGTCGCCGGACACGGCGGAGCCCTCGGGGGAAGGGCGTCCGCCGGGACGGCTCTGGGCAGCGTCAGCCGCGGGCCGGATAGAGCGCGCCGACAGTCTGCCGGAGGCCATGCGCTACACCTCCGTGACGGCTTCCAGCGGGCTCAGGGCGGCTGCCCGGTGCCGCCGCTGCGAAGTGCTGCGGGCAGCCAGCAGACCTCTACGGTCTGCTGCGTTCCTGCACCCGTAGAACCGGCCGTCCCGACCTTTCTTTCATGGTCGCCGACCGGGTCCTGCGCGCCGCCGAGGATGCGGACGATCCGCTGCGCATCGCCGCTGCGCACTGGAACAGGGGTCACGTACTGCTCTCCGGTCCGGGGCAGGAGTCGGACGCGGCCGATGTTGCGATGGCGGCCGCGGACCAGCTCGCCCGCACCTCCGCCACTCCCGAAGCCGCAGCGGTCCGGGGCGCTCTGGAACTCGTCGCGGTCGTCGCCGAGGCCCGCGCGCGCCGCCCGTGGGCGGCACCGGAACGGCTGGCCGCGAAGGCCGTTCCTCTCGCCCGCCGGGTGAGCGACAGCAGCAACACGCTCCGCACGGTCTTCGGACCGACGAACACCGAACTGCACGCCGTGTCCGTCGAGATGACCGCCGGGGATGCCATCGAAGGACTGCGCCTCGCCGACCGGGTCGATGTCAGCAGGCTCCCGTCGCTGGAGAGGCGCTTCACCTTCGGTCTGGAGGTCGCCGCGGGCTACGGTCTGCGCCGGGACGACGCCGCGGCCCTGGTCCACCTCCTGGAGCTGGAAGACCTCGCTCCCGACGCGGGGTGCATCAGCCGTCACGGAAGGTCGGTGCGGCCCCACCAGGTCGGCCGCATCGGCACTCCGTCCGCATAGCGTTCCACCGGCGGCGTCGAGGGCGGAGGCGGCACCGCGTCCGCCGGATCCGGTTCAGCCTCCGGTGGGGCCGCCTCCGCCGACGGCGGGGTCGGTGCGGCGCTGTCGTCCAGCAGCTCCGCCACCGTGAACCGCGTGCTGAAGGACTGCCAGGCGCCGTCGATCACCAGAAGGAAGCCGTCGCTTTCCCGGAAGAGCCGACGGCGCTTCGGACTCCTGGGGTGCTCCGGCGTATGTCCCCGGGCACGCCGCTCCAGCTCCTCCAGAGCCTCTTCGCGCGTACCCTCCACGTGCGTCAGCACGTACGCCTCCGCGTGCTTGCGCTCCCCGACACCCACGGTCGTCTCGATGACCAGTCCCCAAATCGCCATGCTTCCGCCCCTCCCGTTCGAATCAAGGAAGAGCCTAAAGCGTGTCGCAGAAGGCTGTGGAGCGGGTATTCCTCCCGTATGGGTGGGGTGTTGCGGGCTGAGCCGTTGTGGGTGGAAACGTTCACCGGGCTGCGGATGCGGCAGTTCGAGTGGCTGCTGAAGGTCGTGCGTGAGCGGGGTGGGAACGGGCCTGGTGAGGGAAGGCCGTGGCGCCCTCCGCTGGCGGATCCGGTGCTGCTGGTGGCCGTCCACCACCGGACGAACCTCACGATGCGGCAGCTCGCGCCGCTGTTCGGCTGTTCGCCGGCCACCGTATGCCGGGTCGTCCAGTGGCTTCGGCCACTCCTGGCGATCGAGCCGGCAGGTACACATACGAGACGTCCGTGGATTTGTCGAGCTCGAACCGGACCTGCATGCCAGCCAGTTGCAGTTCGTCGTCGGCGATGAGGACCGAGTGGTCGTGCAGGGCGATCTTGCCCAGCTGCCTGATGAGGGCTCCACGGTGCGGTGTGCGCAGTTGCTCCAGTTCGGACTCCGCCCGGCGGACCCGGCGCCGGTAGGCCCACTCGGCCCGCTTCGCCTCGGTCCGTGCCTGCCACGTCTCACGACGGGCTGTGCCCCGCAGCTCTCGCACGGCACTGCGGGCATCGGCCAGAGCCTGCCGTTCCTCCTGGTGTTCGTCATGGAACGCATACGCCCACCCACCCGGATACCGGACGAGCCGCCAGATCGTCCAACACACGCCCAGGGCCCCCAGTACGACCACCCACCAGACTGCCATCATGTGCTTCCCCCTCTGCGGCTGCACGGCCGCGCGTTCAACGACAGCAATGGCGAGGTGCGTTGGGACCCGTCAATTCGCCCCACTCCCGGATGGAGTGCCACAACCAATTCGGAGAGAGAGCCTGACTCAGCGGGTCTGTCAAACGAGCGGTGTAACTCAGGTTGTTGGAGTTACTGGCGTGCTGCGGAGAGCCGGCCGTCGATGGTGATGTCGAAGGCGTTGAGT
>NZ_JBHVWT010000104.1:0-7601 GCF_042882135.1 Streptomyces sp. NPDC058240
AGCACGACAGGACTCTCCGATCAGCCCCGATACGCCTGTGCCACACGTTCCAGCGACAGCAAACGTGGCATCACGTCACATACCGCCCTCTCAGATCTGCACTCCGGAAACGGGGCTTCGCCAGGCACAGGCCGTACGGACCGCCCGGTGCGCTCCCAGGGGTGTCGGGCTCGCAGGTTCGGGTCTGCGGAGTTCCCGATCAAAGTGGCACTGGCCCAGGCGATTCCAACACTGCCTGACGGGCCGGGCTGGTGGTTTGCGCCCAAGCTCGGTGGTTCTCCAGACACTTAAAGCCGTCTCATCGGGTGGCTCTTCGGCATGCCTTGAGATCGTCCTGATACGTGACGAGTTGCGAAGGATGGTGTAGATCGTCAGGTCAGTGGTGCATGCTGCGAGGTCACGGTGCAGTTGCTCTTTGGGGACCGGCGCAAGGTCTGGAGGGTCGGCCTCGGCCAACCCCCACCTGCTCGTCAGCCGACGCACCGCACTCAACCCGGACCAGCCGGCCGTCACCAGGAGCACGATCCGGTGACTCCCTGCCCAAGGAGATGAGCCTGGACGGGCTTCGCCAGGACCGCCGCCTGAACGAGGCCTTCGTGACCGGTGATCCGCTGAAGCACATGCGCCTGTTCGGCATCGGTGAGAAGACCGCCATGCACGATGTCGCGCTTCCGCACACCTCGAATAGACCGCCCGCCTCCCGTGCTGACCACAAACTTGATCCCTTGGGCCACCACGACACTGCCAACGCCGCCCTGGCGGAAGCGTTCACGGGAGCAGTGAGCCGACCAGGGTGCTACCGAGGAAGGCGGCGGCCAGTCCGGCGATGATGCTCACGATCGTGTTGGTGCCGGTTGCGCGCGGCCGGCGCGCGACTCCTTGCCCGCGCCAGGCCGAGGGCCTGGCGCGGACCGACATCGACGGCACCGACCTGTTTGCGCTGGCCGGGTCGCTCGCGTGGCACGGCGATCAACCCTCGCTCGCGTCACGCGCCGATCACCTCTCCGGTGTTGTCGTGAGCGCGATTCTGACGAGCGCAGCGCACGGCGACGCCGAGGGACAACGCCACAAGGTGCGTTCGATCGGGTGAGATTGCGAACAGGCACAGCGAAAGGTCAGCACATCGCCGATCCGCGCCGGGTACAACGGGACATCGCCGAGCGATCGCTCGCCGTCAGCCGTCTCATCCAGCCCCAGGTTCCTGCGGCCCGCCTGGGGGCGACCGGCGAAGCTTCTCGCGATCGTCAGTGTCGCGGGCGATTGCGAGGCTCGGTCACGCGACCAGGCGCAGCCAGGCCGCCGCGAGTGCGGCGTGACCGGCCGGCGTCGGGTGCACGCCGTCCGCGGCCCAGTACTCCGGCCCGGTCCTCGCGGCGAGCTCGGCGAACATGCCGTCGGTGTCAAGCAAATGCGCGCCGTACTTGCGGGCGAGCTCGCGCACGGCCTGGATCTTCGGGTCCAGGTCGGTGCGCCACTGCTTTCGCTCTTCCATCACCGGTATTGGGCCTAGCCAGTATGGGCTCTCGTCTTCCGTCCAGGTCGGCCCGCGCCCCGCCAAGGGGTGGATCGTGGAGGGCGCCGGCCTCGCCCGCCAGCGCTGGAAAGGCCGGTGACGGGCGAGGTCGGTGGGTGTGTATGTGGCTGTCTGCCCCGGCGGTCTGGTGGTGGCTCAGGTAGTGGTGTCCGGGGTTGTTTCGGGTTTTGTGTGGAGGATGTCGCGGGCCTGTTCGGCGGCGCGGGCGGTGCTTTCGGAGACGAAGTCGAGGAAGCGGGCGATGTTTTCGAGGCGGGTGGCGGCGGGAGTGCCGGGGCGGAGGACGGGGATGCCCTGGCGTGCCGTGTCGACGACCTGGGCGATGGAGCGGGCGCTGGCCATCATGGACTGGTAGTAGACGTCGTCGTCGACGACGTAGAGCTCACGTCGGCCTTCGGCGCGTTCCCGGCGGACGAAGCCCTGGCTCTCCAGGAACGCGATCGCCTTCGAGACGGCCGCGGGGCTGACTTGGAGACGTTGGGCGAGTTCGGCCGCGGTGAGGCTACCGGTGTCGGTGAGGATGAGGCAGGCCGTCACCCTGGCCATCATCGTGGGCATGCCCGAAGCGATGACGACGGTGGTGAACACTTCCTCGTACGCGCGCACTTCTTCGGCGTCGCGTCCGTAGGGTTGCGGGGGTGTCTGCGGGTCCCGGGGCGCGGCCTTCTTGCGGCGGTGGGCGCGGTGTTCGGTGGCACGGTGGGCCACTTCGGCACGGTAGCTGGTCGGACCGCCATTGCGCATCACCTCGCGTGTGATCGTCGAGGTCGGCCGCTCCAGGCGTCGGGCGATCTCGGCGTAGGCGAGGCCGTCGGCCAGTCCCAGTGCGATCTGCTGGCGTTCCTGCTGGTTGAGCCTGCCTCCCGGCATCGCGGTCTCCTTCGTGGCCTGGGGCGGCCCTGTGGTGGCTGGTGTGCCGACTATAGCGTTCACTCTCAATTCATTGCAACGTGCTGCGGGTCGAAGCGTTGCGTTATGCGCGAGGCTATTGCATCAACTTTTATGTATCCACCTGCAGATATGGGTTTTTGACGCAACGAAACTGTTGCTGAATTAATGAATGCAACGTAGCGTTTCTGCCATCGGAAAAAGCGTGCCGAAGGGGCGCGCGATACCGGAGAAGGAGAGCACGATGCAGAAGTTCGCCACCCCCGCCGCCGTCCAGGCCGTCCTCGACGTCCCCGCAGGACGCATCCAGTTCATCGCCGCTGACCGCACCGACACCACCGTCGAAGTCCGGCCCGCCAACCCCGCCAAGAGCCGCGACGTGAAGACGGCCGAACAGACCGAAGTCACCTACGCCGACGGCGTCCTGCGGATCCAGGCCCCGGAAGCGAAGAACCGGATCCTCGGCCACTCCGGATCCGTCGACGTCACCATCCAGCTGCCCGTCGGCTCCCGCGTCGAAGCGAAGGCCGCCGCCGCAGAGTTCCGCGGTGTGGGACGTCTCGGCGATGTCGCCTTTGACGGCGGCTACGGCTCGGTCAAGCTCGACGAGGCCGCGAGCGCGCGCCTCACCGGCCTCGACGCCCACATCACGGTCGGCCGGCTGAACGGTCCCGGCGAGATCAGCACCCAGCGGGGCGACGTGAACGTCACCGAGGTTGTGCGCGGCACGCTCACGCTGAACACCCAGCAGGGCGACATCACCGTCGGTGCGGCCCACGGGGTCTCCGCCGTCCTGGACGCCCGCACCGGTTACGGCCGGATCAACAACGCGCTGAAGAACACCGATGGCGCCGCCGACGGCCTGACCATCAAGGCGACCACCTCCCAGGGCGACATCACCGCCCACAGTCTCTGAACCGCGCACCCTTTGAAGGAGCTCTCCTCATGACCAACTTGGCCATCGCGGCGCACGGGCTGCGCCACGACCAATCCCGTCCGCCAGGGCGCCTGCTGCGGTTGAAGGCGTCCTTCTCCCGGCAGCGCCGGAGACGGTTCCCGTCCGACGGGCACTTGGAAAGAAAGCCAGGCCGCTGCTCTCGTGGGGCGGGAAGTACGACTGATCGGTCTCTTCTTCAGGTCAGGGTGATGTGGCATGGCCTGCATGATGGATATCGCGAAGGTCACCGCCGGACAGATGTACCGCTACTACCTGCGCGAGGTTGTCGTCGGCGACGGCCGCCGACCGTCCCGCACGCCGCTGGCCGATGCCCAGGAGGAGTCCGGTGTGCCGGCCGGTCGATGGATGGGCCGTGGGCTCGCCGTCCTCGGCCTGGTCGCCGGGGGCGAGGCCACTGAGGCGCAGCTGCGGAACCTGTTCGGTGAGGGGGGCCGGCACCCGCACGCGGACCTGATCGAGGCCGACCGGCTGGCCGCGGGGGAGTCTCCGAGGGACGCGTGGCGGGCCGGTGCGCTCGGGCGCCGGGTGAAGGTCACGGGTGTCGACCCCCTCTTCCGTCCGCATCCGACGATCTACCTGTCGTGGGCGCTTGGTGATGACGGACGAGGTGGCGGTGATCCGGTTCGGCCGTGGTGGCATCCACCGGGTCCGGGTCCGGGTCCGGGCCCGGCGACCTGGTCGCCGCCCAGTTCCGCCACTATGAGGCACGGGAGAGAATGCCGCTGCTCCGCGATCACCTGATGCTGTCGGTCGAAGGCCGGCGCCCGGACGGCACCTGGGGTTCGGTGCACACCGAGGCGCTGAACGAGACGGTCGTCGCCGCGTCGGCGCTCTACAACGAAGTCGTGATGGCTGAGGCGTGTGAGGCGCTGGGGTCGGCTTCCGAGCCGCGCGTCGTCACCGGCGGGTGCCGCCCGGTGATGGACGTCGCCGGAGTGAGAAACCGGACGCGCTGTCCGGAGCCGAGGCTCTGGACGCGGCGGCTCTCGGAGATGCCGAGGCTGGCGAACAGTTGGCCGACGCGGACGGCGCCGATGCCGGGGAGAGGTTCGAGGACCCGGCGCACCCGGAGCTTGCCGGAACCGGCCACGGGGGACGGCCGTTCAGATGAGGTTCACCGGGCCCTGGGCTCTGAGGCGGGAGGGGCTGCCCTGCGTCTGCCCTTCCGGCAGTTGATCCGCTGCCCGCCACAGAAGGAACCTGGACTCCGTATACCCGAGTCCAGGGAGTGGCAATGCGCGCGCGAGAGGAGCGATCGGCCGAGGCTGTCGCCAAGCAACGTCGGTCGGTCGTTACGGAACGTCCGGTCGGACCCGCCGCCGGAGGTGCGCTGTCCGCTGGGTGGACGACCGAGGCCCTGGCCGCCTTGCAGAGCACTGTGGGCAATGCCGCCGTCGTCCGGGTGCTCCGCCAGAGCGGCCACGCCTGGGTCCAGCCGGAACAGCACCGGCACGGGGCCGGTTGCGGCCACTTGGAGCCGGCGCCCGCGCAGCGCTCTGCCGTTCCGGATGTGCTGCGCAGCGCCGGCCGGCCGCTGGCCGCCGATGTACGGGCGGACATGGAGCAGCGGCTCGGGGCGGACTTCTCCGACGTCCGCATCCACAACGACAGCGCCGCGAAGGCCTCCGCCGCCGAAGTCGGTGCCCGCGCCTACACCTCGGGCAGCCATGTGGTCGTCGGCGAGGGCGGCGCCGACAAGCACACCCTGGCGCACGAGTTGACGCACGTCATTCAGCAGCGGCAGGGGCCGGTCGCTGACACCGACAACAGTGCGGGCTTGCGGGTGTCGGACCCTTCCGACCGGGACGAAGGCGTTCTCACCGAAGTCAGTCGCCGTCCCATCCAACCCGGTCGGTGGGGTCTGGGCGAGGCACGCCGTCACCCGCCTGGAGTGTCTGCAGCTGCGCCTGAAGCCGAGCGAGTGTGTGGGGAGGCAGACTCATCTTTGCTCGCATACGCGGGTGTGGTCCAGCAGGTCTCCATCCTGAGCCTCAGGCAGGGCGGGATGGTCATGCAATCTGACGCAGAGGTCGTCGCGTGTCGGCACCTTGCCGGTCGTGTGCGGCGGTCCGGTCGGTGAGCAGCAGGGCCCCATAGGTCGAGCTGTCTTCCAGGATCGAGGTACAAAGAAGATGACGTATGCCGCCCAGGACCGCCCGCGCATCGGCTGGATCGGTACCGGCCGAATGGGCTTCCAGCTCGCCGCCCGGCTGCTGGACGCGGGGCACGACGTAGCTGTCTACAACAGGACCCGTGCCAAGGCCGAACCGCTGGCTGAACGGGGAGCCGCGATCGTCGACCGGGCGGCCGGTCTGGCCGACCGGGACGTCGTTTTCACCATGGTCTCCGCATCGCCCGACCTGGAGGCGGTCACCACGGGCCCTGGCGGCGTGCTGACCTCGCCGGATGCCGCACCGGGGGTGCTGGTTGACAATTCCACGGTGTCCGCGCAGATGTCTGCGCTGATCCGCAAAGCAGCCGCCAAGCGTGGGACCGACTTCCTGGCCGCCCCGGTAAGCGGGAACCCGCGGGTGATCGCCGCAGGCAAGCTGACCGTCGCCGTCTCCGGCTCACGCGCGGTGTTCGACCAGGTCGAGCCGTTGCTGGCACTGCTGGGGCGCGGGGTGACGTACGTCGGAGAGGGCGAGGTCGCCCGTCTCGTCAAGATCGCGCACAACGTCTTCCTCGGTGTCCTCACCCAGTCGCTCGCCGAGATCACCGTCCTCGCGGAGAAGGGTGGTGTCAGCCGTGCCGCTCTCCTGGAATTTCTCAACGGCTCCGTGCTGGGCTCGGTCTACACCCGCTACAAGTCGCCTGCGCTGGTCAACCTGGACTTCAAGCCGACGTTCACCATGCCGCTGCTGCGCAAGGACTTCGATCTGGGGCTGTCCGCAGCCCGCGAGCTGGAGGTCCCGATGCCGCTCGCCGCCGCCACCGCTCAGCTCGTCGCGGGTGCTGTCGGGGCAGGGCATGTCGAGGAGGACTTCGCCGCCTTGCTCCTTGAGCAGGCCAGGAACTCCGGCATCACGCTGGAAGCCGAGAACGTCCCCGTGGACGACGGCCTGTCGCCACACGCCTGACGCCTGTAGCTCAACTGGGTTGGATGAGACGGCGACCGGCTTCGGTGGAACGGACAACATCGTGTGGCTTCGTTCACGTCTAGCGACAGCATTTGTGCATGGGTTCCGGAGATAGTCGGTGATCAACCCAGCCATAGATGTTGACGGGAATCGACGTCATTGCCAGTGTCGCTGCCTGCGTTGCGTCAATTATTCGCTGTGACGTGACGAGGAACGTCCGTAGGGTCCGTGCATGACAGACGAGAGTGAGCGGGCCGTTCAAGCGGCCATTGAGGCGGAGATGCGGCTTCTCGACCCTGACGTGCGTGCTTCGCCGGGCCTGGTGTCCGAGCTCCTGGACCCGGAGTTCCTTGAGATCGGAGCGTCGGGGCGGCGCTGGGATGCGACATCGATCCTCACGGTGACGAGTGACGGTTCGGTGGTCCCCGAAGCTCCGGTCAAGGTCAGCGAGATGTCGGGGGCCGTACTCGCTCCCGGCATCGTTCATCTGACGTACTTCGCCGACCACAGCGGGCGCCGAGCATGGCGGAGCTCCGTGTGGCGTCTGACGGAAGTGGGCTGGCGCATGTATTTCCACCAGGGCACTTTGACGAGCTGAGCGATCAATGGCCGCCGATGTCAGCCAGCCTTGACGGTTCCTTCCGCGCAGCCGGATGCTGCCCTGGCAAGGCCCCGTACCTCCCAAACCCGTCGACAAGTGACGTCACTCGGTGACACGAACCGGCTGCTGGACGCAAACCCGGCGCGTGCTGCTCACCTTCGATCAGGCCGTCAACGAGTACGCGTTGCCCGCGACCGAGGGCAAAGCGGCGACCCACGCCAGCCCGCCTTGCCCCCGCTACGGCTTCGAATTCGACCACCCCGTGCAAGGGGAAGTCGAAGCCCTGGAACATGCGGAACCGCGGCGCCTGGTCCTCGCCGCCTTCGCTCCCCGTCGATCGCGCCGCGCTCGCACAGCAGATCACCCGGAGGGGCAGCAGCGCCGCGCCCTGGAGGAGTCCATCGGTTGCTGGGGCACGGCAGGTGGGACAAACGGGAGGATGTCTTAGTGTGATGCGCCAGAAAAGGCGGCCTTAAGTCTGTAGGCTGTTTTTATGTCGTATCGAGGCCCTCGTGCTGTCGAAGTCTTGCTGTCCGCTGA
>NZ_JBHVWT010000105.1:0-7395 GCF_042882135.1 Streptomyces sp. NPDC058240
GGACGGCTCGACGGACTCGGCCTCGGTCACGTTCTCACTGGTCATCGATGCATCTTCCTTGATCAGGAGTTACACCGATCGTTTTACAGTCCCGGCTTCGGCCTGGTGTGCACCACCCAGATTCCAGACCGCGAAGACGGCTCGATCGAACTGGGCGACATGCGGGAGCAGACCAGGCAGACGCTCACCAACCTGGCCAACGTACTCAGACGGGCGAACAGCGACCCGAGCCGGCTGCTGCACCTGACGATCTACCTCACCGACATCGAGGACCGCGACATCTTCAACGAGGTCTACGCCGAGGTCGTACCACGGCCTTATCCGGCGCGGTGTTGCGTCGCAGTCGCCGCACTCGCCATCGAGGGATTGCGCGTAGAAGTGACCGCTCTCGCCGCCCAGGCGCACGGGGCCGCAGCCGCTTACGAGGACAGTTCGGCCTCGGCGACATCGCCGACGCGAGAGTGCACAAGCTCTCCGGTGGCCAAGCCCGCCACGTCGCAGCCGGCCGGGCCCTGATGCATCTGCCCGAGGAGTTCTTGCTCGACGGACCGACGGCCGGCGTCCCAGTGCGGCCTCACGCTGAGAAGGCAGTTCGTGAAACTGCGGGTGATCGAGCCCGAGAACTCGTTCTGGCGGCGCGGCATCCAGGCCACGACCCGGTACGTGAAGGAGACCGG
Organism: Streptomyces sp. NPDC058240; assembly: GCF_042882135.1. NCBI lineage: Bacteria > Bacillati > Actinomycetota > Actinomycetes > Kitasatosporales > Streptomycetaceae > Streptomyces > Streptomyces sp. NPDC058240. The sequence goes on from NZ_JBHVWT010000105.1 coordinate 678, forward strand.
GGCGGTGCCGTTGCGGATGCCGTACGGCTGCTTCACCCCCGACGACTGGGCGCTGGCCGGGTTCCCGCTGGGGACATGGCCGGCTGATCAGCGAAGGTTCCACAAGCCGAGGCATCTGGACGCGGGACGGGTGAAGCAGCTGGACGGGCTGGGGATGGTGTGGTCGCATCAGGACGTCGCGTTCGAGGAGGGCCTTGCCGCCGCTGGCGCCTGGGCCAAGGTGCACGGCCACCTGTTGCCGCCCGCCACCGCGATCGGCGAGCACGGATACCCCGTCGCGACCTGGGCCAAGAACCAGCGATTCGCCGCCCGGACCACAGAACAGAACGCGCAGCGGCGCGAAGCCGGCCTCCCCGTCGAACCAGCATGGGCGCCCTGACCGAGGAACGGCGCGAGGCATTGGAGGAGATCGATCCGGGGTGGTGCCCGGCATGGGACACGGGTTGGCAGCTGCGCTTCCGCCTCGCCCAGAGCCTGATCCGGTACGGCGGGACCGTACCCATGACCGCGGCCGAGGCGATCGCGCAGGGCGAGGACCTCGGATGGTGTGTGAGCGCGCAGCGGTTCGGCTGGGAGGAGCCGGTGCCCGCGCAGCAGTTGGCTCCTGGAGAACCTCCTGGGTCAGAAGCCGGCTGGGGAGGGCGAGCAGGCTCGGGATGTGGCTCGACAACGTCCGCAAGCGAGCCGACAGACTCAGCGCGGAACGGCGGACGGGCCTCGACGCGCTCGGCATGCGCTGGTAGGCAGGCCGGGCAGGAGCGACGGTCGTGGCACGCGGTGCGGCCGCTTTCGTTGCCGGGATCGCCGTTCAGGTCCATGTGTACAGGGATCATCAGTCCGCCCCACGGGTCGGGGGCGAAGGACTCCATTTGCGGCTCTCCGTCCCGGGACTCACCCAAGACTCCAGTAAGAGCACCCACGCCCAGCGTTCCAAGTCGTCCAGATCGCCCTCCTCTGCCCGAATCCGGGCAGGACCATTACCGGCGGTCAATGAGGTACTGGTCGATTGTCGTCATCCGCGTCGCCCACCGTGTCCGCAGTGTTGTTCGGGGCCAGGGAGCGGATGCGGGGTATCGGTGAAGGCAGTAGCCAGAGTAGTGACAGGGCTCCTCCGGCAGCGGCGATGAGGAGGGTCGACCTCAGGCCGATGAGAGTGGCGAGCAAGCCGCCGACAATGGCACCGACGGGGCGTATGCCGTAATTGATCGTGCTGTACGCACCCGCGACACGACTGCGCATGCGATCGGGGATCACGGCGGCCTGGAGGGAGTTGAGGTTGACGTCGAACAGCATGACGCCGAAGCCGGATAAGAACTCGGCCGCGGCCAACGCCCCTGCGCGGAGCCAGAGAGGGCCATCCGCGGCGGCGGCGATGGCGATCGGCGCAGGGAACAGCACGGCGCCCACGACGATGCTGCGTCCCACACCGAACCGTCGCGAGATCACGGGAGCGGACACCGCACCGAGCAGGGCGCCGGTCGCGCCGACCCCGAGCGCGATGCCGATCACCCCTGCGGACAGTCCGAGGCTCCGACTGGCGAACAGCACGATCAGCCCACTGCCCGCGACGAAGGTGAAGAAGTTGACAGTGGCCGCGCAACCGAGACCGGCCCGCAGTACCGGGTGACGGACGACGAACGCCAGGCCCTCCCTGGCACGCCGCAGCAGTGAGGCTGTGGCTGTGCCGGTGGCGGCTGCCGGCTGTTCCTCAACCGAGACCCGGCCGATCAGGACCGCTGACGCCAGGAAGGTCAGGGCATCCACGACGATGGCGACGGGTGCGGTGAGCGCCTGGACCAGAGCGCCGCCGATCGCAGGGCCGGCGACATAGGAAACCGAACGGCTGGCGCTGAGCTTGCTGTTCGCATCGACATAGGAAGCGCGCGGTACGAGTCGTACGAAGAACGGCGGATAGGCGGTGTTGAACAGCACCCCGGCGGCGCCCGTCAGCAACGCCACGGCATACAGGTGCGTGAGCGTCACAGCCCCCAGCATGTAGGCCGCCGGCAGGCTCAGCAGCACTGCGGCGCGCAGGAGGTCGGCGAGGATCATCAGACGGCGTTTGCGTGCCTGGTGATCGACCCAGGCCCCCAGGAAGATCGCGAGCAGGTTGGGGGTCCAGATGAGCGCGGTCAGCCATGCCACCTGGTTGGCCGAAGCTTTCAGCGCGCTGACGGCGATCAGGGGCAGGGCCAGCTCGGTGATCCGGTCGCCGAACTGTGAGACCGAATTGCCGGCCCAGAAGCGGGAGAACCGCCGATCGCGCCACAGTGATATCGCAGGGGACCGGTCCAGGCCGTTCATGATGTCTGCCCTGTCTGCTTCTCACCCTGTTCCCCGCCACCTTCCGGCAGGACGTAGCGCATCAGCCGGACGCCACGACTGTCGGCGGGCCGGTCGGCCGGGTCCCGGGTGACGTACGGCGCGAGAACGCGCTCGATCTCGTCCTGGATGGTGGCGAGTTCCTCAGCGGAGACCATGACACGGGTATGGGCCAGACCGGCCTGCCTGCGCCATGCCGGATCGAGTCCGGGCTCGACCTCGGCAGCCCAGCGGCTCGGGAGGTCTGCGTAGCGCAGGAACATCTGCCGCGAGAGTTCGCGTGCGGCCGACCGACCCTCCTCGTCCGTCGGGTCCTGCGACTCCTCGAACCGGAAGCCGCGTGCCACTGCCTCCCACCGCCGGCGTCGGCGGTCCGGTCCGGGCTCGCTGTCACGGACCAGCCCGAAGGTCGCCAGGTGGCGCAGATGCCAGCTGGTCACCGACGGCGTGGCTCCCACATCCGGTGCGAGCTCGGTCGCGGTGGCCGGTCCGTTCCGGTGCAGATGGTCGAGGATCGCCAGCCGCACCGGATGCGCCAACGCCCGCATCGCTTGCGGATCAGTGATCTCGATATCGCCCATGCGGTTACTGGAGTTCATGACATGAGAGTATCCTCTCACAATTCATGAGAGTCAACTCTCAGATCTACAGCGTCACGCAGCCCCGAGATGCACGTCCATGCCATGCGGACAGCACGCAGGCCGCGGTGGCAGGTAGCGGGTGGCGGGTGGCGCTGAATTGGAGAGGCCTATCCCCGCCGGGCACGAGCTGTACCCGCTCAAAACCCTGGCCCGGGCGCAAGAGCGCCTCGCTGGCTGCGCCTGCTCATCGGCCCATCACCGGCCGGGCGGGGGCCAGAACGCGTGCTTACAAGCACCGCGTTCGCGGGTGTTCACCGAAGTACCGAAGTTCCGTATGGTTCCGCCGCCCGGGTTCCAACCTGCTGGACACGGCAGGGCAGGGGACGAGTACTCATGACAGAAACCAACGGCACGGGAACCGCGGACAGGAATCACGGGACGGATACCCACGAAAGCAGGCTCCTCGACCAGGCACAACGCCTGCGCCGACTACAGATCGAATAGGGCAGTCCGCCCCTGCGACGCATCCATATCCATACCTGGGCGAAACAACTGTTCAGCGAAGGGGGCCACCGCCCATCACCACGCAGAACGCCGCCTTCAACGGCCGGTACGTGAGCGTGGACAAGCCGATCGTCCTCGTCCGCACACTGATGTCCTGGGACACCCAGGGCCAGGAATGCCCCCGCCGGCCCGCACAGATCCCGCACAGATCCCGCACTCGAGGAGTGGCTCGCCGACTGGCAGGCCATCACCAGGCTGCGCCCACGCCGACAACGTTCCACGACGCAACAGCCCTCGGCGACACCTGAGCCATCCCAGCCCGCAGACGCCGTCTCCTCACCTCCGACGCCCGCGCCGCACCGGCTGCCACAGGTATCTCCGGCCTCGGCCTGGCCGTCACAGGCCGGGCACAGACAGCCCGAGCCGCCCACCGGTAGTGACCACGACGGGCTGTCGGACCGCCCTGTAGTCGTCGACAGCGCCAACGGTCTGCCGACCAGTACTCCCCCGGGGCACCGGCTTCTCCCGCCATAGCCGCGAGTGCCTGGACGCCGTCGCCGCCGAACTCAACAGCCGGCCACGGACAACGCTCGGCCGGGAATCCCCTGCCGAGCGTCTGTCTGCGCTTCTCGTGGCGTGATCCATGGGCCGCAGCTGCGCGCGGCGCGAGCTGGAGACGTCAAGCCCGCTGCGTGAGCAGGTCATCGAGTTCGGCTGCGAAGAGCAGGGCGGGGTCGAGGCCCATTCCCGTGAAGTGACCGGCGAGTTCCAGGGACAGGACGCCGTGCAGCCGGGTCCAGAAGGTCAAGGCCCGGTGAAGGGCCGCGGGCGGGGCGGGGTGGCCGTCGGCCCAGTCCCGGTGCTCTTCCAGGTGGGCGCCGAACGGTGTCGCGGGGCCGTCCGGGGTGAGGGCCGCACAGGCATCGAGCAGGGTGGCCATGATCTGGGAGGAGATCCTGGTGGTGTCCTCGGGGGCGTGGTAGCCGGGCACGGGGGTGCCGTAGATGAGGAAGTAGCGCTGGGGGTCCTCCAGGGCCCAGTCGCGCAGAGCGTGCGCCAGCCCGGTCACGTCGGCGCCGGCGGCGAAGGCCGCGCGGAAGGTGTCGGCAAGACTTTGGTACGCGTCCCGGATGAGCTCGGTGATCAGCTCGTCGCGGCCGGCGAAGTAGCGGTAGAGCGCGGGGCCGCTCACGCCCATCTGTTTGGCGACCGCGTTGAGGGAGAGCGCGGGCACTCCTGCCGCGGCGATCTGCCCCCAGGCGTGTTCCTTGATCTCCGCGCGGACCTGGGCGCGGTACCGCTCCCGCGGCGTCTTCGGATCCGACTCCCCCACGGCCCGCCACCTTCCCTGTTCCCTCTGCTACATCTTCAAGGTTTCGTTAGAAGCTATCACGCAAGGTCTTGACCCTCCACCACGTCGCTAGTCATAACTTCTAACGAACATGCAAGCTTCTAACTCGTTCGGGGGTGCGCCGTGCGGCCGTCCCGCTCGCCGCCCCGTCCGACGACAAACATCCGCCCGACAGTCAGGGCGTACTCAACAGACAGCTCCCGCCCGGCAACCGACAAGGGGAACACCATGCCCGGCATCCGCACCGTCCTGTTCACCGTCCCGCTCGCCCTCGCCGTCCTCGGCACCGCTGCCGCACCCGCCGGAGCCGCCCACCACCACCCCGGCACGTCCCTCACCTGCCACGGGGAAGGTGTCGATCCCGACGCGCGTGTTCGCCACAGGACCGAGACCGTGATCCACGCGCCGTTGCGTACCGTCTGGAAGCTGCAGACGGACGTGGCGCGCTGGCCGTCCTGGCAGACCTCCGTCAAGACCGCGGAGCGCCTCGATCACGGCCCCCTCCGGAAGGGCTCGGCGTTCCGGTGGACGACCCCGATACCCCCCAACCCCGCGACTTCGGCGACCGAGCTGGAGATCACCTCGACCGTCGAGCAGCTCAGGCCCAACTCCTGCATCCGCTGGACCGGCCCCGCGATCGGTGAGGGACTGCGCATCGACGGTGTCCACGTATGGAACTTCACCGCGGTCGAGGGTGGCGTCCGCGTGAGCACCGAGGAAACCCACACCGGTGCCCAGGTCGACGCGGATGTGCCCACCGCGACGGAGATCCTCCGCCAGGGCCTCGAAGCATGGCTGCACGAACTGAAGACCGCCGCCGAGGCCCGCACCGACGACCGGCGGAACTGAACGGGTGAAACCCGGCAGGCCTCCCGGGCCCGCGCCCCGGGAGGCCTGCCGGGTTTCACTTCGCCGCGAGGAAGTCCTCGACCCCGCAGCGGCTTCACCCGGCGGCTCGACACCCGGGAAGCGCGTCCCGGCGTTGAACCGCGTGCAGCTTCGCCCGGGGCACGGCGCGAACAACTACCTGCTGCCGGAGGACCCCTGCACCGCCACTGCGGCGGCCGAGAGCCTCGGATCCCTGACCCCTGTCTCCGAACCCGCCCGCGAAGCCCTCGCCTTCCATATCGCCGCACAAACGCACCATGCACGGACCGGACGTGTGGGCGACACCGAAACCGCTGCTGCACCGCGCCCACCAGGAAGCGGTCATGGCCCTGGAGAGCCTCGCCTCCTTCGGCACCGCTGCTGCATCCGCCCTGGAAACGGTCCGCACCCTGGCCGAAGCGGACGACCTCGGTCTCCGAGCAGCCGCCGCGGCCGCTCTGTGGGAGCTCGAACGCGACCCGGAGAATGCCGTGCCGCGGCTGAACGACCTGCTCGACAGCTACCGGCACGATGTGGCGACCGACGCGCTCGGCCGGATCGGCCCGCCCGCTGCGAGCGCACTGCCGCGCCTCCGCAAGTCGGTGGCCTTCGACGACCCGTGGATCCGCGTCCACGCCGCGGCCGCGCTGTGGGACATAGGCGGCGAAGCCGAGGTCCCCGTCGTCATGCAGACGCTGCCGGCCGCCTGGGACAAGAACGACGCGACTTCGAACCACGTCCTGGCCTGCCTGAACCGCATGGGCCCGGCCGCCGCACCAGCTCTCCCCCGCATCCGAGCGGAACTCGCACTGCCCCGCCGCGGCGGCCGCTTCAGAAGCATCACCTGCGACGAAGAACTGCAGAACGCCTGCCGCACCATCATGGCCCGCCTCAGCTGCCCGATCCCCCACCCCAACCAGGCCTACCGGCCTCGAAGCCGACGACACGAGGGGTGGGCACGCGGTGCCCACCCCTGTTCTCCAGGTGCCTGCTGCTGAGTCGGGACTGTAAAACGATCGGTGTAACTCCTGATCAAGGAAGATGCATCGATGACCAGTGAGAACGTGACCGAGGCCGAGTCCGTCGAGCCGTC
>NZ_JBHVWT010000106.1:0-7057 GCF_042882135.1 Streptomyces sp. NPDC058240
CAGGCGAGTACTTCGACGTCCCCAACGGGAACTCCTGTCCTATGGATCATCACGATCCAATGATCAGGGTGTCCACGATCAAGGGGAAACGCCCAATCTGAGGTGACCCCGGAGTGCGGACAAGGAAGATCCGGAGACATTCCGCCAGGTCCTGGCCGGCTTCCAGGAAGATCTGAACCTGTACAGGCTCGACGGTCACGCGCTCACCCGCCCTGCCACACAGCTCCACGAGATCACCGACGGCCACAACGCGCTCCTGTCCCAGCTCATCTGCACGACCGCCGTCCAGGCGATCGTGTCGGGAACGGAGAACATCACCCTCGCCGGCCTCAAGACCGTCAACATCAGCCCGGTAACCCACCGGACCGTCGTACGGCGGCGACCCAGCCGAGACACCATTGATGAAGGCCGGCCCCGACCGCGCCGAGCTGCCCGTTGTCGTTGGCTCCCCAGGCTGTGACCGATCCATCGGGGAGGGCCGCAAGGGCGTCCCCGCCCCGATCCAGGCCGGCAAGAGATGGGTGGTGGCGGGGTACAACTGCCAGCAGGTCCTCACGATCCACAGTCTGCCGCCCGCTCCCCACCCGGTCACCAGCACCACGGCGGCCGCCGCCTCGCCCGAGAGCCCGGTGCGGACCCGGGAGACCGCATCGGCCGGCCACCGCCGCGCGTTCGAAGCCCACCGGGCCACCAGAAAGACCACCACCGTGGACCCTGCGATCCAGGCCGCCATCGAGCAGCGGGACCAGGAGCAGGCCAGGGAGCCGGAGAAGCTGTTCGGCAACGACTACCGGGCGCTCGAAGAACTGCACTGGGCGAGCGCGACGGTGGTTCACGTGCAGTCCGAGGTGCTTCGGGCGTTCCGGTTCACGCCGGACTTGACCTCTGCTCAGGAAGAAGTACTTCTCCGTCATGCGGGTCCCGGGACACACGGCGCGCTTTACCCTGCGTACGAAACCGGCGGTGCGTATTCTCTCTTGATCATCCGGCACCGCCGATGAAGCGCACCTCCGGGTACCGGGGAGATGGTCCTTCGAGGATCGGGGCGCGACGGCCGCGCAGGTGAAGGTCGAAGTAGGCGAGCAGGAAGCGCCGCTGGATGTCGATGCCGCGTGTCCCGTCGAGCGGGCCTATGAACTCGGCCAGCTGTTCGTCGGTCGCTCCGAGCCGCGCGGCGGCCTGCGGCATGAACGTCTCGTAATCCGTGTACGAGAAGTGCCGGGTACCGGTCAGCCGGAGGTGGCGGCGCCAGCCTCGCAGCCGCGGCCAGATCTCCGACCAGCTCGGATTGCTGTCCGCGTCCTCGCTCATCAGGAGGAGCGGTTTGTGCAGTCCCTGGGTAACCACCGGACCGAAGAGACTGCCGTCGAGGTTCGCGCCTGCTGCGATCGGTACCCCTGCCGCCATCGCCGAAGCCGCGGTCGCACCGCCCAGGGAGTGGCCGAACATGGCGGTCCTGGACAGGTCGAGGATGTCGCCGAGTCCGTGCGGAAGCGGGCCCCGGCGGCCCCGTACGCGCCGCGACAACTCCTCCAGTACGAAACGGGTGTCGGCCACCCGCACTTCGACCGCCTTGAGGATCGTCGGATCGTCGTCCTCCCCGGTGAGAGGCGGCATCGCGTACTTCTCGACCCGGCCGTCGGGGAACTCGACCTGTCCGGCGTCATATGTGTGGTCGATGGCGGCCACGACGTATCCGTGGCTGACGAGTTCCTCGACCAGCGCAGTGCTGGAGCTGCGGTGCTGACCGTGCCCATGGGAGTAGAGGATCACCGGACGTCGGCCACCACGCGTGTCCGCCGCTGCGCCGATCCGGGCGTGCGTGTCCGGCAGCGTGGCGTACTCGGGGAGGAGATACCCCGTCTGTTGGAAGACCTTGGCGGCCTGTTCGGTCATCCATGGTGCCCGGGGCAGGCCGGCGGCTGTGCGTGCGGGGTACCAGAGCTGAACCATCAACTCCCGAACCGGCCGTGCAGCGATCCAGGGGTCCCGGCGGCTGCGGTCGCTGAGATGCAGCGCCATGGTGCCGAGGGCATGGGGACCGCTCGGTCGCGGCAGGACGAGTCGTACGGGCGGCTGGACATCACCCGGCGTCCAGCGGGGCGACGATGCGACGGCGGGAACGTCAAAGGCGGCGGTCACAGCAAGTCCCGCAGCGAACGCGGCGCCCGTGCTCACCATCCGCCTCCTGCTGATTCCGGTGGTCCTGCTGGTCCTGAGGTTGCTGCTCGGTAGAGACAAGGCTGGACGCTGCATGGCGATCTCCTTTGCGGACGGTGCGTGGTGCGCAGGCACCTGGTGCCCTACCGGAAGGCTAAGGACCGCTCTGTCGGCGAACTACTCCGATTCCTCATCGGTTTCGCTGACATTTGTCACTCACCATCGGCGCACTGAGGAGGCCGGGCACGCGCACAGGGGGGACAAGCGTGATGGCCGCCGCGAACGCCGGTGTTGGCCGGCCGTAGCCGGTCAGGAACGTTCGGATACCTCGAAGCCGATCCAGCGCCCTCGGCGTGCTGCCGCCGGTGCTGTGTGTCCGGCGGCAGGAGCATCCGGGCGTCCAGGTACGGCTGCACGAACATCAGCACGCGGACCAGCTGCTGGCCGCGATGCAGGCCGGCCAGGCCGATGTGGCCCTGGGCCCGCTCCCAGATGTGTGGGATGGCCCGATCCTCGAGCTGGACGTCGAGGAGTTCGTCGTGGTCCTGCCCGCCGGTGACGTGACCCGGCCGCCGACGGGTCACGGAAGCGCACCGTGCGGCTGGCGGAGCCGGCAGACCGCAGCTGGGTGCATTACGCGCCGGACAACGGCCTGGCCGACGTGCTGGACGAGAGCTGCGCCGCGGCAGGATTCCGCCCGCAGGCCACGCAGACCGCGGCTGCGCCGCTGCTGGCCGCCGGCCTGGGTCCCCTGGTGCCCGCGAACGTCATTCCCGCACAGTTCGACGGATTCCTGCTGCGCCCGGATCCGGCGGTCCCCCCTCTCGCCGCCTACCGCCGCAACCAGCACGACCCGCTGACCACAGCTTTCGTCGACGTGCTCACCCGGTCGACCTGAGTCCTGCCCGGGCATGTGCGCGACGAACTGGGGTTGCGCAGCTGAGGCCGTGCCGTCCTGATGGCGCCCAAGTGATCACCGACCAAATGCCACCCGATCCGCCGTCGGCCATTCGCCGCGACAGGTCACACCGAAACTGCGAACCTCACGGCTACCGCTGCCATCGCCACGCTAAGCACATCCGCTTGTCGCGGTCACACCCCCGCGCTCCCCCTGGCCTAGAAGACTCATGAAGATCTTGATGAGGGGCTGTCCGGTCGCAGGCCGGGCGGCCTCTTGGCCTATGTGGTGGCCGTGCTGATTGTCCAGGTGCTGCCTGTGCGGGTGAGTCCGAGGTTGATCAGTCGGCGGAGGTTGAGTGCGGCGGCTCGGGTGTGGAGCCAGCTGTCGTTCTTTGTGGTGCCGCGGTAGCGGAGTTTGCGGTTGCCGTGGTGGACGAGCCAGGCCACGGCGCGTTCGACTGGTGGTCTCCAGCGGCGGTAGTCGGCTTTCCAGTCGGGGTCGGTGGCGGCCTGGTGGCGGGCGGCGGCGAGCAAGTCGTGGTGTGGGCGGATGGTCAGGATGCGTCCGGCCTTGGCTTTGGTGCACTGCTCGCGCAGGGGACATCCGGCGCACAGGTTCTTAAAGGAGGCGGTGCGCTGGTGGTGCTGTCCGCCGGGGGCGGAGAGAGGGACGGTGTGTCCGGCGGGGCAGGTCACGGTGGCGGCGGCGGTGTCGATGACGAAGTCGTCCAGGGTGAAGCCGCCAGGGACAGCGGGCCGTAGTGGGGCGGGCTTGAAGAACAGCCGGTGTCCTGCCTCTTCGAGGGCCTGGCGGGCGTCGCCGGTGGAGTAGGCGGTGTCGCCGAACGCGTCCACCGGCTCGTGCTCGTCAGCAAGCAGATCGAGGCCGACGGCTGCTTCGTGGTGCTCGGGCCCGGCGCCGGGCGCGAGGGCGACGGCGGTGTACAACCCGGTCTCGGGCTCGACGGCGAGGTGTGCTTCGAAGCCGTCCTACTGGTGGGAGCGGGTCTTGTGCACGTGCCGGGATTCCGGATCGACGGTGGAGATCATCCGGTCGTAGGCGGTGCCCCGGGTGATGCGCCAGCGCCCGTCGCGGCCGTCGGAGTCCTCGGCGGGTTCGACGTCCTGCCCGGCGACCAGGGCCAGGATGCCGACAGCGTTCGCGGCCTTCTCGCCCAGCTCCTGCTCGGGCAGATGCCCCAGGAGCCTGAGCGCGTCACCGGCCAGGGCATCAACGAGGACGGCGCGGGCCTCCTCGTCATTCCAGGCGATCCTTGGTCTGCCCGGGTCGTTGTAGTCATGCGCGGTGCACTGCACGGCCGCGACCCGGTCAGCTCCCGGATGACCGCGCGGACGGCAGCGATGATCTGGGTGACGGTGTCCTGGGTGGCGACTGCGTCGTCCAGCACAGTGGAGTCCAGCGCCCGCCGGTGCTTGCCCTTGAGTACACCGGTGGCCTTGACGACCTCCCTCACGGCCTCGAACACCCGGTTCGGCCGGGTGGAGCGGGCCAGCCGGCGGCGGAAATAGGCAAGCAGTGACGGATCGAACGCCATGTCGTTGAGGCCCAGCCCGCACGCGGCCTTCCACCGCAGGTCACAACGCAGTTCCTGGACCGTCTCGAAGTCCGACAGCCCGTGCAGGGCCTGCAGCGTGATCGCGGCGGCCAGGATCTGCGGCGGCATACTCGGCCGCCCGTTCGCCGACGGGTACATGTCCTCGAACATCACCACCGGGAACAGCGCACCGCGATGCTCGGCCAGGAACGCAAACACACTCCCGGCCGGGATCAACTCCCGGCACGTCTCCCACACATCCGGCCCGATCGTCTCCCCGGCCCATTCCCCCATCACCACAAGAAAGAGTCTGGCCCCGCCACTCACGCGGCGGGACCAGAACCCCAAGATCTTCATGAGTCTTCTAGGACAAGCCATCGAGCGGCCGGAGGAAGCGGCGCTCATACCGCTTGATGCAGCGGGTGCTACGAGCCAGTTCGAACGCGTCCTGGCACTCCGGGTCGGACATGCTGTCCGCACGGTACTGCTCGTAACTGGCGAGGCTGGCAAAGGAGAAGAGGGCGTAGGCGATGTCGCTGTCGCCCTCACTCGGCAGGAAGTAGCCGTGGTGCGTGCCGCCGAAACGGTTGACGAGCCCGACCCAACGGCGACCGTACTCTTCGAAGTCCTCAAGCTTGTCGGGGTCGATCTCGTACTTCAGATGAATGGTGATCATGCCTACATGATGCCGCGTGACCATTCGGGTTCAGGCAGGCCTGTGAGGGCGTAATTCTGCGACTTTCCGAGATCTAGCGGTGGTTTGTTGACGGCGGGTCAGGACCGTAGTAGGCCGGTAGCAGAGGAACGTCGCCTCGCCGCCTGGGGGCTTGTGATGACTCGCCGTCTGCCGTGTCCGCCCGCTCCGGGCCCGCTCCGGGCCCGCTGGAAGCCTACGCCGCGCGCTTCGATGACCTGCTCTCGACGTTGGCACAGCGCCGCGGGTTCCGCGAGTACCTCGCGGGGCTGCTGCTGCCGCGGGACCGGAACAAGACCCTGACCTGCCTGGCCGGCGCCGAACCCGTCGTCGGGGCCCAGCACGCCTCGGTACAGCGGCTGCAGTTCTTCCTGTCCGAGTCGACCTGGAACCACGAGCAGGTCAACGCCCGCCGACTGGAACTGCTGCTGACCGATCCCGCGACCGCCCCGCACCCAGGCGGGGTGCTGGTGATCGACGACTCGGGCGACCGCAAGGACGGCAAGGCGACCGCGCACATCGGCCGCCAGTGGCTGGGCCGGCTGGGCAAGACCGACAACGGCATCGTCACCGTGACCACCTGCTGGGCCGACGAGAACCTCTACTACCCGCTGCACGCCGTGCCCTACAGCCCCGCCCATCACTTCCCCAAGGGCAAGAGCGACCCCGGCTTCCGCACGAAGCTGCAGATCGCCGCAGAACTGGCCCGCACCGCGAAGGCTGCCGGGGTGGCCTTCCGCGCCGTGGCCGCCGACTGCGCCTACGGCGACCAGGACAGCTTCCGCAGACAACTCGACGCGACGGGACTGCCGTTCGTCATGGCCCTCAAACCGAGCCACGGCACCTGGGCCTACGGCAAGGATGCCTACACTCCCGTCCATGCCGCCCACGCCTTGACCTGGACGGACCCCGAGCGCCCCGGGGACTGGACCGCCGTCGAGCGCACCTTCCGTGACGGACACACCGAGACCTGGTGGGCCGCCGACGCGACCCTTGGCTGGTGGGGACCCGACGGAAACGTCCGTCTCGTCGTGGCCACCACCGACCCGGCCACCCTTCCCCCGCAAACCACCTGGTACCTGGCCACCGACCTGCCCCGCCCCGGCGGACCCCGCGAGGCCGACAGTTCCGAACCGGCCGCCGACCTGCATGAAGTCGTCCGGCTCTACGGCATCCGACACTGGATCGAGCAGAGCTACAAGCAGATCAAGGACGAACTGGGCTGGGCCGACTTCCAGGTCCGTTCCGATACCGCCGTCCGCCGCCACCAGACCCTGGTGAACTGCGCATTCTCGTTCTGCTGGGACACCTGGTTCGCTCAACCTCCCGACCGGGAGCCCGCCCTCGTCCCCACGGCCCCGCCGACTGTCACAGCGGTGGGGCCGGCTGAGAGGGGGCCCCAGCAGACCCCACCAGCCCCAACCGGCCAGCTGGCCGCAGGCGATTCGCGCCGTCCGGGCCTGGCTCGACCCCTGGACCACCCTCCAACGCTGCTGGCGAGCCTGGAGCAATGCACCCCCGCCACCCGAACTTCAAGCCCTGATCAACGCCGTCGGCGCAGGCCACCCACTCGATCTCTACTCCCCGGTCTAACAAACCACCGCTAGTGTGATGCGCCAGAAAAGGCGGTCTTAAGTCTGCTGCTGGTTTTTGGTGCTGGATGGGCTGATTTTGGTGAGGTAGTCGGCGAGGGATTTGAGGATCTCGTCGGCTGTCTTGGTCCAGGTGAACGGCTTCGGGTTCTCGT
>NZ_JBHVWT010000107.1:0-6779 GCF_042882135.1 Streptomyces sp. NPDC058240
GTGCGCACCACCGTCCCGGACCCGGCAGCCTCACCGGTCCCGGACCTGTTCCAGCGGGACTTCACCGCTACCGAGCCGGGGCGCAAATACATGGGCGACATCACGTATCTCCCGCTCGCAGGCGGGGAGTTCCTCTATCTCGCGACCGTGCTGGACTGCTTCAGCCGCAAGGTCGTCGGCTGGTCCATCGCCGACCACATGCGCACCGGCCTGGTCGCCGACGCACTGCGGATGGCAGCCTCGACCCGTGGCCGCCTGGACGGCGCCGTATTCCACTCCGACCACGGAGCGCAATACGGATCCCGGGCCTTCGCCCGCCTCTGCGACCAACTCGGGGTCACACGGTCGATGGGCGCGGTCGGCACCAGCGCCGACAACGCGGCCTGCGAAAGCTTCCACGCCTCCCTGAAACGCGAGACCCTCAAAGGCGCCCACGACTACGGCGACTCCGATACCTGCCGCAGGACCGTCTTCGCCTGGCTGACCCGCTACAACACCCGCCGCCGGCACTCCGCCAACGGCCACCTCAGCCCCAACGAATACGAACACCGACACCACACCGCTAAACTCACGCTCGCCGCGTGATCAATAACCGCGTGCCCACCTTCACGGGGGAAGGCCCGAGCATCGTCGCGGGCACGGTGGGCTCTACGACGCCCTGGCCGCAGGCGAGGTCGATGTCAGCAGGCTACGGCGGGCCCTGGCCGCGGTGCCGCTGCCGCGGGCGGCGGACGGCCGCCTGGTCCTGGCCGCCGACATCACCTGCTGGCTGCGACCCAGCGCGCATACCTCACCGCAGCGGATCCTGTGCCACACCTACGGACGGGGCAAGGACCAGCACATCCCTGTTCCCGGCTGGCCGTACTCGGTGATCTGCGCACTGGAAACGGGCCGCAGTTCGTGGACCGCCCCGCTGGACGCACTGCGTCTGGCCCCAGGGGATGATGCCGCCACTGTCACGGCCGGGCAGATGCGTGAACTCGTCGAGCGGCTGATGGCGGCCGGGCAGTGGAAAGACGGCGATCCGGACGTTCTGATCGTGGTGGACGCCGGATACGACGTGCCCCGGCTGGCCTTCCTGCTGAAGGATCTGCCGGTGCAGGTGCTGGGCCGGATGCGTTCGGGCCGCGTCCTGCGCCGCACGGTCCCGCGCCGTATGCCGGGCGCCCGGGGCCGCCCGCCCCGCCACGGTGGCGAGTTCGTCTTCGGCGACCCCACCACCTGGAACACACCCGACGCGCAGACGGTGACCGGGACCCGCCTCTACGGCATCGCCACCGCGCGGGCCTGGGACCGGCTCCACCCGAGGCTGACCCATCGATCCGCCTGGACTGCCCAGCTGGGCGCCCTGCCGGTGATCGAAGGCACCGTGATCCGCCTGCAGGTCGAGCACCTGCCCAGCGGCGCGACACCGAAGCCGGTGTGGCTGTGATGGTCGGGTACCGATGCCACCACAGCCGACGTCGACCGTCTGTGACAGGCGTTCCTGCGGCGCTCGACATCGAGCACACCTTCCGGCTGCTCAAGCAGACCCTGGGCTGGACCTGCCCCAAGATCCGCACCCCCGAAGCAGCCGACCGGTGGACCTGGCTGATCCTCGCCGTGTTCACCCAACTACGTCTGGCCCGCCCGCTGGCAGCCGACCTGCGACGGCCGTGGGAGAGACCGAGCCCGTCCGACAGGCTCACTCCCGCCCGAGTCCGCCGCGATTTCCGGCACCTCCGCCCGAAGGCCGGCTGTCCTGCCAGAGCACCGAAATCCTCACGCCCCGGCCCAGGCCGGCCGCCCGGTGGCAAGAACACCCGGCCCACCCCACGCTATGACTGACGAAGAAGCCAACAACCCCGCGCCCACGCCGCACAGGTTAAAGATCAAGCTAGGGCGTGTTTCGAACGTCCCGCGCTGCTGAGGCCTCGTCCTGGGTGCGGGCTGCGGCCACGAGGTCACCGGCCATGGTCTGGGTCTTGGCCAGGGTGTCGAGGCCCACGGCCAGCCAGGCGCGGGAACCGATCTGTCGCCACAGCCTGACGGCTGCTTCGGCGCGTCGGCGGGCCGGCGCTGGTCGGCCTGCTACGAGTTGCGCCTCGGCGAGTGCATAGAGCGTCGCTGCCTCGCCCCACAGGTTGCCGAACTCCCGGTAGGTCCAGAGGGTGCCGGCCAGTAGTCGACGCCCCTCCGCATGAGCGCCTTGTCGCACCAGGACGTCCCCCAGCCAGCAGGTGGCGTGTGCGGTGGTGAGCCGGTCGCCCAGACTCTCGCTGATCGAGGCTGCCTGCCGGAAGCAGTCGGCGGCGGCGGGGTAGGCGCCACGTGCGCGGTGGCTCTGTCCCAGACATCGCAGGGCCTGGGCTTCGCCGGGCCGGTAGCCCGCTTCCCGACTCGCCCGCAGGCACTGTGTGAACCGCTCCATGGCCGCTTCGATACGCCCCTGCTCAAGGTGGATGACGCCGATGCCGTTGGTGGCGTAGACGAGGCAGTTGACGTTCTCCACCGTTCGGGCCAGCGCGGCCGCCTGTTCGAAATGACGCACGGCCGTGGAGTACTGGCCCAACAGGCGGTGTACGTACGCCAGTCCGGCTGTGGCGCTGGCTCGGTAGTCCGGGCCCTCGCGGTCGGCGAGCTGCAGCGCCTGCTCGAAGTGACCCAGCGCTTCCGGGTACCGGTCGAGGATAGTGGTGAGTTCGCCCAGGCAGCGGTGGAGTTGGGTGGCGCTGCGCTGGTTTCCGCTGCTCAGTGCCGCCTTCAGCGCCCGGTTCTGGATCCGTTCCCAGTCGTCGAAGTGGCTGCCGATCTGGAAGAGCGTTGTCAGCGTGGTGGCCAGCCCGGCGGCCGGCGCGATCTCGGCTCTGTCAAGCGCCTGGTCCACCACGTCGATGAGGAATTGGCGCTCGTCGTTGAACCAGGCCAGTGGGTCCGCGAGGATCTGGCTGGTGTCCGTCGGTGAGGGCTGCCAGGATGCCAGGCCGGCCTGCGAGGTGCCCTGGAAGTCGACGCTGAGGGTGTCCGCGGCCAGGTCGGCCAGGTGCAGGCTCGCGCCCAGCAGCCGTATGAGCGCGTCCGTACGGTCCAGCGGCGAGACCTCCCGCTCCGCCCGTTCCCGGCCCAGCAGCCGCACCAGGTCGTGCAGCCGGTAGCGCACTCCGGTGGCACCAGCCGCCCCAACCTCCACCACATGCACATCCACCAGCTCGTCGAGCACGGCCTCCGCGCGGTCCAGGCCCATGTCCAGCAGCACGGCCAGGGCCCAGACGGCGAAGTCCGGTCCAGGCAGCAGGGCGAGCATCCGCAGGGCGTGCCGAATCATGGGGGCCATGCCCCGGTAGGTCAGCTCCAGGCTGGCCCGTACGGCGATGTGACCGACGGCCAGCTCATCAAGCTTGCGTTGCTCGTCGGCGAGCGCCCGGGCGACCTTGGCCAGCGGCCAGTGCGGTCGTGCGGCCAGTCGCGATCCGGTGACCCATACCGCGAGGGGAAGACCGCCACAGGTTTCCACGATGGACCGGGCCGATTCGGACTCCGCGACGGTCCGGTCTGCGCCCACCATCTCACGCAACAGTGCCAGCCCCGTTGCGGAGTCGAGGACTCTCAGGGGGAGCCGGACACCGCCCAGGCTCGCCAGCGTGGTCCGGCTGGTGACGATGGCGGCGCAGTGTTCACCGCTGGGCAGAAGGTCGTCCACCAGCAGCGCATCGGCCGCGCTGTCCAGCACGACGAGCGTCCTGCGCTGGGCCAGCAACGTGCGGTAGAGATTGATTCGCCCGGTCGCGTCAGGGGGCATCGCACCGCCGTGTACGCCGAGCGCTCGCAAGAAGGTGCCCAGGACCGTGAACGACTCGGCCGGCTCGTCACTGAAACCCCGCAGGTCCGCGTAGAGCTGACCGTCCGGAAACCGCGAGGCCAGCAGATGCCCCGTGCGCACGGCGAAGGCCGTCTTGCCGACCCCTGCCGAGCCGGTGACCAGCAGGGTCACCGACCCGGACGTTTCCTGGCCGAGCAGTCGGCAGGCTTCAGCCAACTCGTCTTTCCGGCCCACGAACAGGGACGGGGTCGGCGGAAGCAGGCGAGGGCGCGGTTGCTGTGTGTTCGCTCCGACCCGATCCTCGTGACCGCTCCTGGTGGCGTCGTCCGGCCGGTTCGAAGCCGACGTGTGCGGGCTCGCCGCTGACGCGGCCCGCTGAGGGGACGGGACGCGTGCCGGTACGGAAGCGATGCCGGAAAGGTGGGAGGGCACGTCGAGTGCAGGGTCGGAGGTGAGCAACTGCTGGTGAAGCTGTCGTAGGGCTTGGCCGGGATCGACCCCCAGCTCCTCGGCCAGCCGCCCCCGGATGCGCTGGTAGTGGGCCAGGGCGTCAGCGGGACGTCCCTCGCGGTACAGGGCGAGCATGAGCTGGCCGGCCACCCGCTCGTCCAAGGGATGGGCTACGGTCCGTGCCGACAGATCGGCCAGACACTCGCTGTGGCGGCCGGTACGCAGCATGGCGTCGGTCCGGTCCAGCTCCGCCGTCCATCGCTCTGTCCGCAGCTGCTCGCGCACGGTGTCCACCCACAGGCAGTCCATGCCTGCCAGCGGTTCGCCCTGCCAAAGGCCGAGCCCCTCCTCGAACAGGCTCAGGGCGGACCGGTCGTCCGGGACATTCCTGGCCCGTGCGATCAGGTGGCGGAAGCAGTGCAGATCCACCGTGGTCTCGTCTATGTCGAGCACATAACCGCCGGACCGGCGGGCCAGACAGATGCCGTGCGGGTCCAGCTCGCGGCGCAAACGAGATATGTAGGTGTAGAGCGTGTCGCGGGCCCGGAGGGGTACGCGATCGTCCCATACGCGGCAGAGCAGCTGGTCGGCGGAGACGGGGCGGTTTGCGTCGATCAGCAAAACCGCGAGAACGCACTGCTGCCGCGGGTGCCCCAGTGGTACCGGCCTACCGTCGACCCGCGCCTGAAGAGTGCTCAGTAATCGGAACTCCACCATGCCGCGCTCCCCTTTCGTGCCAGTACAGGCCCAGAGAGCATCACTGTGACCTGCCCCTCAAGGTTTCTCGCAAGGTTTGCCCCAGGTCGTCCGTACATCGTTGTCGACGTGTCCGGAACCTAGCGGACTAGTACCGACCGCGCCCGCATTGGGTGAAAAGGTCCGTAGAAAAGGAGAATCTATGCGTGCACGAATCTGGCTCACCGGCGCTGCACTGGGAGCCGCCCTGCTGACGGGTGGCACGGTCGCCACCGCGCAGGCGGCACCCGCGCCCTCCGCGGCGGGGACACATGTCGACATCGGTACCTTCCCGTCCCGGAGCGCATGCCTGTCGTTCGGGCAGGCCGGCGTCTACTCCGACTGGTACTGCCAGAAGAGCAGCACCACCAACAACTGGCACCTCTGGGTGAACTTGAATTCGTAGGGCGCATCCGGGACTTGGCGTAGGCCCTCCGGCCTCACGTGGTGTTGAGCCGGTCCTCGAAGATGAGCGAGGACCGGCTCAAAGCTTCCGGGGCTCGGGCGACGGCAGCGTCCGACACACGACCGTCCCTACCCCATCCACCTACGCTGCGCAGATCCTCCGGTCCCAGGAGGCCGGTGCGGCTCGCCGACAGGCCGGTGCGACTCCCGCTCCCGGGGCGTCGGACCCGGCGCCGTCCGGGTCCTCCAGGCCTTCGTGCCTATCGCCCGCCGTCGGCCCGGACGGCCCGGTCGGCGCGGCTGCCGCCCGGCGGCGGGCGTGAGGCGATCGGGATCGGGCCTCCGCCGACGGGCCGTACGAACAGTCCTGTGCGGCCCGTCGGTGTCTGCCCCAGAGGTTCACCGGCTCAGGCGGTGGCGCGGTCCCCACGCGAACTCGAGGTCGTCCAGCAGGACGTCTTCCAGCGAGCCCTTCCACCGGCCGCGCAGGAGGAACGGGGCGCTCTCCATCCGTTCGCGGATGATCCGGCTCGCGGGCTGGCCGACCAGGGCATACCGGTCGTGTTCGGCGGGCGCGCTGCCCGGCCCGTACGCGCACAACAGCTCCTGGAAGCGCTCGCTGTGCCGTTCGGCGAATGCCTCCAGGCGCTGCATGTAGCCGTCCCGCTCATCCTCGCGTACGGCGCTGGGGGCCACGGCCAGGATCTCGCCCGACGCATCGGGACGAGGAAGTTGCCCGGGTCGGTGCAGGCCCACGTGTACCGCTGCGCCGCCGCCAGGACCTCTTTCGCATCGAGCCCGGAGGCCGGCCCGGCCGCCCAGGACCTCGGAGTGTGAGAGACCAGCACCGTGAAGTCCGCGGCCACCGCATCTCCGTACGCGTCGTGCTGATCGGTACTCACACTGTTCCTCTCGCGCATCGGTTACCAGCGCATGCCAAGGCGGTCGAGGTCGGCCCGGCGCTGTTCGGGGAGCTTCTCGGCCCGTTTCCGGACGTTGTCGAGCCACGTGCCGAGCTTGACCACCACAGCCCCGTCAGCCCCGTCCTGACAGCCCGACAGACCTGTCTCCGCCTCCAGGTGCTCGATGTGTTTCCGGGGCACTTGCATGTGCCCTTCACGGGCATGGAACTGCCGTACCGCCTCCAGGTTCAGAAACGGTGCGTGCACTCCTCACCCACGGCGCCGATCAATCTCCGCGAAGATGACGGCACTCGCGGCAGGTGCCCGACCACACGACCCAGCCACGTGACCCATCCCGTAATTTCAGGTCTTGCCATCCACTTTCGATACACGCCCTAGTCTTCTGAGTCAGGAATTCTGTTCAGATAGCTGGCGAGGCGTTCGAGGATCTCGTCTGCGGTCTTGGTCCAGACGTAAGGTCTGGGGTC
>NZ_JBHVWT010000108.1:0-6709 GCF_042882135.1 Streptomyces sp. NPDC058240
CGGCTTGCGCTGGCTCACGCCGTAGCGTTGGCATGGACGCGGCGGAGGATGCCGTTCCTCTACTGATGGGCGTTTCTGCCTCATCTTCAAACCAGACGGACTTCATGCACGAGAACCGGAGTAAACGGGTGGCCAGGTCGGTAGCTCGGCGGCCACGAAGACGCGCGTATGAGGGTGAATAGCTTGAAAACGGGCAAGCGCAAAGGTCACCCAACGACGCAGATCATCTCTAAACGCCCTCTAAGAGCGGCGCCATCGGTGAACCGGTCGACGGCGTCGCGCATCTCCCAGGTCCAGTACTCGTCGTGGCCGACGATGACGGCACAGGCGTAGCCGTCGAGGGAGGGAAGGATCCTCGTGAAGGTCGTGCTGGGTGAGGCGGTCGAGCTGATAGCGGTTCTCCCCGGCCCAGGCGGTAAACGGCCGGAATCTGAATCGGACTTCGGCTACCCGGACTGCGCGGCTCTGCTTCTCTTGGTTCCGGCGACGGTACTTCGGCTGGAGGGAGTGCCCTTCGATTCCCGAATCGACCGAGCCCTCGACAGCGCCCGCCCGGAACGAGCGCGCGAGCCGCTCGCGTCCGTTTCACCTGGCAGCGTGCAGGTCACAACCATCCGGAGCGCTGTGCCTGCAAGGCCATCTGGAAGCGGTTCGCGGCGCCCAGCTGGGCCATCAGGATCTGCAGGCGGCGGAACAGTGTGCGGCGGCTGATTCCCAGCTCGCGGGCGATGACGTCGTCGCTCGCGCCGCCCGCGAGGAGCCACAGCAGTCGACGGTCGGCGGGTGGCAGACCACCCGGCCGCGTGGTGCGGCCATGGAACGGCAGGGCATTCTGCCAGGACTGCTCGAACAGCGCCACGAGAGCGGAGAGCAGGCCGCAAGGCTGCACGACCAGCATGGTGTTGTGTACGTCGGCCTCTTTGATCGACAATGACACGAGCGCGTACGCCTCGTCGATGATCACGAGTTTGACCGGTACCGACGGCAGTACCCTGACCTGCTCGCCGGCCTTGATGCACGGTTCGATGACCTCCTTCAGGTGGCCCGGATGCTCCAGTGACTCCCGCGAGTACACGACACGCTGCGTCACACCGCGGGCAAGCGTGGCCAGCGCGTCGTCCGTGGCTCCGGACAAGGGGAAGTACGGCGGTGACTCGAACTGCCGGATCTGATCCCGGGCGCTCGCCCAAGCGTGACGAATCCTGGGGCCGATGGCCTCGCCGGTGACGACCTCGACGAGATTGTCGTTGTACGCGGCGAGCCGCTGCCGCCGGAACGACTCGAACGCGCCCCCGACGGTGATGCGCGACTCCTCGACCTCGGCCGCCCGGTGCCGGGCGAGGATCTCCAGGCCCGCGGCGGGCGGAACCGGGGCCACCATGTCCCCGCCTTCCTCGGCGGCACTGGCCAGACCGGCGTCGACCAGCGCACCGTACGCCTTGGCCAGTTCCGCACCGCCCAGACCGGACGCGGCCTCGATCGCACTCAACGGAGCGGGCGCCAGTTCGAGCAACGCCAGATAGACCCGGCTCGCCGCGTGATCGATTCCCAGAAGCCGGAGAGCCTCGCCGAGTTTCACGTTCGTCATATGTCTCATTGTCGACGATTCCGGTCAGGGCTGTGGCCGATCCGTGCCAGTGGCACTCCTGGGCACCGGGCGCGCGCGGTGCGGGGTACCGTCCGGGAGCCGCCGACGAACGGTGGCAGCGAGGGTACCCGAGCCGCACCGGGAGCAAGGCCGTCCGTACGGCTCACTCCGTCCCTCGCCGCTGAGGAAACCCACCCGGAAAGAAGGTGTACGCCGTGGCGAAAGGCCGCAAGAACGGTCTCTACTCAGGGATCTCCGAGGAACTGTCTGCTTTGATGCGGACGGGGTGGGAGGACACCGAGCGGCACGACCTGCGGCCCGGCGAGCAGGCCCCGTACGCGGACCGCCGCCGCGCCGCGCTCTCCGCGCGCTTCCCCGGCGAACGTCTTGTCATCCCCTCGGGGAATCTCAAGGTCCGTTCCAACGACGACACCTACCCGTTCCGGCCGTACTCGGGCTACGTACACATGACCGGGGACCAGGCCCGGGACGGCGCTCTCGTCCTCGAACCCCGCACGGACGGCGGCCATGACGCCTACTGCTACCAGCTGCCGCGGGACAGCCGGGACAACGACGAGTTCTGGACCGGCCCCACGGCGGAGCTGTGGATGGGCCGGCGCCGCTCCCTCGCCGAGTCGGAGCTCGTGCTCGGTCTGCCGTGCCGGGACGTCCGTACGGCGGCCGATGACCTGACCGCCGCCTCCGGCGCGCCGACCCGGATCGTCCGCGGTCTCGACCCGTCCCTGGAGGCCGCCGTCACCACCGAGGAGGAGCGTGACGCCGAACTCGAAGAGGCGCTCAGCGATCTCCGCCTCGTCAAGGACGACTGGGAGATCGCCGAGCTCCGCAAGGCCGTGGACTCCACGGTGCGCGGATTCACCGATGTGATCGGTGAGCTCTCCACAGCGATCGCGTCGTCCGAGCGGTGGATCGAAGGCACGTTCTTCCGCCGCGCACGCCTTGAGGGCAATGCCGTCGGCTACGGCTCGATCTGCGCCGCGGGCGAGCACGCCACGATCATGCACTGGACCGACAACGACGGCCCGGTGCGCCCCGGCGACCTGCTCCTGCTCGACGCCGGCGTGGAGACGCACACCCTCTACACCGCTGATGTCACGCGCACGCTTCCGATCAACGGCATCTTCACGCCCCTGCAGCGCAAGGTCTACGACGCGGTGTACGAGGCCCAGGAAGCCGGTATGGCAGCGGTCAAACCGGGTGCCGCGTACCGGGACTTCCACGAGGCGTCCCAGCGTCATCTGGCGGCCCGGCTGGTCGAGTGGGGCTTCATCGAGGGCCCGGCCGACCGTGCGTACGAGCTCGGCCTCCAGCGCCGCTTCACCATGGCGGGCACCGGCCATATGCTCGGTCTGGACGTCCACGACTGCGCGCAGGCCAGGAACGAGGAGTACGTCGGCGGCGTGCTGGAGCCGGGCATGGTTCTCACCGTGGAGCCTGGCCTGTACTTCCAGCCGGACGACCTCACCGTGCCCGAGGAGTGGCGCGGCATCGGCGTCCGGATCGAGGACGACCTGGTCGTCACCGAGAGCGGTCACGAGAACCTGTCCGCGGGCCTGCCGAGGTCGGCGGACGAGGTCGAGGCGTGGATGGCCCGGTTCGCGGGCTGACAGCGTCGCAGCAGAAACCGGGCGTACTGGCCGCGGGCGTGGTCGACGCGAGGGTCCGATCAGCGGGGCCCGGCCGAGGCGGTGACCGCCGCCGCTCGTGCGGCGGTCACCCGGGCACATCGCCACGCAGCAGCATGGTGGCCAGTGCCAGGGCGTTTCCGCGCGCGGAGACGATATCGAGGCCGGTGTGCCCGCAGGCGGCGGGGTCGGTGAGTCCATTCGGACTCTTCGCCTTCCGCCCCTTCGCCTTCCAATCCTTCGCCTTCCAATCCTTCGCCCTCCGACCCCTTCGCTCTTGGGTGCTTCCTCGTCGGCTGGGACGAGGCCGCTGACCTGTGCGGACAGAGCGCGTACTTGGTGGTCGCCGACCTGGGCTGTGACGCAGGTACGGCAGCGCCAAGGGCACTCGTCCCTGAACCGTTTCAGAATGAGAGTTCGAGTCAGCTCAGCGGGTCAGCGGAGGCCGGCCTCGGTGGCCGGAGCCCGTGCGGTCAGGAGGAGGTCCTCGTAGGTATGGTGGCGGCGGGTGGTGGTGCGGTGGTGCAGCAGGCCGGCCGCGCGGACGTGCTGACCGGCGTCGATGAGGGCGCGGGCGAGGGTGTCCTGGATGATCTCGCGCCCCACCCGCACTCCGCCGATCTGTTCCGTCTTCTCACCCAGGCCGCTCAGCAGGTCCACTGCGGCGCGGGGGCGGCCTGCGGTGATCTCCGCCAGAGCTTGCACCACGGGGGCCAGGACCTCGCGGAACTCGGGGCGTTCGTCGGTGGCGGCCCGGCGGGCCAGGGTGTGCAGGTCGTCGGTCGCGGTCTCCAGGGCCAGGGCCAGGTTGAAGGTGTGGAAGGCCTCCGCCATTCCGCCCGGTGCGGCGAGCAGTTCCCGGACCTGGTCCGGATCGCTGCGGCCGGCCGGGGACTGTCCGACCAG
The DNA here is from genome assembly GCF_042882135.1 of Streptomyces sp. NPDC058240. Lineage (NCBI taxonomy): Bacteria > Bacillati > Actinomycetota > Actinomycetes > Kitasatosporales > Streptomycetaceae > Streptomyces > Streptomyces sp. NPDC058240. The sequence continues at coordinate 4,141 of NZ_JBHVWT010000108.1, forward strand.
GAGCAGGCGCCAGTTCGTCGCGGCCCGCATGCCGACGTCCGTACGCGCCAGTGCATTGTCCGCCCGGCGGCGCGCGTCCGCGAAGTCACCGCAGGCAATGGACTGCAGAGCGGCTGCCAGTTCAGGTGCCGTGACTGCACCGCCTGCGGGTCTGCCCGCAGCCACTGGTCCAGGAAGTCGGCGCAGGCCCGGCCGGCCCCGAGTTCGTGTTCGGCGTGCGCGAGGGCGTGCACGGCCACACCCGAGCGGGGGCGCAGGGCCAGTGCCTGTCCGGCCAGCTCGTGCGCCTCCCGCACCCGGCCCTGCTCCGCCCGGGTCGATGCCAGCCAGCTCATCCAGGGCCAGCTCTCCGGGCCGGCCAGCGCCGCCTGCTGCTCCATCAGAGCATCGCCGTGCGCATGGTAGACGGCGTCCCCACACGCGGAGAACGCGCCCAGCATGAGACCGGCCAGCTCATCGGCGGGCCAGCGGTCGAAGTGGCCCACCAGGTGATCGGCCGTCAGCCGGTACTGCCGATGTGCATGAAGGAACACCCCGTACACAAGGCTCGCCTCCCGCTCACCGACGGCCAGCGCGTCCCGGTGCGCGATCACCAGTTGTTCCTTCAGTACGGCGTCATCCCAGCAGTCCCCGGTCGCCAGCGACAGCAGCGCCCGCGCCACACCACAGCCCGGGTCCGAGCCGACCCACTGGCGCAGCAGAGCCCGTGTCCGCCCGCTCAGGGAGAGCAGTGCTTCCACGGCCCGCTCCTCCACCGGTGTGCACTCCGCTGCTCCGCTCACCGGCCCGTTCACACACTGGACATGAACAGGGCTGTGCAGACGATGCCACTGTTGCCGCAGTGGTTGCGCGGCAGGGATTCAGCCGAGCGCTCCGGCCGCGGGCCACGGTGAGTGGCTGGAACGCAGCACCCACTGCCCAGGGCTCCTGCGTCGAGTCGACCCCGCACTGAGGCCCCCTGGCCTCAACCACGTCGAGGGCCCCCGTTCTCATACCTCATCGCCTCGGGTCGCGCCCCTCCAACACGCCGCGCTGGAGTATGGCGCCGAAGGCGATGGCTTCCTCGGAGAGCCGTCACAGACAGCGAAGCTCTCCCGGCTCCGTCGCCCCGGCAGCCTGCCGGAACTGTGTGACGGTCGGGCTGTCCGTCCAGATGGGACGGGGCCGCGTCGTCCACGTGGATGTCGTGGCCGAGGTGCTCGGCGAGCGCTGCGGCGAGCCGCAGCAGGCCGGCCTCGGACCCGTGGGTCATTGGCTGTCCGGCTGGGGCAGGGCTGGGACGGTCTACGGATAGCCGATAGCCTCGATCTCGGCCGTCAGTTGTTCGGGCGTCACGTCGGGGTTGAGCGCCGCCACGACCTCTGGGGTCAGCGGACGCATCGCGTAGATGTGGCGTACGGAATCGAGGTCCACCGGGGTCTCGTAGTAACTCCGGGCCCAGCTGGCGAACTCCTCGGGCGCACCGTCCACGAGGAAGGAGAACAGGTACGACGCTCCATCGGGGTCGCTGCCTCCGCCGTCGTACTCGATCTGTCCCGTACGCCACCTGTCGTCGCCGGTCTCGCGCCACAGGCAGGCCGTCATATACGGAGTCCCGTCCGCGGCGAAGGACGGCTCCTCGACGCAGGACCGGAACACCTCCGGCACCGAGTCCACGACTCCCGGCCAGACACTCCCGTCACCGGCGTACGGGCTCATGGGCGACTCGTGATCGAACCCGCGGATGTACACACCCTCGGGCGAGAAGATGACCGAGTACTCGTCGCCTGCTCCATTGTCCATCCATCCCAGTTCGCGCCCTGGGGACCAGTGGGCATCGAATCCATGGCGGCGGTACGGGCCACCGGGCGCGAGGATCGCCTCCACCATCGCCATGGAGCGGCACCGGTCACGCAAGGCCGGGATCTCGGGAAGTCGCCGTGCGACGTCATAAACGGTCATGCCCGCATTTCAGCAGACGCCTACGCCAATCGGACGCCCAGCTGTTGGTGTCCGCTGCCGTGAACCGGCATGAACGCACACAAGTACTGACCACTGGCCCACGCCTGGAAGAAGGCGAAGGGAGCCACGGATTCAGCTCCCGGTCTCCCGACCGCGTCAGGGCCGGCGCGTGCTCGCCCCTTCACCATCCCTGAGCGAACAGTCTCTTCGAAATGTGCCGCTGTGGACGTGTGGTGCCGAAACGCCGATCGGATGACTTCGCGACCCGATCACCACTGTGTGCTGCTCGGTATCCCGTCATGGAATCACGACGTGCACTGCCTCGACGCCGTGGTGCCGTCTCAGCTCTCCGATGCTGTCGAGAACAAGAACGAGACGAAGACTGGTGGCAGTTCGGCGGTATTGCCCGACGCCCCGTACCGGGCGGCAGCCGGCACCATCAACCGCGTACTCGCCGTCCTGCCACGCGACCCACACCGAAGCCGCCTACGAACAGATCCACACAACCTGGTCCACGGCCCGTACTGTCAAGCCCGGGTCTGTCAAACGAGCGGTGTAACTCAGGTTGTTGGAGTTACTGGCGTGCTGCGGAGAGCCGGCCGTCGAAGGTGATGTCGAAGGCGTTGAG
>NZ_JBHVWT010000109.1:0-6433 GCF_042882135.1 Streptomyces sp. NPDC058240
GTACCGCCTCCACGGCCGCACGACGGAAAAGCGACCTCGCGAACGATCATCGCGGACCCGCCCTCACCCCCGCAGTGAATTGGGCAGCAGAGTCGAAGGCCAGCGCAAAGCTGCGCCCCATCGCTAGTTCTGCGTGCCGCATCAGCCACGTCCCTCCGGGGTCGTCCCGGCGGGAGCGAAGCTGGCGAGGATCGAGTCGCGGTCGGCGCCGCTGCGCAGCAGGATCGTCAGCAGCAGGCGGGCCTTGTACGGGTCAAGGTGCCCGGCCCCGATCAGACCCCGGTCCAGCAGGTCCTTCTCCGAGCCGTCGAATCCGTACGTGTGGGTGAGGGTCGTGCCGCCGCCGGTGCGGGAGGCGAGGACGACCGGGATCCGCTCGGCGGCGTCCTGGAGGATGGGGACCCAGGTCGCCGGCACGTGACCGACTCCGAAGGCGGCGATGACCAGTCCGTCGACCTGTTCGAGGAGCGGCGCCAGCAGCGTGCCGTCGTCACCGAGGGACGCGGAGTACACGGCGACGCGGGCCGGGCGCGTCATCGCTGCGGAAAGGGGGAGCAGCTTGTGCGCGGGGACGGCAAGGAGTCGAAGGCGGCCTTCGGCTACGGTGCCCAGGGGGCCGGTGTCGGGTGAGGTGAACGCGTTCGTGCTGGTGCTGTGGATCTTGCGGACTCTCGCGGCGTCGAAGACCTGGTCGTTGAAGACGACCAGGACGCCCAGGCCGCGGGCCTGGGGGCTCGCCGCGACGGTGACAGAGGCGAGCAGGTTCGCCGGCCCGTCGGCCCCGGCCAGGTAGGGGGCGCGCATCGCGCCCGTGACGATCAAAGGCGTCTCGCCGGCGTACAGCAGGCTCAGCAGGTAGGACGTCTCCTCCAGGGTGTCGGTCCCCTGGGCCACGACGAAGCCGTCGAAGGTGCCCTGATCGTCCATGGCCCGCAGCTGGCCGGCGAGGTCCTCGATCTCGTCGAGCGTCAGGGAGGCGCCCGGCTTGGTCGTGAACGACTGCGTCTTGACGACGATGCCGGTGGCGGCCAGTTGCGGCACGGCCGCGAGCAGGGCCTCCGCGCTCAGCGTGGGCTTCGCTGCGCCCTCCGCGGTGGTGGGGGTCATCGTGATGGTGCCGCCGAGGCTGATCACGAGCACCGTGGGAGGCGGGGAGCTTGGCTTCGTCAACGCGCAGTCCTCGGATCGCGGGTGGAGCTGGGCGAGTTGAGCCTATCGGCCGTCAGAGGGGCTGCCCAGCCTGCCGATGAAGCGCAGGGTCTGGTCGAGTGTCTTGAGCGTGAGAAGGCGGCTGCGAGGACGCAGCATGCTGGTGATCCCCTCCTCGGCGAGGCCCCGGCACCGGCCGGTCAGCCAGGCCCAGTCCAGGTCGAGGTAGTCGGCCATGGCCGCCAGCCGTGCCGCCGGGGTCGGCCCGTCGACCAGACTGTGGGCCCGTACGTGGCCGATCACCTCCTGGTAGGGAGCCACCTCCCGTCGCGCGCTGGTGGTAGCGACCCGCCAGACGGATTCCCCGCGTACCCAGTTCGCCAGGATGGCCTGGTCGCGTGCCAGGACGAACCCCTCGACCTCCTGGTACTCCTGTTCCGCGGTCAGCCACACCTTGACCCCGTACATCTCCATCATGGCGATCGTGAGGAACAGGAGAATTCGCTCATAGCTCTCGCTTGACCGGACGACGGACTCGGGGACGCAGAACGCGCGACCGAGCGCGCTCCCTGGTCCCGCGAAGCGATCGGCGACGTTCTGCAAGTAGTCGTGCTTGTGCCTGAAGAGCAGCCAGGGTGCGCACTCCTCCCCGGTGGCTTCGCGGGTCCAGAACGTCGGCACCTCTGGAAGGTCACCGAGATGGCGGACTATGTACTGGGCGCAGAGACTGGAGCCCAGCCACGCGGCGCCGATGGGGGACAGGTCGGGCATCTCGGATCGCGGCGGCGCCGAGTTGCTGATCCTGACGTAGTGCCGAAGCTGCTCGGCACGGTCAAAGAGCGGGTTGTCGTCCGCCAGCAGGCCGTCGTCCATGACATGTAGCGCCCAGATGATGGCGTAGACCAAGTCGTCCAACTGGTAGGCGAGCGGTACACGCGGGTCCTGGCCCACCACGAGGTTCTGGCGGGCGAGCGCGGCGTCCATCACGTACAGGCCAGACCCTCCGGCAGCACCGGGAGAGGCCAGAATCACGCCCCTGCGCGAAGAGCGGACGAACGTCTCCAGGTGGGGGAGGTCTGCGGAGATCTGCACACCAATCGAGGTGCCGCCGAAGTGCCGTCCGCCGGCGAGCTCCCAGGTGCCGAAGATTCCAGCGTCCGGTTCGCCGGGGACGTGCCGGGACGTGGGCCAGGTGTAGTCCAGGGTTCGGACCGTGGTGCGCGTCCTTCGGTCCAGCGGGCGGGGGCGGACGATGTCGCGTGCGGGGACGAGCTGGTAGAGGGCCTCGACCTTCTTGCCGAAATAGGCCTCGAGGATGGTGCGCAGGTCTCCGCGGGGGATGTGGGTGCCGGCCAGCCACCGTTTGTAGGTAGCCGGGGAGGGCCGGACCCTGGCGAGTCGCGGCTCTTGTAACGCTTTCGCGGCGTCTTCGGCCATGATCGGCCAGAGGACCCGGAACTTGTTCGGTGAAGCGCAGTTGAGCTCCGGAGCGTCCAGAAGGTGGTACAGGAGCGGTACGACAGTCCGGGCCCGTGACTCCTCCGGTTGAGTCATGTCGTCCTCCTTGATGTCCCCAGAGCCGCAAGGCTGCTCGCTGGATGTTCGTTCGCTGATTCGGTGTGCCCGCGGTGTGACTCACCAGCCGGACTGGGCCGGAAGGATGATCGGAGCCCCCCTCGATGTGGGGGCCGGGAGGTCATCACAGCGCTGGCGCGGGACGAGGAGATGATGCCGTGCGCGCGGCCTCCGGCGATCGCGCGCTGAGCCTTCGCCCAGCCGGGCCGGGTGCCGCCCATGGTGTCGCAGAATCGCGCACGGATCACATGGCCGCGGGCGTGCGCGAGGGCCTGGGGTTCGGCCAGGTGGTCGCGCGGGCTCTCCCCGGGCGGCAGCTGAACGGAACTAAAATCCATGAACTTCCTTCGAGAGTCGCGGACGAGGCGGACATGGCCGCCAGAGGGATGCGCATCGAGTCGTCCGCCGACGGCGAGCCCTGGCGGCCTGGACGCTCGGCCGCGACCGGTATTCGCGTACTCGACGGCGTGGACACACTGAGCATCAGATGCTCCTCATCGGAGAAGGGATGATGGCTGGAGCGCTGGGAATCGGCGCCGGCCTGATCGCGGGCAGCGGTTCCGGGGCCGCTGCCGCAGCACCGGTGGCCGCCAACCCGGCCGCAGCCATGGAACGGGCCCTGTTCGAGCCGGTGCCCGGACGGCCGACCACCCTCAGCGATCTCGCCACCGGACTCACAACCGCCCGCCGGCTGTTCTCTGGCGCCCGCTACAACGCACTGGGAAGCGCCCTCCCCTCGCTCATCGCTACTGCGGAAGCGACCCGGGACGCAGCCACCGGCCGTGCCCGGGAACGCGCACAGCAGCTGTCGCCCGCTCCTACGTCCTGGCCACCGAACTCGCCGTCAAGCAACACTCCGAGGCCGCCTGGGCAACCGCTGACCGCGCACTCACCGCCGCCCGGGCCAGCGGCGACCCTCGCCCCCTCAGCGACGCCGCACGCGTCCTGGCCATCACCATGCGCCGCGCCGGACGCAGCTCCGCCGCCGTCGACTTCCTCGCCAGGACCGCAACCTCACTGAACGCAGAAAAGGGACAACCGCAGACGGACACGCTCGCCGCCCGTGTCTGCCTCCTCATGACAGCCGCCTACACCGCAGCCTCCGGAGGCCGCCGAAACACCGCGCTCGACCTGCTCCAGGAAGCAGAAGAAACCGCCAACCGCATTCCCGGAGCCCAGAACGGGAAGCCAGCCGGCCTGTTCACCATCTCGGCCAGCCCCGCCGAGGTCGCGATGTACCGGATCAGCAGCTGACAGTCCTCGGCACGCCCGACGACGCCGTTCCCTACGCACAGCGTGTCGTACCAGCACAGCTGGCCAACACCGAGAGAGTCGCGCGTTACCTCACCGATACCGCCCGCGTGTGGCACCAGCTCGGCGACGGGCGCCGCACTTTCAGCGCACTGCGAGCCATCGAACGGACCGCGCCCGAAGAAGTCCGGCGCCCCGCACTCCGCACGCTCACCGCAGACCTCCTGTACGCGCCAGGCAGCCTGCCCGGGCTGCGGGAGTTCGCACTACGCACAGGCGCCGCTGCCGCCTGAGGAATACCGACGGTGCCACGATACTGGTGCATCTGGCCGGTTTCTTCCGTTCTGCACCGCCATTTCGCAGCTGGCAAGGGGACTTTTCCGTTCAGGCGCTCAGGACCGCTCGGAGGTGAGTGCGCCCGGGTAGGGGCGCCCTTCCACATATGCCTGCATGCTCGCCACGATGCCGGCGATGCGGCGTGGTCCCCATGAGTTCGCGACGGCTTCGTTGACGAGCACGGCTGCGGTCACAAAGTTCAGGACGAACACGTCGCGCAGCAGCAGGTACGGCTCCAGGAGCCGGGCCCAGTCGGTGGGTAGAGGGCGTACCTGGGCGTAGCCGGCCAGGAAGGCGCGGGCGAACTCCTCGTACGCGCCCAGTTCCTTCTGCGCGATCCGGTGGACGGACGAGAGCACGGTGGCGATGTCGAGCAGGTAGTGGCCGGCGCCGCAGTCGTCGAAGTCGATGACGCCGATGCCGCCGTCGGGCAGCAAGATCATGTTCTCGCGGTGCAGGTCGCCATGGATTCGCCCGCGGTCGTTCTGGCCGTCCTCCTGTAGGGCGGGGGTGATCAACTCGGCGACCTTACGGAGAGCGGCGGCGCCTTCGGGGCTCAGCTGTTCCTGGGCGGTTGGATCGGTGAGGGCGTGCCCTTTGAGGAGGATTGTCTCCGCGTTCCAGACCGGCCGGTCGAACTCCGCCAGTGGGACCGTCGCGGCGTGCTCGTGCAGGTGAGCGGTCACGCGGCCCATCTCCCGCGCCACGCCGGGCTGGCGGTAGGGGGGTTCTGCTGTGCCGGGGAGCCAGTGCAGCAGGGCGAGGGTGGAGGGCTCGTCGTGGCCGGGGACCTCTACGGGGGCCACGTTTTGGCCGCCGGTGGTGGTGACGGGCTCGGGGACGGCGACTGTGTGGGAGGCGGTCAGGCTTTCCAGCCACCGCATCTCGGAGCGCTGTTGGTGGGCGGGGCGGCCGTCACGGACGGACAGGCGGGCCACGAAGGAGGAGCGGCCTGGCGGGGTGACACGCCAGACGGCGTTGTCCTCGTACTGCTGGACCTCCATCGCTGCGGCCGCGCCGTTGAGTCCGTAGTACTTGCTCAGCGCGGCTCGGGTGCGTTGTTCGAGCAGGTCGAGCTGCGTGGCGTGGGGGAGGCGGGAGAACGACGGCACGGGGCACGGGCTCCTTGGTGGTCGGGGTGGGCACGAGCGTAGCGCGGGCCGGCCTGGGGCCGGTCGGTTTGGCGTGGGAATGCACCGCTTCTGGTGGCCGCCCGGCGCGACCGTCGTACAGAGGGTCGATTGTGTTGGAGTCGGCTATTACGGCTGGTTCATGTGCCCCGTGCGCTCGGGGCGTTGGGTGTGCTGGGGGAGCAGGACGCGATGGCGGTACGGGCGGTCCTGGGGGGTGTCGATGTCGGAGGTCGGGGGATGGGTCAGTGGGGTGGGCAGGGTGGTCGTGGGCAGGTCGGCTTCGCTGTCGTCGGTGTTGGTGGTGTGGGTGGCATCGGGCCGGAAGCCGAGGTTGGAGACGAGGTTGGCGGCGGGGACGATCGCCTTTCCGCTGTGCATGAGGCAGGCCAGGGCCCACTGGTGGTTCCAGTTCTCCCGGTGTTCGCCCTGGTGGATGCTGTCCCAGCGGTCTTCCCAGAAGCGGCGTTCGGCGGGGTCGGGGAAGTGGCGGTGGTGTGCGCGCTCGGCTTTCCACCTGGGCCAGCCGCGGATGGCGGGGTCGTTGTGCTGCCAGGCCCGGGCCCAGGTGGCCCAGCCCCAGACGCGGTTGTACTGGGAGAAGTGGTAGGAGGGCGGGCCGGGGTAGGGCAGTGGGTTGGTGGCGCTGATGTGCATGACGGAGGGGTCGTCGGCGTAGAGGGTGAGGAGTTCTTCGGCGTAGGGGAAGAAGCTGGGGTGGGGCAGGCAGTCGTCTTCGAGGATGATGCCGGCGGGGGTGTGGGTGAAGAACCAGTCGACGGCGTTGACGACGCCGTCCCGGCAGCCCTGGTTGTGGGGGGAGTAGCGGCGTGTGACGGTGCATGGCCAGTCGATGGTGTCGAGCAGTGTGCGGACAGCGGTGGTGCGTGCGGTGTCCTGGGGGGTGCCTCTATGTTCTTCGTCAAGCGTGCAGGAGGCTTCGGTCCGGGCTCGATGTTCTCCGTGGGGCATGAGACTGTCTGGTTGTGTCG
>NZ_JBHVWT010000110.1:0-5938 GCF_042882135.1 Streptomyces sp. NPDC058240
CTCCGCTACGAGACCATTCCGGCGCGTTGCGATCGCACGCACCAGACGCCGCGCGGCCGCCCTCCGGGCGACGACGGCAGTTTGACGACAGGGCCTAGCGGCCGACTCGTCGCCGGGAGCTCCGGGCGTGGTCGCCGTGCGACGAGGTTCCGTGCGCGCTCATGCCCTTGGCGGCGGCTTGGGTGATGTTACGGGCCATGCCGCCGAAGACCACGGCATGGAAAGGGGAGACGGACCACCAGTAGGCGTGGCCCAGCAGACCGCGGGGGTGGAACAGCGCTCGTTGCCGGTAGCGGGTACGGCCCTCGGAGTCCGTCTCAGCGTACATTTCCAGCCATGCCAGGCCCGGCAGCCGCATCTCCGCGCGCAGCCGCAGCAGCCGTCCGGGCTCGATCTCCTCGACCCGCCAGAAGTCCAGTGAGTCCCCGACCCGCAGGTGCTCGGCGTCGCGCCGTCCGCGGCGGAGCCCGACGCCGCCGACGAACCGGTCCAGCCATCCCCTGACCGCCCAGGCAAGCGGAAAGGAGTACCAGCCGTTGTCGCCGCCGATCCCCTCGATCACCTTCCACAGGGCCTTTCGGGACGCGTCGACCGGCAGTTGCCGTTCGTCCTGGTAGAGGCTGCCTCCGGCCCAGTCCGGGTCCGTGGGAAGCGGATCGCTGGGCATCCCCGGTACGGCGGCGGACGACCAGCGGGTGGCGACCTGGGCCTCACGCACCCGCCGCAGTGCCAGGGCCAACGCCTCGTCGAACGGCAGCGGCAGGCCCGGAGGGTCGGGCACGTACCGGGCGATGTCGTGCTCCTGGCAGACGACCTCGTGACGCAGTGACTCCGTCAACGGGCGGGCCAAGGAGGCGGGTACCGGGGTGACGAGGCCGACCCAGTGGCTGGACAGCCTCGGCGTGAGCACCGGAACCGGCACGATGAGCCGCCGGCGCAGTCCGGCGACGGCGGCGTAACGGCACATCATCTCCCGGTACGTGAGGACATCGGGCCCGCCGATGTCGAACGCCCGGTCGACGTCGTCCGGCATGGTGGCCGAGCCGACGAGATAGCGCAGGACATCGCGTACCCCGATGGGCTGGGTCCGGGTGTGCACCCAGCTGGGGGTGACCATGACCGGCAGCCGCTCGGTCAGATAGCGCAGCATCTCGAAGGAGGCCGACCCCGAGCCGATGACGACCGCTGCTCGCAGCACGGTGGCGGGCACCGGCGCGTCGAGGAAGATTCGCCCGACCTCGGCTCGGGAGCGCAGATGCGGGGAGAGCGACCTTTCGGGCACATTCGGTGGCGTGAGTCCGCCCAGGTAGACGATCCGTCGCACGCCGGCGGAGTGCGCCTGTTCGGCGAAGACACGGGCCGCACGGCGGTCGGTGTCCTCGAATGCGGAGCCGGTACCGAGGGCGTGCACCAGGTAGTACGCGACATCGATCCCGCGCATGGCCGCGGCGACCGAGCCCGCGTCCGTCACGTCGCCCTGTACCGTCTCGGCGTCACCCGCCCAGGGGTGGTCACGGAGTTTGTGGGGGGAGCGGGCCAGACAGCGCACCCGGTGGCCCGCTCGCAGCAGTTCCGGTACGAGACGCCCGCCGATGTACCCGGACGCTCCGGTGACCAGGCAGTGCAACCGTTCCATGTCCCCCTGTTCATTCATGCCCACGATCGTCCCTCCAGGTGCTCGCTCCGGCTGTCCCCATGTCGCCCGATCACGGCCTCCACGGCGTGACCGCGCCCGTCACAGCGAACGGGCCGGCGGCCGTGACGTGGAAGCGGCCCCGACCGGCTCCGCCGCCACCTCGGCCACGGTCCCGCGCGGTGGCACCGGGCGCACGCAGGTCCGCACGGTGCGCGGCTACTGTGACGGCCGTCACAGCGTAGTTCACCACGCCTGCCTGCCGTCCTGTTTCCAGCACCGCCGGGCGGGCAGCCGGGGAGCGGGGACGGGTGACCGGGGGCGCGGGAGCGCGGTGGGCTCTGGTGGGGTGACCGAGCCCTCGCCGAGCGCGCCGATGCACGCCGGACGGGCGGAATTCGGCCGTGGCCTACCTGGAGACAGGTCGCACGTCATGGATCGCAGTGCCGGACGGCTGATCGCCGAAGGCCCCGCATCGCCCACTTCCTCGCCGGCCTCCCGGTACAGATCCTGAGCCGTCTGTGTGCGGACCGAGTCATGCGACGACCGACACCACCGCGTGTCTACGATCCGAAGGGCGGTCGGCCCCCGAAGCGCGGTGGCTGGTTCGTCTTCGGCGATGCCGCCACCTGGGCCCTGAGCAGGCGGTGACCATCACCGGCACCCGCCCATCATCGAAGGCGCCGTCGTCCGCCTGGCCGTGGAGAGGATGCCCGGTGTCGACATCAACAAGCCTGTCCCGTCCTGGTGGTCGAGCACGGATGTGACCACCGCCGATGTGGACCGTTGCTGGCAGTCCTGCCTCCCGCGTTCGGCGAAGGTTCAGAAATCCAAGGGAACGAAGCCCCGGCGAACTGGATGAGCAACATGATCGGCAGACTGGCACCCATGGACTCAGGACTCGCCGCGCTACTGGGCGCCGCCGTTGGTTCCGCCACCACCCTCGGGGCTGCGATCGTCAACGGCCGTGCTCAGGCACGGTCCCAGCATGCCCAATGGAGCCGCCAGCATCGCCGCGACGCATACGCCCGATACCTCAGCGCCCTCCATGACCGCGACATCGCCATGGACGCTGTCCTCGACGCGCTGCGTTCAGACCAACCCGACCTGCCTGACATCGACGAGAAGATAGGCCGCTTCATCACCCTGGCCCGCGAGGTCCACCGCGCCTGCGAAGTCGTCATCCTCGAAGGGCCGACATCCCTCGCGGAAGTCGCGGAACGCGTTACCAACGCTTCCAGCGATCTCTCACACGTCATGCGCCGGATGGCCGAGAACGCCCACGTGGGGAACACCACCCACAAGGCCGAAGACACCGCCCTTGCCGCCGAACGAGAGCGAACCCTCTACCAAGCAGTCAAGGACTTCCGCCTCGCGGCCCGCAGCACTGTCGGCAAGACCAACTGATCCAGTGGCTCGCGGCCCGGCGACCCGGAGCGCCGGGAGACTGAGACGCCGTTCAGCCCGAAACGTTAAATGCTAAACGTTAAACGTAACGCTCGGGCTGGCTGAGCGACGCGGGTGAGGCGCCTGTGCGTGTAGGTGAAGAGAGGGTTGACGTGCCCGCGGAGTAGGACCGGGTCGGCGCAGCACGCCACGGGCAGGGAGGGTGCTGCGTCGATGGTTGGCCTTCTTCTGCATCGGTCCGATGGGCGTTCATCGAAAGCTCGGCCAGCTGCCGGGAGAGGAGGAACGCCTGCCGCGAGGCTCGCACGTCGGCGCCTTCGCGTACTTGCGTGGCCTTCGCCATGACCCCAGCCGCAGCCAAGATCAACTGCAGGGCGACCCGTGAACTTTCTCCCCGGGCAACCGAGTGGCGACAGAGCGCGTCTCCAAGATCGAAGTAAGCCACGAGGCGGGCACGAGGGAATCAGAACATGGAAGAGGCTGCCGCTTCTGCGGTCGTGCGAGTCCTGAAGGGCGTGGGCTGGCTCGCGTTCAACGTGGTCGGCACGGTGGGTGACGTACTCGCCACACACATCCCGTGGAACAAGCGGAGCGGGCGCTCTTCCACGGACGAATAACCCGTCGCCGGAGGGCAGCACACCGTTCAGAGGCCCCGGGCGGCGGCGTATCAGCTTCGTCGACCCAGCCGAGCAGGTGCATCGAGCCAATCGCAGGGCAGCCTGCTGGAGCGGGCGGCGTCCGGTCACGTCCCGCCAACCTTTTTTGGGCGTCGTCGAGAGCCGCTCGTGCCCGTGGAAGCTCTCGTGCCCGTGGGAGCTTGAGATCGGCACTGTGGCGGGCACGTATCTTCTCCAACCGCTCCTGTGCCACTTCCATCGGCTTTCTCGCCGTCCGGGTCTTGCGACCTGGGGAGCAATGACGAGTGACGGCTGGTTGGTCAGGAACGCGAGACGTTGAACGGCAGATCTCGGCGGAAGACGGCCATGGCCCTGCCGGGGCCGTTGTAGTCGTCGACGATCTCCGTGTCGAAGTCGAGGCTGCGGTGGAAGGCGATCGAGCCAGTGTTCTCGATTGATGTGATCGCCTTCAACTGCCGTGCACCATGACGTACCGCCGCCTCGGCGAACGCCGCGTACAGGCGACGCCCGAGACCGGTGCCGCGGGCGTCGTCCCGCGTAGCGATCAGATGCACGTACCCGGTGCCCTCTGGGGTGACGAACCCGAAGATGTACCCACGGATGCCGTCCTCGGCTCGGGCAACCAGGCAGGTCGAACCGAACTCCTGCACCAGTGCAAGAAGGTGCAGCGACCGAAGGTCGCGTTCGCCCCAGTAACGGGAGTGGTCAGTCAGGACCTGGTGGAAATCGTCCACCTGGGCCGGTGCGATGTGTATCCCCATGATGACGATCATGGCAGTGTCATAGCCGTTACAGGCGAAGGCCCGCACGGATTGGGCAAGTTGTGATGCAAGCCTGGGTCCGTGCGGCCTGTCTCCCCCTGCCCTGTCCGGGGTCTTCCGCGCGCATTCGGCGAGTAGCTCGAAGAACTCGCCCCCCAAGTGGCAGGCCGCCCCACGAGTCGGCCTTGCGTGAGCGGCGGGGCGGGGACCGCAGGTGGGCTGTTGGTGTCGGGGCCCAAACAACGCCTGGTCTTTTTGGACCGGTTCCTGGTCACGCTGGTGCACCTGCGGCCCGCGGCCTCGCCGTCCCTGACCGGCTCGGCTGCGCACACCGGAGGCCGTATTCGCCTATGCTGGCCTCGGCGAACAGGCCGGGTTCGGTCTCGCGGACATCGAGCCGGGAACGGTCCCCTCCTCGTCGTGACTTCCGTCAGGAACCGCTGAGGTACTGCTCAAGGGCCGGGGGCTGGTTATAGCAACGACGCCAGCATCCGCTCCCGCAGGAAGATGCGACCGGTCCCTCTCCTCGCGGAGAATCACCGGCCGGTCCGTCGGGGTCACACTCGCCCTGAGCCGGTCCACCGGCTCGGCCAGGACGTCGAAGAACTGGCCGGGCGGGAAGCGGTTGACGGCGATACAGACCCGCTGATGTTCACGTCGACCTCGTAGCCGTCGGTGGTGCGGATCAGTACGCCGTTTGTGAGGTCCTCGTCGGCGGCGGCAATGTACGGCGCCAGGAGTTCCTGTACGAGCTCCATTTCGAGGGGCTCCGGTTCATCGTTCCGGTAGCGGAGCACGAACAGCATGCGACTCATTGTTGATTCCTCTCTCCGCCGGCGGGGTACTGCAAGACGTCGGCGCAGAGCGTTCTCCCCGACCGAGGGCGGCCGTGGGGCTCCGCCCCCGGGAGGGTGCAGCGCAGAAAGACGGGCTTCGCCGCGCGTGAGTATGAGCCCAAGCCTGCCAACTCCCAGACTCGGACCTGCCAACTCAAGGCTCATCCGCCAAGTGGAGCGGGTACCGGACCACATTTGAGATGAGATATTCCGCCGCGTCACTCGATGCCCGGCTGGGAGGGCGAGACGCAGTTCCACAGCGCCCACCGGGGCGGGAAACCGGACAGCCCCGACTGCACCGAGGAGCAGGCCGCACAGGTCGCGACCCACCGGCAGTGCCTGCTGGAATTGAGTATCGCCCCGGCGACGCACCCGCATTGGGCGATGCTCAGTGGGAGGCCTTCGAATTGCGGTGCGAGTGCACACACCAACATGTGAGGATCGAGGCAGTGGCGGCCGATGTCCTTTGCCGTTGGACCTTGAGCGTGTGCCATCGAAGACTGACGACTGGCTGCCCGTGACAGTGACGGTTGATCGCCCAGCTCAGGCCCCGTTGTGAAGCGCTGTTTGTCAAGCCCCGGGTTTCGTGGAGAGTGAGTTAGCTGGTTTTCTGGAGTGATGCTGGGGGTTGGGCCGCGTAGTGGGCGGCTTCGTGCTCGGCGG
>NZ_JBHVWT010000111.1:0-5922 GCF_042882135.1 Streptomyces sp. NPDC058240
CGAGAACCCAGCGTCACCCGAAGGCCGTTCCCATGTCCGGCGAACAGCAGAACCCAAACCTAAACGATCTTCACGTCCTAAAATCGCAAGCTAAGTGGTCCGCTCTGGAAGTCCTTCGGGGGTTGACGCGAGGTCAGGCCGTGTGCGGAGTGCGGATCGCAGGTTCGGTCCGGCGAGGTAGAGGCCGCAGGTGCAGTCCGGGCACCTGAATAAGTGGTCACGCGGATAGGCGCGGTTGGGGACACCGGCAGTAGGAACGGGCACAGGCCCAGTGATCATGGAGTTGCAACGCTCTGTGATTACTGAGGAGACCTGTGCCCGTTCTGCCGTCGTGGCTCACTGAACCGCTCTGGGATCAGTTCGCGGCCCTGTTGCCTGTGCGGCCGGAGTATCACCCGGACCATCCGCTCGGCTGCCACCGTCGGCGCATCAGTGACCGGATCGTCTTCGACAAGATGCTGCAGCTCCTGCGGTTCGGCTGCTCTTACCAGGCGATAGCGGATATGACGTGTTCGGCCACCACGATCCGCAGCCGCCGCGACGAGTGGATACGACTGGGCGTCTTCGCCGAGTTCCAGCGGATCGCGCTGGAGTCCTACGACCGGATCGTCGGCCTCGTCCTGGACCGGATCGCCGTCGACGGCGCCATCGCCAAGGCTCCCGGCGGCGGCGAAGCAGCCGGGCGTTCGCCGGTCGACCGCGGCAAACAAGGCCTGAAACGTTCCGGCATGACGGATGGTTACGGCATTCCACTGGGCCGCGTCCTGACCGGAGCCAATCGCCACGACTCCCCGCTGCTCGCCCCGACCCTGGACCTGCTGGACGACCTCGGACCCCTGCCCGACGACATCACCGTGCACCTGGACGCCGGCTACGACTCCGACAAGACCCGCGCCCTGCTCGCCGAACGCGGCCTGCACGGCCGAATCGCTCACAAAGGCGAGAAGGCGCCGATCCAGGCAGGTCAGAGGTGGCACGTGGAACGTACCCACGCCTGGCAGAACGCCTTCCAGCGCCTCGCCCGCTGCTACGAGCGCCGGACCACCGTGATCAACGCGTTCTTCGATCTCGCCGACACCATCATCACCGTACGCAGCCTGATCCGCCAGGCATGGACAACCCACCGCTGGGACGAACGCCCGCACCGCCGCTCATGAACCCACGCCTATCCGCGCACGATCGATCCATCCGGCCGAATCCTGGTCCACGGGCCGGTATCGCTGGTGCCCTTCGAGGCCACTATGACCTCGGCGACGCCATCGCGGAATGGCCGAACGGCCCTGAACCTGGTGCCGTACGGGATCCGCCAGGTGCCCGACCCGTCTATCAGCCCGTACACGCCGTGATCACCGCCGCATACGCCAGGGCCCACCCAGAACAGGTCAAGGTCCTCGGCGGTGTACGCGGCCTGGTCGTAGGAGCCGCCCAGCGAGTATCCGAGCAGGCCGTAAGAATCATCCGGGTCAACGCCGGCCATGCGCGGCTCGTCAACAGCCTTGTCGTAAGCCATTCGCAGTTCGGCCACCTTCGCATCGTCGAACTCGGCGATGTGCTGCTCGTGCAGATCCATCTCCGCGTTGAGCCATTCGGTGAACGTACCCGCCACGTCCTCGGGCGCACCGTCCGAGCCGATCCACACGGCGATCTTTTCCTCGTCCCCGGCCGGACCGAACGAGTAGCCCGCGTAATCGGGCAAGTCCCAGCTGGCGAAGAGCGCGTGCAGACACCGGGTTGGCTGGTCCTTGACAGGACGGGGGAAAGCGAAGTCGGGATCCCATTGATCGACCGACTGTTCGGGACCGCATTGATTGACCGACAGTGCGGCCATGGCCTCAGGGGGAAGAAACGCGAACCCTTCAATATCGCCGCCGTAGTTGAGCACGGGATAGCCGACCTCCGCCACGAAGGCGCGGTAGTCGGCAGGCAACAGGTGCTCCAGGTCCGCCCCCTGCGGGTGCTCCACGCTACGTACGTAGCGAAGCTGTGCTGGCGTGTAACACAACCCCCACCCGAGCCCTCTGCCGACAAGTAGCCGCTCGAACTCCCTCCAACGGGCCACCGCATTCATGGCACCGCCAGCCGGCTCATCCGCCACGCTGGGCTCAGCCCCCAGGCCGTCAACACTCAGATCATCAGGCATGACCGGCACGATAACCGCACGCACCGACAGGTGACGTCCACGAGTCCCCGCAGCAGCGAATCTGCGTAGTGGAGCACGTAGCCGCAGCCCGCCATCCAGCACACACAGGCTGGCCAGGCCCCTACGGTGCAACTCTCATCCACGACGCCAGCCTCGGGAAACTACGCGTGACGGTGACAGAGCGTCGCGATCCCGAACACGGCGGGGCTGTACCTGGAGCCCACCCCGCCCTTCCCAGCCACGCCAATCTGCGCAGCTTCTAAATAATCAGTTGCCTGTTGGCGATGGCGGTGGATGTAATGTCCGGCGTGATCACGCAGGTGCGCCCGCTACGGCGAGATGAGATGGACACGTACCACCGGGTCTTGCCGCTCGGCGATCTGGGCAACCTGCGACCGAATTGTCACGAGGGAGACGCCAACGCATGAATACGCCACCATCGGCATCTGAAACGGAGGGGACTGACGGATCATCAGTGCAGATCGGCGCTCTCGTTCCGCTCACCCGGCCTGGCTGGGTCGAGGCAGGCCAACACTTGCTCGCTGGACTCGAGCTGGCCGTTCGCGAAGTCAATGACGCCGGCGGGATCGTCGGAAGACCACTCGAGCTGGTGGTCCGAGACACCGCAGCTGATCCACAGGAGGCCGCGGCAGCCGTAGACGAATTGGATCGCCTGGGCGTGGCTGCCTTGGCAGGAGAGTATCACAGCGTCGTCGCCCGCGCCGCTGCCGCCAGGGCCGACGCCCTCGGCCTGCCGTTCCTCTGCTCGTCAGCGGTTCTCGACGCGCTCACCGAACAGCCAACGGAATGGGTCGCGCGCCTCGCCCCGCCGCAGTCCCGCGGCTGGCAGATCTACGCAGACTTCCTCCTCAGCGCGGGCCACAGCCGAATCGCCGTAGCAGCCCAGCCGAGTGTCTACTGGGCATCTGGGACCCGCATTCTGCGGGACTACCTCGCTCCACGCGGCGGCACCGTCATCGAACTCGATATGAGCGCGCTCACCCCCGCGGCCGTGTGCGACGAACTGGTCGACAATCGCGCGACAGCCCTCCTTCTTCTGGTCGGCCACCCGGAGCCGGCCGTGCCGATCGTCAAGTCGGTCCGCCGCGACCAGCGCCTCGCCGAGATCATGATTGGTGCTCCGGCCGGGCAACCGGAGTTCGCCGAATGGGCGACGTTGCTGGGCGACGACAGCGCCGCGATCCCGTTCTTGCGCTACCTGCCCGAGCGCCTCAGCCCACTCGGTGCACGAGTCGAGACGGCCCTCCGCGAGCGGCTGGCCGAAGCGCCTTCCTTCGTCGCCTTCGAGGGCTACGACACGGTCGCCGTCCTCGCCGATGTGCTGCGTTCTCATGGCGCGGACCGGGCGCGCATTGCCAAATCCTGGCCGCGCGTTGCAGTCGAAGGCACCCGCGGGCAGATCCAGTTCTCCCGCACGCCAGGCATCAGCGTTTGGCAATGGGCTAGGACGCCAATCCAAGTCGTTGATCGAGATCCGGCGGAACCCGATCGCTTTCGGGTCCTTCACGCCCGCTGAGAGAGCACGGAGGTCCAACTGTCCAGACTGTCCGAACTTGAGGCTGTCTACTTGTCTACGTGTGCCGGCGCTAGCCCGGGGCAGCCCAGAGAAGGCCAGCAGTCGGACCGGCATCAAGATCAATCTCAGCGCCAATGACTCGGCCCGCAGGGCCGGTCCGTCATAGTGCAGGCCGCAGGCGCAGTCCAGGGCATCGTTGGGCGAGCCGGCGACGCCACAGCGGCGCGGCAGGCTGCACAACTGTCAGTGATCCACTTCGCGAGATCGGCCGTTCCTCCTGCCATGCGCATATCCTGCGCCCGCCCCGTGCTGCTGACTGCCGCCGAGCGCGAGCGGCTGAAGAAGATGGCCCACGGTCACAAGACCGAGTACCGGCTGCGGGTCCGCGCGCAGGTCGTCCTGCATGCGGCGCGGGGACGCTCCAACGCGCGCATCGCCCGCGAGACGGGTCTGCACCTGGACACGGTTCGCGCTTGGCGGGGCCGGTTCGCCGCCGGCGGGCTGCCGGCCCTGGCCGACCGCAAGCGCTCAGGGCGCCCCGCCCGTTTCACTCCCGTGCAGGTCGCCGAGGCTAAGTGGTCGGCTCTGTAAATCCTTCGGGGGTTGACTCTGGAACCTGTGTCGTGCGTGGTGCCGGGGCAGGTGTTGCCGTGGGAACGGGAGTTGTGACGGATCTTGTGAGCCACCGCCGCATTTCAGAGGGACACCCGCGCTGTTCTGCCAGCGGCGAACCCCGGCCCGATCGGACTCGACGATCACTACGGTCCAGTCTCATGACGACGATTACCACGCGCACGGTCCAGTACCCGGCCGACGGTCTGACGATGATCGGGCACCTCGCGCTCCCGGCCGGTATCGACCGCCGACCCTCGGTGCTGCTCGGACCAGAGGGCACGGGGCTCAGCGACGTCGAGCGCCGACGGGCCGATGCTCTCGCCGAGCTGGGATATGTGGCGCTGGCCTTCGACCTCCACGGCGGACGCTACTTGGAAGACCCCGAGGAGATGATGGCTCGTTGCATGCCGCTGCTCGCCGACCCCGACCGGATGCGGGGCATCGGCCACGCGGCGCTCGACGTGTTGCGCACCGAACCGCGAACCGACCTCGATCGGATAGCCGCCGTCGGCTACGGCACCGGAGGCGCCGTCGGGCTGGAACTCGGGCGCGACGGCGTCAACCTGCGCGCGATCGCGACAGTCAACGGGCTCATCACGGGCCGACCGGGCGAGGCGGCGCGCATTCGCTGCCCGGTGTGGGCCGGGGTCGGGTCGGAAGACCCGATCATGCCCCCCGCGCAGCGGGAGGCGTTCACCGCTGAGATGCAGGCCGCGGGCGTCGACTGGCGCCTGGCGGTCTACGGCGGCGCCCTTCACGCCTTTCACCACCCGTCGGTCGACCACACCGTGCGCCCCGGCGTCGGCTACCACCCACGGCACGCACAGCGAGCCTGGCGCGACGTCGTCGACCTGCTCGCCGAATGTCTGCCCGTGACGGAGTGAACTGGTCAGTCCAAGCTCGGACGCCCGGTGACCGCCGCGATTCCTGGGCTCCACTGCCAACGCGGGCGGGGAAACTGCGGCTTGCCAGTGATCCACTTCGGCCGATCGGCTCTCCCGCCATGCCCCTCCGCACTGCCTGCCCGATAGCCCCGAGTGCCGCCGAACGCGCGCGACTGAAGGCGATGGCCTACGGCCACAAGACCGAGCACCGGCTGCGGGTGCGTGCACAGGTGGTGCTGCACGCCGCGCGCGGACGCTCCAACGTGCGTATCGCCCAGGAGACGGGGCTGCACCTGGACACCGTGCGCCGCTGGCGTGGCCGGTTCGCCGAACAGGGCTTGCCGGGGCTCAAAGACCGTCAACGCTGCGGCCGCCCACCGGTGTTCACGTCGCTGCAGGTTGCCGAGGCCAAGGCACTGGCCTGCTGGCTGCCCGCCGAGAGCGGAGTGCCGCTGTCGCGCTGGTCATGCCCGGAACTGGCCTATGAAGCCATCCAGCGGGGCATCGCCGCGTTCGTGTCGGCGTCCACCGTGCGCCGCTGGCTGGCCGAGGACGCGCTCAAGCCCTGGCAGCACCGCTCCTTGAAGTTCCCCCACGATCACGGACAGCGAATGTTTACGCTGCGTGGGTGAGATCTTGGGCCGCCAGGGCCCTGGTCTCGATCGGGGTGACGTAGCCGTAGATTGGATGCTTGCGCAGACGGGTTCGGTTGTACTCGACCTCGATAAAGCGGAAGACGTCCGCGC
>NZ_JBHVWT010000112.1:0-5777 GCF_042882135.1 Streptomyces sp. NPDC058240
ACGAGAACCCGAAGCCGTTCACCTGGACCAAGACAGCCGACGAGATCCTCAAATCCCTCGCCGACTACCTCACCAAAATCAGCCCATCCAGCACCGAAAACCAGCAGCAGACTTAAGACCGCCTTTTCTGGCGCATCACACTAGCAGCGCGGCCCCCAGGTTGGCTAGGAGCCCCGCTTGGCCGGGGTGGTCGGCGGGCGTGCTGTGTACGGCTTCCTGGCCGGCGGTGACGGCCCGGTCCAGATCAGCCAGATCCCCCGTCCGCCCGAACCGGACCCGAAGCGCAAACCCTAGGCCGGACAGGCACCCTCCTCGGTCGGGGTGGTCGGCGGGCGCGGCCTGGACCGCGGCCCGGAGGCAGTCAACGGCCTGATCCAAGTCCGACAGATCCCCCGTCCGCTCGAACCGAGCCTGCAGCGCGCTCCCCAGGTTGGACAGGTACCCTGCCCGGTCGGGGTTGGAGGGCGCGGCGTGTACGGCTTCCTGTCCGGCGGTGACGGCCTGATCAAGGTCCAACAGATCCCCCGTCCGCCCGAACCGGACCCGAAGCGCAAGCCCCAGGTTGTTCAGGAACACAGCCCGGCCTGGGTGGTTGGCGGGCGCGGCGTGTACGGCTTCCTGTCCGGCGGTGACGGCCCGGTCCAGGTCCGACAAATCCCCCGTCCGCCCGAGCCGGGTCTGCAGCGCGCCCCCCAGGTTGGACAGCCGTCCTGCCCGGTCGGGGTGGGTGGTGGGTGTGGCGTGTACGGCTTCCTGTCCGGCGGTGACGGCCTGATCAAGGTCCGACAAATCCCCCGTCCGCGTGAACACGGCTAGCAGCACGTTCCCGAGGTTGTTCAGGTACGCCGCTCGGTCAGGATTGTCGGCGGGCGCGGCTCGGACCGCGGCCCGGAGACGGTCGACGGCCTGGTCCAGGTCCGACAGATCCCCCGTCCGCTCGAACCGGGAGCTCAGATCGTTCCCGAGATGGAACAGGCGCCCCGCTCGCTCGGGGTAGTCGGCGGACGTGGCCCGGATCGCGGCCTGGAGAAGGTCGATGGCCTGGTCCAGGTCCGACAGATCCCCGGCCCGTCTGAACCGGGCACCCAGCGCGCCCCCGAGGTTCTGGAGGTACAGGGCTCGGTTGGGGTGGTCAGCGGGCGTGGTGTCTACGGCTTCCTGTCGGGCGGTGATGGTCTGCTCCAGGTCCGACAGGTCGCCGGTCCGGTTGAACCGGGAGTGCAGTGCGTTCCCGAAATAGTTCAGATACGCCGCTCGGTCGGGGTGGTCGGCGTGCGCGGCGTGCGCGATGCGCTGCCACAGGCCAACGGCGTTGGAGAGCAGGTCCGGGTCGGCGGAGTCAAGTGCCTGCTGGAGCAGGCCGTCGGCGTGCGGTGCCGCGGTGTCGGCGAGCCGTGGAAGGAGGGGCTCGGGCAGGCCGCTGGCGCCGGTGAGGAAGCAGGGGGTGAACGCTTCCACCGCGGCGTCCAGGTCTGCACCGCCTTGGCTGTCCGGGAGCGCCGTGTACCGGTGGAAATGGAGCCAGCCGAGTGCGTACCAGGCTGTTACGTCGCTTAGATCGCTGGTGTTGGTGCGGAGGAGTTCGGTGAGCTGTCGGGCCTCAGCGAGAGCCTGAGGTTCCAGTGCCGGGGAAAGATCGCCGGTGTCGGCGATCCGCCCCAGCCGGGTCCACACCGCAGCCAGCCATTCCTCAAGCACCCCTGCCCCCCGATGTCAACCATGCGCCCTGTCGCATACCCACCCTGGAGTCACGGGAGGAATCCCCGCGTACCCTCGTGGTGCCGGCCAACGCTACGCCACACCAGCGTAGTTGGCCGGGGACAGGCCAGTGACGAGAACAGGCAGGGAGGAAACCCCATGGCCGACGGGGGCGAGGCGGCAGCGCCGGACGGGGTGCAGAGGCTGGCCGCGGTGTGCGCGCATCTGGAGGAGATCCGCGCGGACCTGCGGGAAGGGCCGGGCGGCGACGGAGGCCCGGTGGAGCGGGTGCTGGCCGCCGCACGGAACGGCGGGGACGTAGCGGGCACGCTCTCCGTGCTGCATGCGGTCCTGCAGGCCAGCGGCGACCCCCTGGGGCTGGACGGCTACACCGACCACACCGGTTCCACCCGTGGGCTGCAGCCGGCCGGGATCAGCAATACCGGGATCAGCAATACCCGCGCCGAGTTTGTGTATCTGTGTCCGGCAGGCCGGTGCGCGCGCTACTGGTGGCCCCAGGCCACCGCCCCGGTGCCGCAGTGCGCGATCAGCAGCACCGTGCTGCGCCGGGAACGGCTGTAACCGGTGGGCGTCCTGCTGTCCCAACTGGGCACCAAACTCGCCGAGCGGTGGCTGTCCTTGCTTGTCCTGCCCGGCGCCCTCTATCTCGCCGTCGCCGCCACCGGCCACACCCTGGGCCACCTCCACCCCTTCGACCTGGCTCGCCTCACCCACCAGATCACCGCCTGGGCCAGACACCCCGCCGCGAGCACCGTCGGCGGCCAAGTGGTGCTGCTGGCCGCGATACTGGCTGGCGCTGCCGCGGCCGGACTCGTCGCCCAAGCTCTCGGCTTGCTGACCGAACGGCTCTGTCTGGCCGCAGACTGGTCTACCTGGACTGCTTCCTCCGGGACCCATACGTCCCAGTATCAAGCTGTCCTGACATCGGGGGGAACTTCAGTGGTGTCGAAGAAAATGAGTGAGCTGCCCTTCTTGGCCGAATCGCTGATCTTCACCTCGTAAGGAATCTCGGCCCCCTCGTACGTGGCGACGCACTGGCTGACCGCGCCGGCCTTCTCGTCCACACCGTCGGGGCACTTGGCACTGGTCTCACCGGGTACCCGGGCAGAGCGGAGCACTGCCTGGCGCAGGTTGTGTTCCACCTTCTCGACGAAGGGCGCATTCATCGCGGGGAGCGGGGTGATCTTGAGCTTCTCGCCCGTTTCGCGCCCCGGTCTGCTGTTTCTCGGGTGATGTCGGCGTAGAGGCGGAAGAGAGTCGGGCGGGCTTCGCCCTGGTCGCGTTCGTGCAGGGCCGCCCAGCACTGGGCGATGAGCTTCCGGGCCTGGGTGCCGGGCCAGGGCTGGGGCAGGAGCTGAGGCGGCAGCAGCGGGTCGGGCTCTATGGCGCGGGTGAGTTCGGCGGCCAGCTCGACAGCGATGGTGAGGAGTGCGGATGAGGAGAGTTCGGCAGGGCCGGTGAGCCGGGCGAGGCGGGGCTGGGCGATGCGGCTGAGGTGGTAGTAGCGGTCGGCGATCTCCTCCAGGGGCCATAGACGTCGGGCGAGTTCGGCAGGCTCTTGGGTGTCGCCCCTGCGCAGGTCCGTCGTGGTGAGGAGGGTGAGCGCGCCGTGGGTGCCGAGGCGGTGGGCCGCTTCTTCGACGTACGGTTCCCACGTGTTGGCGCAGACGTACAATCCGCCCTGGAGCGGGGCGCCACCGAGGTGGACGAGCGTCTCGCGCAGGGCGTCCCGGGCGGTGCGCGCCGATTCGGGCACCGCGAAGGCGGCCAGGTGCCAGACACCGTCCCAGGGTGCGAGCCCGGCGTCCTGTTGGAATGCGTGCCGCAGGAAGTCCGCGTTGGGGGCGAGGGCACGCTTGGTGTCCGTGGTCGCGTGCAGCTCCGCCTTGCGGCCTCGGCCCTCGTGGGTGAATCGGCCTTCGGACACGAGGCGTTTGATGCACAGCCGTACCTGCTGGTCGCTCATGCCCAGAGTGTTGGCGACGGTGTACAGCTCGTCCGCGTCGACGGTGCCGTCCTCGCGGATCAGCGCGTGGACGAGCATGCGGGTGGGGACCTCGACGTGGTCGGTCTCGGCGCTCACAGTTCTCTCACTCCTTTTGTTCCGACCGGGCGGTGCATGGTGGTCACCGCGCCGAATCCGAGCAGCCCGCGCAGGTAGGGCGTGTGCTCGGTCCGTACGGCCGTGAAGCCGCGCCGCTCGTACAGGGCCCTGGCGCGCGGGTTGGTGTCGATCACGTCCAGTCTGATCTCCCAGCAGTCCTGCTCCGCCGCGACGGCGGCTACTTCCTCGATGAGCAGGCTCCCGACGCCCCGGCCGCGCATGTCCGGATCCACGGCGATGCCGTCCATGACGAGCTGTCCGGGGGCCGGGTGACGTTCGAACAGGGCGAGGAGCAGGAGTCGGTGCAGTCCTCGCAGGTGTCCGTACGCGCGCAGCACGGCGCAAGCCGATCCCCCGGTGAGGGCCCGCCCGCCGTGCTGGTACCCGGCGAGGCCGACGAGCTGCCCGTCCAGGAGTGCGCAGACCGCGCGATCGGCGTTCAGGTGGGCGGCGATAAAGGGCACCGCCTTGCCCGGCGGGTTCAGGGCGGGACCGAGTTTGCGGCCGAAGGCGTCCCAGTACAGCTCGGCCGCCCGCCGCTCGGCTCCGGCCGGAACGCCCCGCCGCACTGTCACCGGTCCGGCCCCGGGACCTGTCGCGTCCAGTCCCATGCTGTGCTCCCTTTCTCCCTGAAATCGAGACTCAAATCTATCAGACTCACGACGTCCGTTCTCATAATGATAGTTTGAGTGCCCACTCAAACCCAAACAGAGGTGGCCATCCCATGTGCCCGAAGACCCAGCCCCGAAAGCGCGGGCTCCGCATCGTCGCGTGGTCACTCGTCACGGTCCTGGTCGTGGCTGCCGGCCTCGTCGGTGTGGTGCTGTGGCAGAACTCCTACGACATGGACGAGCGGCGGGTCGCGATCCGCCACGGCGGCCACACCCTCAACGGCGTACTGGCCATCCCCAGGGACGGCCGCAAGCACCACGGCCTGGTCGTGTACGTCCACGGCGACGGCCCTGTCGACGCTACCCACGACGACGGTTACAAGCCCATGTGGGAGGCGAACGCCAAGGCCGGGTACGCCTCCCTGTCCTGGGACAAGCCCGGCGTCGCGGGTGCACCCGGCGACTGGCTCGACCAGTCCATGGACGACCGGGCCAACGAGGCAGCCGCCGCCATCGCCTGGGCCCGCGCCCGCCCGGACATCGACGGCGACCGGATCGGGCTCTGGGGCGCCAGCCAGGCGGGCTGGGTCCTGCCGAAGATCGCCGCCAAGACGCCCGTGAGCTTCGTCATCGCCGTCTCGCCCGCCATCAACTGGCTCCAGCAGGGCCGCTACAACCTCCTCGCCGAACTGCGCGCCGACGGCGCATCAGCAGCCCGCACCAAGGCGGAGGTCGCCAGGAGCGACACCACCCGCCGGCTGCTGGGGCGCCACGCGACCTTCGAGGAGTACGTCAGGGCGATGGGCGGCGACGCGGACGGCATGACCGCCGATCGCTGGGGCTTCATCTCCAAGAACTACACCGCGGACGCCACGCAAGACCTCCGCGCCCTGCGCGGCGTACCGGTGCTGCTGACCCTCGCAGGCCATGACATCAACGTGGACACCGCCGACACGGAGCGCATCTACCACAAGGTGCTGGACACAGGTGGCGCATTGACGGTCAAGCGTTACCCGGACGCGACCCATTCACTGCTCAAGCAGTCCATTGAGCAGTCGGACCTCAAGATCACGCTCACCGCGCTCTTCTCCCCCCACTCGCTCTTCGCGGACGGATTCCTGGACAGCCAACGACAGTTCCTCAAGGAACTCAGCCGAGACAGCCACGCCACTCCATGACACTCCCGCAAGCTCGGCCCGCGTGGTGCACGTTCACGTGTACCACGCGGTGCGCTTTGAAGGCTCTGGCGACCCTGTTGCCCATTGGTAGTTGAGGGCTGACAGCGGCTTGGTGGTGCTGGCAGGGTTGGTGGTGCGGCCGGTTCCTTCCTGATCCCCGGTCGT
>NZ_JBHVWT010000113.1:0-5501 GCF_042882135.1 Streptomyces sp. NPDC058240
CGGTCGAACGGCAGGTCCTGGTGGCTCCAGGCGGCGAGGTCGGTCTCCCGGACCCGGGTCAGCAGCTCACGGAAGCTCGGATCGCCGCTGGTGTCGGTACGCAGGACGAGCGTGTTGACGAAGAAGCCGATGAGATCGTCGAGGGCCGGGTCGGTGCGCCCTGCGACGGGTGAACCGAGCGGAATGTCGTGGCCGGCGCCGGAGCGGGACAGCAGGGTCGAAACCGCCGCCTGGGCCACCATGAACAGGGTGCTGCCGGTGTCCTGGGCCAGCGAGGTGAGCGAGTCGTGCAGGGCCGCCGAGCAGTGCACGGTGTGTGTGGTGCCCCGGTTGGACGCGGTGGCCGGCCTGGGCCGGTCGGCCGGGAGCGTGGCCTCCTCCGGAAGTTCGGCCAACGTGTCGCGCCAGTAGTCGAGTTGACGTTCCTCGTCGCTTCCCAGGAGCCGTTGCTGCCAGAGGGAGTAGTCGGCGTACTGGACCGGCAGCGGCTCCCACGCGGGGGCGGAGCCCTCGGTGCGGGCCTCGTAGGCGGTGACCAGGTCGCGGAAGAGCGGTCCGTTGGACCAGCCGTCGGAGGCGATGTGGTGGATGACCACCAGCAGGATGTGTTCCTGCTCGCCGACCGAGAGCAGATGCGTGCGGATCGGCGGCTGGACGGACAGATCGAAGGAGGCCGAGGAGAGGTCCGCCAGTCGTGCGGTGAGCTCCTCCTCGGTGGTGGCGATCAGGGGGAGGTCGATGCTGGCCGGGGGAAGGATGTGCTGGTGGGGGGTGCCCTCGTGGGTGGGGAAGACGGTGCGCAGGCCCTCGTGGCGTGTGGTGAGGTCGGTGAGGGCGAGCTGGAGGGCCCGGTGGTCGAGGGAGCCCTTGAGTCGCAGGGCGAGCGGGATGTTGTAGGTGGCGGAAGGGCCCTCCATCTGGTCGAGGAACCACAGACGCTGCTGCGCGGACGAGAGCGGGATGATCTCCGGGCGCTCCTCGGGCATCAGTGCCGGCCGGGGCAGTTCGCCGCTGCCCGCGGTGACGCACTCCGAGAGGGCAAGGACCGTCGGGTTCCGGAACAGGTCCTTCACCCCGAGCTGGACCCCGAACGCGCGCCGGATGCGGCTGATGAGGCGGGTGCCCAGCACCGAGTGGCCGCCCCGGTGGAAGAAGTGGTCGTCGATGGTGACCGACGGCAGTCCGAGAACGGCCGCGAAGAGGCCGCAGAGCACCTCTTCCTGCGGTGTGCGCGGGGCGCGACCGTTGGTGGCGTGGGAGACCTGGGGTGCGGGCAGGGCGCGTCGGTCGACCTTGCCGTTGGTGGTGAGGGGGATCTCGTCGAGGACGACGAAGGCGGAAGGGACCATGTACTCGGGCAGGGCGTCCGAGACATGACCGCGCAGCTCGGCCACGTCGATCCGGGCGCCGTCGGCGGCGACGAGATAGGCGACGAGGCGTTTGTCGCCGGGCCGGTCCTCCCGGACCACCACGGTCGCCTGCCCCACGCGACCGTGGGCGGTCAACGCGCCCTCGATCTCGCCGAGTTCGATGCGGAAGCCGCGGAGCTTGACCTGCTGGTCGGCGCGGCCGAGGTATTCGAGGGAACCCTCAGGATTCCAGCGGACCAGGTCGCCGGTCCGGTACATCCGTGTACCGGCCGGGCCGTACGGGTCGGCCACGAAACGATCGGCCGTCATGCCCGGCCGGCCCAGGTAGCCACGGGCGAGGCCGGCGCCGGCGATGTACAGCTCGCCGGGGGTGCCCGGCGGAACCAGCCGCAAAGCCTCGTCCAACACGTACAGCCGGTGGTTGTCCAGGGGTTCGCCGATCGGGATCGCACCCGTGTAGTCCAGCGGGCGGTGGATGCGGTGGGTGGTGGCGAAGGTCGTCGTCTCCGTCGGACCGTAACCGTTCACGACAGTGACGTCCGGGCAACGGTCCATGACGCGGCGCACCGCCTCCGGCGGAACCACATCACCCCCGGCCCACACCTCACGCACCCCGGCGAACGCCTCCGGAACCTCCTCCGCCATCACCCGGAACAGACCCGCCGTCAGCCACAGCGCGGTGATCCCGCGCTCGGTCAGCAGCCCGCCCAGGGTCCCGGGGTCGAGGTAGCCCGGGGGCGCCACCACGACCGCTCCCCCGTTCAGCCACGGCACCCAGATCTCGTGGGTCGCGGCGTCGAAGGTGTGCGGTGAGTGGAAGAGCACCCGGGTGTGGTTGCCGTTCGCGTACATGGTCTGGGCGGCGAGGTCCGCCACATTGCGATGCGTGACCGCGACACCCTTCGGCACCCCCGTCGAACCCGAGGTGAACATCACGTACAGCCACTGGTCGGGGTGGGCGCGGGGCGCCGGTGGTGTCGACGGGAGGTGGGCGAAGCCGTCGTTGCCATCGAGCACGACGGTCTCGGCGGCGGTCCGGGCCACGATCGGGTGATCGGCCAGCGCCTGGTCGGTGAGCAGGACCGACGCCGCGGTCTCTGTGAGGATCCGCAGCAGACGGGTGTCGGGGTCCGCGGTGTTGAGCGGGGCGTAGACCCCGCCGGCCTTGACCACTGCGAGGAGCCCGGTGAGCAGGTCCGCCGACCGCTCCATCAGGACGGCGACGACACTCTCCGGCCGGACACCGAGGCCCACGAGATGGTGGGCCAGCCGGTTGGCTTCCGCGTCCAGCTCCGCGTAGGTCAACTCCCGGTCGCCGTCGACCAGTGCTGTCGCGTCCGGGGTACGGGCGGCCTGTGCGGCGAACAACTCCGCGAGGCCCGCACCGGAGGAACCGGTGACCGCGCCGTTCCATCGCTCAAGCAGCTGGTGACGCTCGTCCGAACCGATGAACTCCAGCTCGCCGACGGGGACTTCGGGGCGCTCGACGGCGTCGCCCAGCAGCCGGACCAGTCGGCCGGTGACGGCCTCGACGGTGCCGGCGTCATACAGGTCGGTGGCGTACTCGACCCTGATGTCCAGTCCACCCGGGCGGCCGTCGGCCGTGCGGTGTTCATGGCAGGAGAAGGTCAGGTCGAACTTGGAGATCTCCAACGTCGTGAAGCGCGACTCGGCGGAGATTCCCGGGAGTTCGAGGGTGGGGGTGAGCGCTTCCTGAAGGGTGAGCACCACCTGGAAGAGGGGGTGCCGGGCGGTGGAGCGCTCGGGGTTGAGGGTCTCCACCAGCCGGTCGAAGGGCAGGTCCTGGTGGGCCCACGCCGCCAGGTCGGCCTCCCGGACCCGGGAGAGCAGGTCGCGGAAGCTCGGGTCGCCGGTCAGATCCGTGCGCAGCACCAGGGTGTTGACGAAGAAGCCGACCAGATCGTCCAGGGACTGCTCCGAGCGGCCCGCGATCGGGGCGCCGATCGGGATGTCGTCCCCCGCGCCGGAGCGGGACAGTGCGGTGGCGACGGCGGCCTGGACCACCATGAACATGGTGCTGCCGGTCTCCCGGGCCAGCCGTGTCAGCGCGTCGTGCAGCTCCGCGGGAACGTGGACGCCGTGGGTGGAGCCGCGGTAGGTGGCGACCGCCGGACGCGGACGGTCGGCCGGCAGGGTGGCCTCGTCGGGCAGCCCGTCCAGAGTGTGGCGCCAGAACTCCGCCTGCCGCTCCCCGTCCGCCGCGAGCAGTTCCTGCTGCCAGAGGGTGTAGTCGGCGTACTGGACCGGCAGCGGCTCCCACGCGGGGGCGGTGCCCTGCGTGCGCGCCGTGTAGGCGGCCGTCAGGTCCCGCAGCAGCGGGGTGGTGGACCAGCCGTCGGAGGCGATGTGGTGCATCACCACCAGCAGGACGTGTTCCTGGTCGCCGAGGGCGAACAGGGCAGCTCTGACCGGCAGTTCGGATTCCAGGTCGAAGCTGCGGGCGGCCTGTGCGCCGAGCTCCGCTTCGAGTGCGGCCTCGGTCGTCGCGATGACGGGCAGCTCCACCCGGACCTCGGCCGCCGGAAGCTGCCACTGGTAGGCGGCGTCGTCCGCCATTCCGAAGAGGGTGCGCAGCGACTCGTGCCGCACCACCAGGTCGGTGAGCGCGAGCTGGAGGGCCTGATGGTCGAGTGCGCCCGTGAGGCGCAGGGCCAGCGGAATGTTGTACGTCGCCGAGGGCCCCTCCAGGTGGTGCAGGAACCAGAGGCGCTGCTGGGCCGAGGAGAGCGGCACCCGCTCGGGCCTGACCGCCTCCCGGAGCGCGGGCCGCTGCACCGCGTCACCGCCCGCTTCCACGTACTCGGCCAGCGAGGCCACCGTCGGGCCCTGGAAGAGGTCCCGGACGGTGATCTGGACACCGAAGGTCTGCCGGATGCGGCTGATGAGGCGGGTGGCGAGCAGGGAGTGCCCGCCGAGGTGGAAGAAGTGGTCGTCGATGGTGACCGACAGCAGTCCGAGGACCTCCGCGAAGAGACCGCACAGGACCTCCTCGCCCGGCCCCCGGGGTGCGCGCCCGGTGGCGTCGTTGCCGAACTGCGGGGCGGGCAGGGCGCGTCGGTCGACCTTGCCGTTGACGGTGAGCGGGATCTCGTCGAGGACCACGAAGGCGGACGGGACCATGTACTCCGGGAGCGTGCCGGCGATCTCGCGACGCACCGCCTCGGTGTCGATCCGGGCGCCGTCGGCGGCGACCAGGTAGGCGGCGAGGCGCTTGTCGCCGGGCCGGCCCTCCCGGACCACGACCGTCGCCTGCCCCACCGCCTCCTGAGCGGCCAACGCGCTCTCGATCTCGCCGAGTTCGATGCGGAAGCCGCGGAGCTTGACCTGCTGGTCGGCGCGGCCGAGGTATTCGAGGGAGCCTTCGAGGTTCCAGCGGACCAGGTCGCCCGTCCGGTACATCCGCGTACCGGCCGGACCGTACGGGTCGGCGACGAAGCGGTCGGCGGTCAGCGCCGGGCGGTCGAGATAGCCCTGTGCCAGGCCGGCTCCCGCGATGTACAGCTCGCCGGGAGTTCCCGGCGGAACCAGCCGCAATCCCTCGTCCAACACGTACAGCCGGTGGTTGTCGAGAGGCTCGCCGATCGGGATCGCACCCGTGTAGTCCAGCGGGCGGTGAATGCGATGGGTGGCGGCGAAGGTCGTCGTCTCCGTCGGACCGTAACCGTTCACGACGGTGACGTCCGGGCAACGGTCCATGACCCTGCGTACTGCCTCCGGCGGAACCACATCACCCCCGGCCCACACCTCACGCACCCCGGCGAACGCCTCCGGAACCTCCTCCGCCATCACCCGGAACAGACCCGCCGTCAGCCACAGCGCGGTGATCCCGTGCGCAGCGATCAACTCCTCGTACGCTGCCGCGTCGAGATGTCCCGCGGGGGCGACGACGAGGGTGCCACCGTTCAGCCACGGCACCCACATCTCGTACGTCGAGGCATCGAACGCCATCGCGGAGTGGAACAACACCCGACCGTGGTTGCCGTTGGCGTACATCGTCTGCGCCGCCAGGTCCGCCACATTGCGATGCGTGACCGCGACACCCTTCGGCACCCCCGTCGAACCCGACGTGAACATCGCGTACACCGGCTGATCCGCATGCACCGACACACC
>NZ_JBHVWT010000114.1:0-5269 GCF_042882135.1 Streptomyces sp. NPDC058240
AAGGAGACCGGGGCGCAGCAGTTGCGGGTGCCGTACGACTACGTCACCCCCGATACCTGGGTTCCGGCCGGGTTCCCGCTCGGGACCTGGCTCGCTGACCAGCGGAAGTTCCACAAGGCGGGGAGTCTGGATGCGGGGCGGGTCGAACAGCTCGGCGGGCTGGGCATGGTGTGGTCGCACCAGGACGTCGCGTTCGAGGAAGGCCTCTCAGCCGCCCGCGCCTGGGCGGCCGTGCACGGGCATCTGTTGCCACCCGCCACCGCGGTATGGGACGGATACCCGGTCGGGACCTGGACCAAGAACCAGCGCTTCGCCGCCCGGGCTGCGGACACGGTCGTGCAGCGGCGGGAGGCTGGCCTGGCTGTCGAGACCAGTGCGGGTGCCTTGACCGAGACACGGCGGGCGGCGTTGGAGGAGATCGACCCGGGGTGGTGCCCGGTATGGGACACGGGCTGGCAGCGGTGCTTCCGGCTCGTCCAGAACCTGCTCCAGGACGGCGGGGTCTTGCCGGTGGTGGTCGGCAAAGTGATCACGCAGGGCGAGGACCTCGGAAGGTGGGTCACGGCGCAGCGGCTCGGGTGGGAACAGCTCCTTCCCGCACAGCAGTGGCTGCTGGAGAACGTCTTGGGGATCGAACCCGCCGAGGAAGCAGAACGGCCGGTGAAACGGACACAGGACACCATGTGGGCCCTCAACCTGCGTGCGGCACAGCAGTTCCACGCCCGCGAGGGGCACTTGCGGGTGCCTCGGAAGCACGTCGAATACCTGGAGGGCGTGGCGGAGGGCACGGCAGGCCCGTCGGGCCATCAGGCAGGCGCTGACGGGGTCGTGGTGGTCAAGCTCGGCACATGGCTCGACAACGTCCGCAAACGCGCCACGAAGCTCACCGAACAACGCCGCGCCGACCTCGACGCGCTTGGCATGCGCTGGTAAAGCGGGTGGTAGTCGGGTGGAGGCTATGTGCCTGATCCGAGGCGGCTGAAGGCCCAGCGGAGGACTTCTTGGTCGACGCGGGGGCGGCCGGTGCGGTTCAGGGCGGTGTGGGTGTGGGCGGTGAGGCGGGCCCAGTTGCGGAAGTTGCCGTGGGCGGCGCGGCTGTCGGCGTAGGTGATGTCCTCGGGGTCGGCGTCGGCCCAGATCGGGTGGTAGAGCGGGATGGTCTCGAGGACTTCGTCGGTGGTGAGGCGGGTGAAGCGCTGCCAGATGAAGATGCGGGAGGACAGCATCGGTTCTTTGCGGAGGGTGGCGTGGCAGCCTTCGCCTCCGACGAAGATGACGGCGAGCTGGGTGTAGGGGTCGTCCCAGAGGTAGCGGATGTACTCAAGTTGGTCGCTGGAGAGCCACTGTGCCTCGTCCAGGACGAGGGTACGCGGGTGGGCGGCGAGCGTTGCCTTGAGGAGGTGGTCGAACTCGGTGGCGTAGCGCGGGGGCTGGCCTGGTAGTTCGAGGGCGGTGTGCAGTTCGTGGCGTACGGCGCGGGTGGTGGTGCGTGGAAGGTGATGCGGCGGATGTCTTCGCTGGTTTGGAGTTCGCGTAGGCAGCTGGTGACGGCGACGGTTTTGCCGAAGCCGGCGCCGCCGTGGATGCACATCATGGCGCGGGCGTTGATGGTGTCGGTGAGGTTCTCCCGGGCGGTGAGCAGGGCTCGGGTGGTGACCAGGCGGGCGTCGGGCAGGGCGGTGTACTGGTCGGTGGGTGCGGGTGGCAGGCGGGTCATGGGGTGGCCTCCTGGTCGTGGTGTTCGGGGGCGGGGGTGGGGGGTCGGGTGCGGGCTTTGAGGCTGTCGGGGGTGGCCCAGTCGGCGGATGGTGGTGCGGGCGGGATCAGATCGGGCAGCGCCAGCGCTGTGAGGTCGGCTTCCTCGTAGCGGGATAGCTCCCGGGTGGCTTCGGTGGCGGTGATCGTGTTCAGGCGCAGCGCGGGGGTGGGGGTGGTGGCGGGGGCGAAGCGTTCGTGGCGGAGTCGTTCGGCGGCCTTCGCGTCGGCGCGCAGGCGTCGGGCGCGTGTGTTGCGGGCGTGGCGCAGAGCGGTGAGTTGTTCGTCGGTGGCCTGGTCGGCGAGGTGGGCGGTGCCGAGGTGGTGGCCGTGGGGGTCGCAGACTTCGATCTCGTGGGTGTGGTGGGGCATGAAGCGCACGGTGACCTTGCGGCCGGCCTGCCCGGTCATCCAGTCGGCGAGGTAGGAACGGTTGCGGAACCTGAGGCCGTGGCTGGTGAGGGTGCGGGTGCGTGCGTCGTCTTCGAGGGTGAAGGACCACAGGTCCGCGGCAGGGATCTCTCGCAGCGGGGTGGGGTCGGTCTGCCAGGCTTGCAGTGGGGTGTCCCCGTGCAGGCTCTCGGGGTGGTGTTTGGTGTTCCACCAGGTCGCCCAGGACAGGAGTTCTGTGGTGAAGGCCTGGAACGTCATGGGCGGCCCGGTGGGAGGCGGGTCGGGACGTTTGCGCGGGGGTTGTTTGGGGGGTTTGCGGGGTGTGGGGGTGTAGCCGGGCAGGGCGGCGAAGAGCATCGTGGTGGCGCAGTGGTTGAGGTTCTCGATGCTGCCCTTGAGGTGCGGGCTGTAGGGCGGCAGGACGGTGATGTCGGAGTCCAGGGCGGTCAGGGCAGCGGTGACGGTGCGGGAGAGGAAGTCGCGGCCGCGGTCGAAGCGTACGTGGGCGGGGAGCCCGCCGAAGGGGCCGTACGGATCGGTGGGGACGATCGCGGAGCGCAGCGCGGCCAGGACCGAGGCGCGGGTCGGAGTGCCGGGGGTGACGGCGAGGCCGGTGATGGCCTTGGTCGCGCAGTCGATGAACCACGTGACGAAGGGGTGGACGAGAGTGCCGTCGGCGTCCACGCGGAGCGGGGCCTGGACGTGGTCGGCCTCCCACACCTCGTTGCGCCACATCCGCGGGCGTGTGGCGAACACATCGTGGGCGCGGGCGGCCTGGTGGCCGTGGCGGTATCCGGCCCTCTCCCCTGCGGTCAGGTCCCGGCGCACCGCGCGCAGGAACGTCGCCAGCGACGGGACCGGGTCCAGCAGCGGAACAGCCGCAAGCGGGGCACCGCCCGGGAGCGCGCTGCGGGGCGGGCGGGGTAGTGGCGCGGCCGGGCCAGAGGCGGAGGCGTCGGTGTCGGTGTCTGCCGGTGGTGGAGGTGGGGTGGCTGGGGTGGGGGCCTGGCGGGCGCGGGCGAGGAGTTCGCGGTGGACCGCGGAGGCGTTGCCGTGCCAGTACGCCAGCAGCACCCGCAGCTCGGGGGTGATCTCGAAGCGGTCGGGACGGCGGGCGCCGGGAGCGGCGGTGGCGGGTGTGGTGGTGGCCTCGGCCAGCCACCGCCATACGGTGCGGTCGGAGACGTTCAGGCACTGCGCCGTGGTGTGCACGTGGGCGCGGGTGAGACGGCGCTCGGCGCGCAGCGCGAGCAGATGCCGTACGGCTGGGGCGCGCAGGGCGGTCAGCGACACCGCGTCCAGGGCGGGCCCGGCCTCGTCGGGCGCGGACGCCGGGGTGGGGGTGGTGTGGGAGGGCGTGGTGTTCATCGTGGTCCTTCCCGCGCGTGCGGGGGCTGCCCGGCGTGGAGGCGGGCAGGGGTGTGGGTCAGGGGCGCGGGCCAAGGCGGGCGCAGGCCTGGGCCAGGAGGGCAGCATCGACCGTGTGCTCGGGGTGACGGTCCAGAGCCGCGTACGCGTGGGAGGTGATCTTCGCCCAGGTGCGGAAGTTGCCGTGTGCGCACGTCTCGTCCGTATGCAGCAGATCGGTGTCGGTCGCGGTGTCCCACAAGGGGTGGAACAGGCGGAGCATGCCAGTGACTTGAGCGGTTTCGAGGCGTGGCACGTGCTGCCAGGTCAGTACCCGTGAGGCCAGAGCGGGAGCGCGTGCAAGGGTGCGCTCGGCGCCGGCACCGCAGAACACGAGTGAGGTCTGGGTGGTGGGGGCGTCGGCGAGCAGACGCAGGTAGTCCAGCTCGGGGGCGGCGATGCGCTGGACATCGTCGATGACCAGCACACCCGGAGCCTGGAACGCTTCGAACAGCGCACGGTCCACCGCGTCCGTGCGGTTCGTCAAGGCGGTGGCGGGCAAGCCGAACGCGGTGAGCAACGCGGCCCGCAGCTGCGGCAGCGCCGGCTTCACCGCCACCAGCGCATGGTGCACCGGGACACGGCGCGGCAGCAGGCGCAGCGCCTGATGGACCGCAACCGTCTTACCGTGCCCCGGATCCCCGTACACGCACACGACCCCGTGCGCGGCCACGGTATGGGCGATCGCCTCGGTGACCGTGCCGAGTTGCCGGGTGGAGACCACATGCGCGCCCGGCACGTACAGACGGATGCCATCCCCCGGCGACGCGGGCCGGGTCACGGGGTCGGTAACCGTCGCGTCGGCCTGTTCCACGCCGGAGACGGGCGGGGCCTGACCGGTCTCATTGACCGTTCCCGGCAGAGCCAGCTCGGCCAGGGCCCGGTCATAGCGGTCGGGATCCACGTGCCGTTTCCCTGGGCGCGTGCTCTGAAAGACCCGGCCCGCCCGGCGTTGCTCGCGTACCGCCCGGTGCATGGTCGCCAGCGAAGGCAGCGGCCCGGGCAGGACGGAGTCGTCATCTGCTTGGGACAGCTGCCGGTGCAACTCGGAGACGTTCCCGTCCAGCTCTTCGAGCCGGGTCCACAGCGTGTCGTCGAGCAGGAACCCTCCACGCCGGTAGGCCGGCTCGGTCTGGCCCTTACGGGCCCTCGCGAGCCAACGCCAGGCCGTGCGTACGGACACTCCGGCCGTCTGGGCCGCGATCCTGACATGGACCGATTCCAGCGTGCCGGCCCCGTCCAGCGCGAGAAGCCGGCGTACCACGACCTGGCGTACCAGTCCTTTGTCCTGCGAAGGCGACGCGAGCGACATGGTCTGGGCGGCAGCACGCCCCGTACCCGAACGCTCCCTCGGACGGGGGGCCGCAGACAACGACGGTTGAGCAGTCATGCCCACCAGCACACCCGGGCGCCCCGACACCGTGCACAGGAATGAGCATCTACACGTCAGCCAGCCATCAGCTGTGCTACACGGAACACGCAGTGCGTGACAGCCATTTAGTCACTCCATGACAGCCAGGACCATAAGTAGCAGGCCGGAAAAGCGGCAGCTCAGCACACTGTTTTCCCGTATCAGCCCTGGTGACACCCAACCCACTGACACCACCCCACCCACCCACACGGCACCCGGGCCAAGACGGTGCTGACCGACGTCGGCCCGGTCGAGATAGTCGTGCCGCGCGACCGGGAAGGCAGTTTTGAGCCGCGGATTGTC
>NZ_JBHVWT010000115.1:0-5218 GCF_042882135.1 Streptomyces sp. NPDC058240
GCGGCCAGGCGGCCAGGCGGCCAGGCGGCCAGGCGGCCAGGCGGCCAGGCGGCCAGGCGGCCAGGCGGCCAGGCGGCCAGGCGGCCAGGCGGCCATCGGCATTCGCCAACCATCTGGCATTCATGCAGGTGAACGAGTCGCTACATGCCACCTACACCGCGATGGGACATCTGGTCGGAGCGTTCATGTGGTTTCCGCACCGATTTGAGCTCTTCCACATGTACATGAGCACCGCGTCAGCATTTGCTCAAGTGGCTCGGAAGGTCTCGCTGGTTGATTGCCGAGCGGCGGAGAGATCCTGCGGGCGCTACCGGTTGCCCCGGACTTCGGCCACCGGCGACCGCCCCGTCCGGTGAGAGGACGCTCAGCCGCCGAGGATCTCCATCACGGGTCGCTGCGGGTCGTAGGGAGCCCAGCCCGGGTTCCCGGTGTTGGCGAACGCGACCCAGGCGCCGTGTACCTGGGCTGCGAGTCCTGCTGGGGCGGGGTCGGGGCCGAGTAGGCAGGTGTCCCCGTGCAGCCAGGGTTTGTCGGCGATGTCGAACACGAAGGGCAGTTCGACGGTGTGGGCAGCGCCGAGTTGTCCGGCCAGGGCCGTCGAGCGGTACCCGAACGAGTAGAGGTGCGTGCGGCCGCCCGAGATCCGCGCGTGGGCCTGCGCCATGCGCGTCGTACCGGCCCCGAACAGGGCCTGCCCGAGCACGGCGGCGCGCAGCTCGCCCGGTGTTTCGTCCGGCCGTGCCGCGCGGTGCGCTGCGAGGGCGGTCTCCGGGTCTGGGTGCACCCGGGTGGCGACGGCGCGCACGTCGGCTTCCGTGGTGGATTCCAGGTCGCCCTGCGGTACGAGGTAGAGGTGCGCCTCTTCGGTGTTGGTGCCGATGAGCAGGTCGATGTCGCGGCCCGGGCCGTCGGCGAGAGTGTCGGCGGGCTGGACCGGCAGGACCAGGCTGAACGGGCTGAGCCCGGCCAGCGGGTCCGTGGCGGTGCTGGTGCGGAGGCCGAGGCCGGCCAGTGCGGGCAGGATCGCCAGGAAGCGTTCGTCCGGGATCGGGGCGAAGGCCTCGGCGGTCGGCTCGACGCCCAGCGCGGCGGCCGCTGTGGCGGTGACCCGTTGTGCTTGTTCTGGGGTGAACGCGCCGGTGCCGTTGCCGCTCTGGATGATCGCTCGCCGGAACAGACCGCCTGCCTCCGGTGTCGCGAGCAGCGCGCCGGTGAGCGTGGCGCCCGCGGACTGGCCGAAGACCGTGACGTTCTCGGGGGCGCCGCCGAATGTTGCGACGGTGTCGTGTACCCAGGTGAGCGCGGCGAGTACGTCCAGCAGTCCGCGGTTGGCCGGAGCACCCGCAAGATCGAGGAACCCGGGGATGCCGAGGCGGTAGTTCACCGTCACGAGGACGATGTCGTCGCGGGTGAACGCGCTGCCGTCGTAGAGCGCGGCGCGGCTTGAGCCGGTGACGAACCCGCCGCCGTGCACGAAGACCATGACGGGGCGCCTGCCGCCGTCGGCGGCGGGCGTGTGGACATCGACGGTCAGGTACTCCTCGCCGGGCACCCAGCCCGGCCCGAAGTAGGGGACCATGTCGAGTCGGCCGAAGTTGCGGACCGGCTGGGGAGCCGTGGGCGAGGGCTGCGTGCCGTCGCGGACACCGGACCAGCCCGGGTGCGGTACGGGTGGCGCGAAACGGCCGGCGCCGGTTGGTGCCGCCGCGTAGGGGAGGGCGCGGTAGCGCTCGCCGGATCCGTCACGGAGGCCGCGCACGGCGCCCGCCGGGGTTTCGACGACCGGATCTGCCTGTCGGGGCACGGGACACGCTTCCTTTCTGGAGGGGGACATCAGGAGATGCGGGAGAAGCCCGCCCACTCCTTGATCGCGAACTTCGAGCCGCTGCGGGCGACCTCCGTGGCGCCT
Organism: Streptomyces sp. NPDC058240; assembly: GCF_042882135.1. Taxonomy (NCBI): domain Bacteria; kingdom Bacillati; phylum Actinomycetota; class Actinomycetes; order Kitasatosporales; family Streptomycetaceae; genus Streptomyces; species Streptomyces sp. NPDC058240. Next base: position 1,910 of record NZ_JBHVWT010000115.1, read on the forward strand.
TGGCCGCCGAAGTGCGCAGGGAATACGAGCGCGTTGTTCTCGGCGGCGCGGCCGAGAAGCTTGTGTCGGGTGGCGCGGGACTCCGCCGGGGCCTCGCAGAAGCAGGAATTGGTGTCCGGCTCTGCGATTTGCAGCGCGGTGTGTACCAGGTCCCCGACGAACAAGGCCTGTTCGCCGCCGGATTCCAGGGTGAGCACGGACGAGCCGGGGGTGTGCCCAGGAGCGAGATCGAGACGCAGGTTCTTGTCGATCCGGTACGTCCCCTCCCACAGGTGAGTGAGTCCCGCCTGGTGGACCGGCGTGACGCTGTCCTCGAAGACGTTCTGGTTCCCGCGGCCAAGCACGGTCCTGTTCTCATTGGCCGGGTCCCAGAAGTCGAAGTCCCGCCGCGGCATCAGGTACGTGGCGTTCGGGAAGGTCGGTACCCAGGTCCGACCGTCGAGACGGGTGTTCCAGCCGACGTGATCGATGTGCAGGTGGGTGTTGACCACGATGTCGACGTCCTCGGGCCGCAGCCCGGCGGCGGCGAGGTGGCCGAGGTAGTTCGTGTCCAGGCGGCTCCACACCGGCGCGTAAGGCCGGTCCTTGTGGTTGCCCACGCCGGTGTCGACGAGGATCGTGCGCCCCTCGCTGCGCAACAGCCAGGACTGGATCGCCGTATGACACTCGTCCGTCTGCGGGTTCCAGAAGTCGGGTGCCAGCCAGTCGCGGTGCTCGTCCCACGAGCCCTCTGGGCTGTCCGGGAAGAACTGGCCCGGGGGTATCTCCACCGAGCCGTAAAACTCTTTGATCCGGGTGACGGTGACGTCGCCAAGGATGATCTGCTCCGGGTTCTGATCCATGTGTCCGTCCTCGGGTCTGGGGTACGTGGCCGAATGAGATCCAGCCTGGACACGCGGACGGGCACGAACCAGTCCCGGGTTGTCCTACCCCTCGCAGGGTGTGGCCGGGATCGGGCCGCGCACCGGATACTGGGGCAATGAACGGACCCGGCCCACTCGGCGCCTTCCTCCAAGCCCGACGGGCGCGGCTGCGACCCGAGGACCTCGGTCTGCGAGACCTCGGGCCCCGCCGGCGGGTGTCCGGGCTCCGGCGCGAGGAACTGGCCCAGCTGGCGGGCGTCAGCGTCTCGTACTACGCGCGGTTGGAACAGGGCCTGTCCCGCGGGGCCTCGGCCGAGGTGCTCGACGCGCTTGCCCGCGCACTCCTGCTCGACGAACACGAGCGCGAGCACCTCGACCGGCTCGCCGGCGCCGCCCGCCACGCGCCCCGGGTTCGCCGTCCGCGGCCCGAGAAGCTCGCCGACGAAACACGCGACCTCCTCCGCGTCGTCGACGGCGTCCCGGCGATAGTGCTCGGCCGCCGTACGGACGTGCTGGCCTGGAACACCCTTGGGCACGCCCTGCTGGCCGGTCACCTGGACTTCCTCGGCCCGGATGACCCGGAGCGACGCCCGAATATGAGCCGGATGCTGTTCTTGGACCTGCACTGTCAGGAGCTGTACGCGGACTGGAAGCGCAAGGCACGCGCTGTGGTCGGCAACCTGCGCATCGCCGTCGGCAGGCACCCGGAGGACCCGCTGCTCGCGGAGCTGATCGGCGAGCTGACGATGAGAAGCCCGGAGTTCGTCGCGCTGTGGGGGGACCACCGCGTGGCGCCGTGCGATGCCGCGTCCTACGAGCTGCACCATCCCGTCGCCGGCGCGGTGACAGTGACACAGCAGACGCTGTCGATTGCCCGTTCACCGGAACAGGTGCTCATCGTGTGCACAACCCCCACCGGCTCCTCTTCCGAGGAGGCCCTCGCGCTCCTCCGGCAGGCGAGCGGCGGGCGGGCGCCGCACGCGGACAGCGTCGGCGTTCCCGGGAAGCCACCCCGACGGGTGTAGGCGGCCCGGACCCTGCAGTCCGACCGGGTTCACTTCGGTACCAGCGCGTCACCGCAGACGCAGTCAACGAAGACCCGGAGCAGAGGCAGGGGCAGACTGCCCGTAATCCGGTCTTTATGCGGTGCGGGCGTGATCGCATCACAAAGACGCCGGCCGGAGCGGCGGCCGGCCCAGCCACGTCGGCAGGCCCGCCAGATCCCCGCGCAGGACAGCCGGATCAGCTCCCGTCGTAGCTCGGCCGCCCCGATGGCGGGGCGCAGAATGAGTCGGTTCCAGATGCGGATCTGCCGTCGCCGGAGGTCGATGTCCTGTCGCATTGAATATTGAGCGATCTCACTGAAGTTTGAGTGTGGTGCTTGAGTCTCAGAAATCTATGTGACCGTGCCTTCCACCGGATGCACCATGCGACCGCCCGCTGGCGGCCGAGTCCTGGCGTGGAGTTGGCCCTGCCCGCCACGTTCCTAACCGGCTTCTGTTGCGGTGTAGGGGAATTTGTACCCGGTGAAGTCAGCGACGTGGACGTATCCGATGCGCTGGTAGAGGGCGTTACTGGTGGGGTTGGTCGGGTCCGCGAACAGGACGACGTCCGTCGCACCTGCGGTCAGCGCGGCTCTGCTCACCTCGACCGTCACAGCGCCCGCGTAGCCGCGACCCCGGAGGTGGGCCGGGGTGGAGACGGGGTCCACCCGGACCATGCCGCCGACCATCGACGTCGAGCCCGCCATGGAGACGGGAATGCCGGCCGGGCTCTCCCAGAAGGTGAAGTGCTTATCCGCGAAACGCGTGTCGTCCCAGGATCCAGCGTCAATGGCATCCATGGAGACGTTCTCTCCGACATCGACGCAGAACGCACGGCACCAACGCACGACTTGTTCATGGTCCTTCTCGCCCGCGACGCGGCCCCGGCCCTCTGGGCGCTGCTGCGGTGGGGTGAGCGTGCCGAGACGGTAAAGATGAGTCCGCCAGAAGGGTACCGGCGCGGCGCCCGTGTGCCGCTGCCATGTCTCGGCAAAAGCGGTGGCGGTGTCGTGGTCCGCGATGACGCCGGACGGGGAGTGGCCGAGGCCAGCCAGGAGAGCGGCGAGGGTGATGGCCTGCTCAGCAGAGATGGGTGTGACGCTCAGGTATCCGCGCGGAGTGCGATAAAAGATGGCACAGACCTCGCCTCCTGCCTCCAGTCGGCCGAAAACGGTGGCTTTGGCACCGTGTGCGTCCGCCCCGCGTGCTCGCAGCTTCTCGATGTCCGTCAGCGGCGTGTTGTGCAGGGCGGGGCGCGAGCGAAGAAAATCTCCGGCTCGCGCAAGGAAGTCATCGACATCTTCGCTAAGCCTGAATCCACCGCCTTGGATTGAAAAGGATCTTCTAACGGTTTTCTGAGCTCGTGCCGGGTCGGTGCTCGGTTTGGGGCAGGTGGTATCTGC
>NZ_JBHVWT010000116.1:0-2401 GCF_042882135.1 Streptomyces sp. NPDC058240
GTCCCGCATGGGACGGGGTTGAAAGCTCCGGCGGTGAAGGATGAGCCCGCGGCCTATCAGCTTGTTGGTGGGGTGATGGCCTACCAAGGCGACGACGGGTAGCCGGCCTGAGAGGGCGACCGGCCACACTGGGACTGAGACACGGCCCAGACTCCTACGGGAGGCAGCAGTGGGGAATATTGCACAATGGGCGAAAGCCTGATGCAGCGACGCCGCGTGAGGGATGACGGCCTTCGGGTTGTAAACCTCTTTCAGCAGGGAAGAAGCGAGAGTGACGGTACCTGCAGAAGAAGCGCCGGCTAACTACGTGCCAGCAGCCGCGGTAATACGTAGGGCGCAAGCGTTGTCCGGAATTATTGGGCGTAAAGAGCTCGTAGGCGGCTTGTTGCGTCGGTTGTGAAAGCCCGGGGCTTAACCCCGGGTCTGCAGTCGATACGGGCAGGCTAGAGTGTGGTAGGGGAGATCGGAATTCCTGGTGTAGCGGTGAAATGCGCAGATATCAGGAGGAACACCGGTGGCGAAGGCGGATCTCTGGGCCATTACTGACGCTGAGGAGCGAAAGCGTGGGGAGCGAACAGGATTAGATACCCTGGTAGTCCACGCCGTAAACGTTGGGAACTAGGTGTTGGCGACATTCCACGTCGTCGGTGCCGCAGCTAACGCATTAAGTTCCCCGCCTGGGGAGTACGGCCGCAAGGCTAAAACTCAAAGGAATTGACGGGGGCCCGCACAAGCAGCGGAGCATGTGGCTTAATTCGACGCAACGCGAAGAACCTTACCAAGGCTTGACATACACCGGAAAGCATCAGAGATGGTGCCCCCCTTGTGGTCGGTGTACAGGTGGTGCATGGCTGTCGTCAGCTCGTGTCGTGAGATGTTGGGTTAAGTCCCGCAACGAGCGCAACCCTTGTTCTGTGTTGCCAGCATGCCCTTCGGGGTGATGGGGACTCACAGGAGACTGCCGGGGTCAACTCGGAGGAAGGTGGGGACGACGTCAAGTCATCATGCCCCTTATGTCTTGGGCTGCACACGTGCTACAATGGCCGGTACAATGAGCTGCGATGCCGCGAGGCGGAGCGAATCTCAAAAAGCCGGTCTCAGTTCGGATTGGGGTCTGCAACTCGACCCCATGAAGTCGGAGTTGCTAGTAATCGCAGATCAGCATTGCTGCGGTGAATACGTTCCCGGGCCTTGTACACACCGCCCGTCACGTCACGAAAGTCGGTAACACCCGAAGCCGGTGGCCCAACCCCTTGTGGGAGGGAGCTGTCGAAGGTGGGACTGGCGATTGGGACGAAGTCGTAACAAGGTAGCCGTACCGGAAGGTGCGGCTGGATCACCTCCTTTCTAAGGAGCATCTAGATTCCGCAAGGAGTCCAGAGGCCATTACGTCGGCAAATGTTCGACGGTGGTTGCTCATGGGTGGAACGTTGACTATTCGGCACGGTTCTTCAGGGTTCATTAGTACTGCTTCGGCGTGGAACATGAATTTTGAGGGGTCGGGTCGGGCACGTTGTTGGGTATCTGAGGGTACGGCCGTAATGGTCGCCTTCAGTTGCCGGCCCCAGTGAACCTGTTCTTCGGAGCGGGGTGATGGGTGGCTGGTCGTTGTTTGAGAACTGCACAGTGGACGCGAGCATCTGTGGCCAAGTTTTTAAGGGCGCACGGTGGATGCCTTGGCACCAGGAACCGATGAAGGACGTGGGAGGCCACGATAGGCCCCGGGGAGCTGTCAACCAAGCTTTGATCCGGGGGTGTCCGAATGGGGAAACCCGGCAGTCGTCATGGGCTGTCACCCGCTGCTGAACACATAGGCAGTGTGGAGGGAACGAGGGGAAGTGAAACATCTCAGTACCCTCAGGAAGAGAAAACAACCGTGATTCCGGGAGTAGTGGCGAGCGAAACCGGATGAGGCCAAACCGTATGCGTGTGATACCCGGCAGGGGTTGCGCATGCGGGGTTGTGGGATCTCTCTTTTGCGGTCTGCCGGCCGTGAGACGAGTCAGAAACCGTTGATGTAGGCGAAGGACATGCGAAAGGTCCGGCGTAGAGGGTAAGACCCCCGTAGCTGAAACATTGACGGCTCGTTTGAGAGACACCCAAGTAGCACGGGGCCCGAGAAATCCCGTGTGAATCTGGCGGGACCACCCGCTAAGCCTAAATATTCCCTGGTGACCGATAGCGGATAGTACCGTGAGGGAATGGTGAAAAGTACCGCGGGAGCGGAGTGAAATAGTACCTGAAACCGTGTGCCTACAAGCCGTGGGAGCGTCGCATGCAAGCTTGCTTGCATGTCGTGACTGCGTGCCTTTTGAAGAATGAGCCTGCGAGTTTGCGGTGTGTTGCGAGGTTAACCCGTGTGGGGAAGCCGTAGCGAAAGCGAGTCCGAATAGGGCGTTTC
>NZ_JBHVWT010000116.1:2499-4888 GCF_042882135.1 Streptomyces sp. NPDC058240
TAGTAGCACGCTCAAGACCCGAAGCGGAGTGATCTAGCCATGGGCAGGTTGAAGCGGAGGTAAGACTTCGTGGAGGACCGAACCCACCAGGGTTGAAAACCTGGGGGATGACCTGTGGTTAGGGGTGAAAGGCCAATCAAACTCCGTGATAGCTGGTTCTCCCCGAAATGCATTTAGGTGCAGCGTCGTGTGTTTCTTGCCGGAGGTAGAGCACTGGATAGGCGATGGGCCCTACCGGGTTACTGACCTTAGCCAAACTCCGAATGCCGGTAAGTGAGAGCACGGCAGTGAGACTGTGGGGGATAAGCTCCATGGTCGAGAGGGAAACAGCCCAGAGCATCGACTAAGGCCCCTAAGCGTACGCTAAGTGGGAAAGGATGTGGAGTCGCAGAGACAACCAGGAGGTTGGCTTAGAAGCAGCCACCCTTGAAAGAGTGCGTAATAGCTCACTGGTCAAGTGATTCCGCGCCGACAATGTAGCGGGGCTCAAGCGTACCGCCGAAGTCGTGTCATTCACACATGAAGGGCCAACGCCTGTGTGGATGGGTAGGGGAGCGTCGTGTGCCGGGTGAAGCAGCCGCGGAAGCGAGTTGTGGACGGTTCACGAGTGAGAATGCAGGCATGAGTAGCGATACACACGTGAGAAACGTGTGCGCCGATTGACTAAGGGTTCCTGGGTCAAGCTGATCTGCCCAGGGTAAGTCGGGACCTAAGGCGAGGCCGACAGGCGTAGTCGATGGACAACCGGTTGATATTCCGGTACCCGCTTTGAAACGCCCAGTACTGAATCAGGCGATGCTAAGTCCGTGAAGCCGGCCCGATCTCTTCGGAGTTGAGGGTAGTGGTGGAGCCGATGAACCAGACTTGTAGTAGGTAAGCGATGGGGTGACGCAGGAAGGTAGTCCAGCCCGGGCGGTGGTTGTCCCGGGGTAAGGGTGTAGGACGCACGGTAGGCAAATCCGTCGTGCATATAGTCTGAGACCTGATGCCGAGCCGATTGTGGTGAAGTGGATGATCCTATGCTGTCGAGAAAAGCCTCTAGCGAGTTTCATGGCGGCCCGTACCCTAAACCGACTCAGGTGGTCAGGTAGAGAATACCGAGGCGTTCGGGTGAACTATGGTTAAGGAACTCGGCAAAATGCCCCCGTAACTTCGGGAGAAGGGGGGCCATCACTGGTGAGTGGATTTACTCCATGAGCTGGGGGTGGCCGCAGAGACCAGCGAGAAGCGACTGTTTACTAAAAACACAGGTCCGTGCGAAGCCGTAAGGCGATGTATACGGACTGACGCCTGCCCGGTGCTGGAACGTTAAGGGGACCGGTTAGCTGACTTTCGGGTCGGCGAAGCTGAGAACTTAAGCGCCAGTAAACGGCGGTGGTAACTATAACCATCCTAAGGTAGCGAAATTCCTTGTCGGGTAAGTTCCGACCTGCACGAATGGCGTAACGACTTCTCGACTGTCTCAACCATAGGCCCGGTGAAATTGCACTACGAGTAAAGATGCTCGTTTCGCGCAGCAGGACGGAAAGACCCCGGGACCTTTACTACAGTTTGATATTGGTGTTCGGTTCGGCTTGTGTAGGATAGGTGGGAGACTTTGAAGCGGCCACGCCAGTGGTTGTGGAGTCGTCGTTGAAATACCACTCTGGTCGTGCTGGATGTCTAACCTGGGTCCGTGATCCGGATCAGGGACAGTGTCTGATGGGTAGTTTAACTGGGGCGGTTGCCTCCTAAAGAGTAACGGAGGCGCCCAAAGGTTCCCTCAGCCTGGTTGGCAATCAGGTGTTGAGTGTAAGTGCACAAGGGAGCTTGACTGTGAGACCGACGGGTCGAGCAGGGACGAAAGTCGGGACTAGTGATCCGGCAGTGGCTTGTGGAAGCGCTGTCGCTCAACGGATAAAAGGTACCCCGGGGATAACAGGCTGATCTTCCCCAAGAGTCCATATCGACGGGATGGTTTGGCACCTCGATGTCGGCTCGTCGCATCCTGGGGCTGGAGTCGGTCCCAAGGGTTGGGCTGTTCGCCCATTAAAGCGGTACGCGAGCTGGGTTTAGAACGTCGTGAGACAGTTCGGTCCCTATCCGCTGTGCGCGTAGGAATATTGAGAAGGGCTGTCCCTAGTACGAGAGGACCGGGACGGACGAACCTCTGGTGTGCCAGTTGTTCTGCCAAGGGCATGGCTGGTTGGCTACGTTCGGAAAGGATAACCGCTGAAAGCATCTAAGCGGGAAGCCTGCTTCGAGATGAGTATTCCCACCCTCTTGAAGGGTTAAGGCTCCCAGTAGACGACTGGGTTGATAGGCCAGATGTGGAAGCCCGGTAACGGGTGGAGCTGACTGGTACTAATAGGCCGAGGGCTTGTCCTCAGTTGCTCGCGTCCACTGTGTT
>NZ_JBHVWT010000117.1:0-4803 GCF_042882135.1 Streptomyces sp. NPDC058240
GGCGGCCACGAAGACGCGCGTATGAGGGTGAATAGCTTGAAAACGGGCAAGCGCAAAGGTCACCCAACGACGCAGATCATCTCTAAACGCCCTCTCAGGCCTGGACTCGGGGCAAATATTCCGGAAAGTGAGCAATCGTCCGTCATGTGAACGCCGAGCGTGCACTGTTCGTCCGGAGGTAGCGCAACTCGCACACCATCGATCCCTGGTTCGGCGCGGGTTGCTGTCCAACAGTGCCTTCGCCGGAGCGGGCCTCACTATCAGACCCGCACAGCCCCACACGACATCACCCGTCCAAGCTCAGTAGCGAGACCGCCGTGAGGCAAAGGCTGGCGCAGCGGGAAATCGGAACACGACTTGCCGCGCACATCGAGCGCAGCCTGCGAATGGCGCGGCATCCAGATGCCAAGGCTCCAGTGGGAGCCGTCCGTGTCCCGACAGATGGTCTGACCGTGCTGGAGATCGCCGCGCAAGTACTCCGCGCTGCCTCCTGGACAACCGGACCTGCGACCCTGCCGAACGGCCAGCGCAGGCACGAATGACTACCGTGAGGCCCAAACAGTGAGAGCGCCGTCACCCACGGTGCCCGCTTCACGGAAAGTGAGTCCAGAACCGGTTCTCGTGAACAAAGCCACAAAGTGGAACCCCTCACCCCCTGACCAGGTAATCCTCACCTGACTTAGTCTTTGACCTGTGGCCTCGAATGATGCGTCGAACTTGATTACCCGGTTCGGCAACTGCCTTACACGGGAACGGCCTTCGTCTGAACATGTGCTCCGACCAAGGAACACACACATTCCGTACGAAGGCCGTGGGGGATGAGTCTGCTGTATCGCGTTGCCCGGCATGAGGCGTTGGCGGAACTGTCATGCTTCCGGGGCGAGTTCTACTCCTGCCTGACCTCGCGTTCGGACGCGTTGTTCGAGCTGGCTGATGCTGTCCTGTGCGGTGACGGGCCGGTATGACGGGTACGGCAGCAGTCGGCTGTCCACCTTCTCCCAGGCCGCCTTCATCTCGGCCAGCACCCGCGGCTCGTGCGCCGCACGGACTTGGTCGGCGAGTAGTCGGGAAGGAAGCCGCAATGCCACTTGCCGATCATCGCGGTGGTGTACTCGGCGTCGCGCAGCAGCGAGGCGAGCGTGGGGTGGGTGGGTTCAAGGCCGACCTCGGCTTCTTCCATGATGGGCTCGTCCAGGCCCGCCCGTACGCGTCCTGGGTAGCGTCCGGTGTAGAGGCTGATCCGGGTGGGTGAGCAGGTGGAGGAGCCCGCGTAGGCGTCGGTGAAGCGCACACCCTGGGCGGCGAGATTGTCGAGGTTCGGGGTGTTGATGTTCGGAGACCGGTAGCAGGAGAGGTCGGTCCAGGCGAGGTCGTCGGCAAGGATGAACAGGATGTTCGGCCGGTCGGAGGTACGCCCGGTGGCGGCCCGGAACGGCTGTTCCCGAGGGGCGGAGGATTCAGCGGCCATGGTGTGTGCCGATGCGGCCACAGGCGAGAGGGCGGCAGCGGCCCCGACGCCCAGGGCTCCGCCGAAGGCACGACGGGACAGTTTCCGTTCGGTCATGTGCGCACTCCTTACGGGGCGCGCCGCAGATGCGGCCGCACCCTGGAAATTATGCAAAGGGGAGATGCGCGAACCCGGAGGGGGAAACCGCAATTGCGGTTCCCGGAGGTGAGCGCATTAAAGAATGCTCACCAAGTACCTCTGTGATGTCAATGAATTCAAGTAAATCAACTCCATGGAATTCTCTGTGATGTCTGGGAGAATTCTGTGAATTCCCTCAAGGATTCCCGCTGTACCAGTGCGCCCCGACCACCGAGGGGCATCGCGGCTCCGATCCGCTCGTGAAGGGCCCTCCGGTGCGGGACCTGGGCACAGCCTTCGGTGCAGTGGCGAGCCACCGGCGGTCACAGGCAGGGCGAGTAGCAGGGCTGTGACCGCCGGAGCCCAGCCGGTCCACAGGGCCAGCAGCGCGTCGAGCCCGAGGGCGAGGTGCTCGCGAGGGGCGGAAGTGGCGGGCCGCGCGGCCGGGCCTTCCCAGAAAGCTCCCAGGAACTCTCCGGAAACGGACAACTGCGGGTGGCAGGCTCAGGGGCATCTCGGCGGGACGGGCGGATTTGGTCCTCGGCCGGCTCACTCGTCGTGTGCTGACGGCGGGGTCGGACTGGACTGATTCTGTGCACCCGCCGCCGCCCCCGATCCCGCCCGGCGGTCGGCTCGTCTTCGCACCTCACGGTGCGGGGCCGCCGTGCCGCACGGGCCCGGTGGGCACTCCGATGAGCCATGACTGACGACCTGGAGCCATTTCCCGTGGCCGCTTTTCTCTGCAATCTGGGCCAACTCGCCTTCCGGCGACGGTGGCTCGTCACCATGCTGTGGGCCGGACTGCTGGTCCTGGCCGGCGTGCTGGCCACCAAGGCGCCGGCGGCGCCCCCTAATGACTTCTCCATGCCCGGCACGGAATCCCAGCGCGCCTCCGACCTGCTCGATGAGAGTTTCGCGGACCTGAACACCGACGGTGCTACGGCGCGGGTGGTCTTCCGGGCCGAGGACGGCCGGATGACCGATCCGCATATGAAGCAGGACATCGAGCGGACGGTCCGCGCGCTCGGTGATGCTCCGCAGGTCGGGCAGGTCACCGACCCGTTCAAGGCCGGGGCGGTGAGCAAGGACGGCTCCACCGCCTATGCCCAGGTCACCTACGAGGTCCCGGTCGCGGAGATCGAGGAGACCTCCAAGACGGCGCTGCTGGACACTCTGGAACAATCCCGGTCCCCGGAGTTGACCGTCGAGGCGGGCGGCAACGCCGTCTCGGCGGAGGCGGAAGGCGGAGGCGGTCACTCCTCGGAGGCTCTCGGTCTCCTGGTGGCTGCCGTGGTCCTGGTCCTCACCTTCGGCTCGCTCCTGGCAGCGGGACTTCCGCTGCTCACCGCGCTGTTGGGCGTCGCCACCGGGATGCTATCGATCAAGGCGTTGTCCAGCACGCTCGGCCTGGGATCCACAACCACGGTGCTCGCGACCATGCTCGGTCTGGCCGTGGGCATCGACTACGCGCTGTTCGTCGTCTCCCGCTACCGAGCCGAGCTCGCGAGGGGCAGGGACCGGCAGGACGCGGCCGGTCATGCAGTGGGCGTCGCCGGCTCCGCGGTGGTCTTCGCCGGACTGACCGTGGTGATAGCACTGGTCGGCCTGGCCGTGGTGAACATCCCCATGCTGACCCAGATGGGGCTCGCCGGGGCCGGCACGGTCGCCCTGGCCGTCCTGATCGCCATCACCCTGGTCCCGGCGCTGCTCGGCATTGCGGGGAAGCGCGTCGGCCCGGCCCGGCCGCGCCGCGCGAAGCGCCGCCGCGTCCGCGAAGCCTCCAGTGAGGGAGTGCCGGCCCGTCCGGGCCTGGGTGTGCGCTGGGCACGCTTCGTCACGCGCCGGCCGCTCGCGATCCTCCTGATGGGTACTGTCGCGCTCGGCGTAGTCGCTGTTCCCGCGGCCTCGCTGGAGCTCGGGCTGCCCGGCGACGAGAGCAAACCCGTCGAGAGCACCCAGCGCAAGGCGTACGACCTGCTCTCGGAGGGATTCGGCCCCGGCTTCAACGGCCCTCTCCTGACGGTCGTGCAAAACGCCGATGGCGGTAGTGCCCAGGCGGCCGTCGACCTTACCGCCGCGCGCATCCGCGGCCTGGACAACGTAATCACGGTCAGCCCGCCGCATCTCAGCGATTCCCAGGACACCGCCATCCTGACCGTGGTGCCCGCCACTGCCCCCAGCAGTCCGGAGACGGCCGATCTGGTGCACGCTCTGCGCGATCCCGCGCTCGTGAGCGACAGCGGTGCCCGCGTCATGGTCTCCGGCTCCACCGCGATGAGCGCCGATGTCTCCCAGAAGCTCCACGACGCGCTGTTGCCCTATCTCGCGCTCGTGGTGGGCCTGGCGTTCCTGCTGCTGATCGCCGTCTTCCGGTCTGTGCTCGTCCCGCTCAAGGCGGCCCTGGGCTTCTTGCTGTCCATCGCTGCCGGCCTCGGCGCGGTCGTCGCGGTCTTCCAATGGGGCTGGCTCGGCTCCCTGCTCGGTGTCACCGAGCCAGGGCCGGTGATGTCCATGATGCCGATCTTCATGGTCGGGGTGGTGTTCGGCCTGGCCATGGACTACGAGGTCTTCCTGGTGACCCGGATGCGCGAGGCGTACGTCCACGGGCAGTCGCCGCTGTCAGCGATCACGAGCGGCTTCCGGCACGGAGCCAGGGTCGTCTCTGCAGCGGCCGCAATCATGATCGCGGTGTTCGCCGCGTTCGTGGGCTCGGACGAACAGATGGTCAAGACCATCGGCTTCGGTCTCGCCGCCGCTGTCCTCTTCGACGCGTTCGTCGTCAGGATGACCCTCGTACCGGCCGTGCTGACGCTGCTCGGCCACCGCGCCTGGTACCTTCCCCGCTGGCTCGACCGCCTCGTCCCGAACCTCGATGTCGAGGGGGAGAAACTGCGCACCGGTCAGCCCACCCCGGTGCAGGAGCCCTCTCAGCAGATCCGCCACGGATTCGTCGGACAGGCAACCGGCTCCGACCGGACCGCACCCGACGCCTGACCCAACTACCAGTTGGTGCTGTCCGGACACTGCTCCGGCCTCAGCCCGCGCGGGGCACGGAACTCCCCCCCGGCGTGCCCCGCGCGCCCATAAGTCCCGCCGTCACCCCAAGGGATGGCGGCGGGACTTCCCCCCGTTATGTTTTTCGCGGTCCTGCAAGAGGGCCGCTGGCCTCCGGGCCCGGCATGACTGTGTCCCCCTGTCGAACGGATGACCTGGGGGGT
>NZ_JBHVWT010000118.1:0-4780 GCF_042882135.1 Streptomyces sp. NPDC058240
TCGCCACGTGTCATACGACCGTACTACCAGCCGGAGCAGCCGAACAAAGGGCGAACACCCCGACTGTGATCAGAACTCAGAACAGGCCCTAGTCGAGGACCTCATCGACATGGGCCGCTGGAAGGCGGGCGACCGCGACATCCTGATCGTCTTCGACGCCGGCTACGACGCTCCGCGCATGGCCTACCTGCTGGAAGGACTGCCGGTGGAGGTCCTCGGGCGGATGCGCACGGACCGTGTGGTGCGCAAGCCGGTCCCGGTGCGTGGATCTCACCGCCGCAAGGCGGACGCCCGCCCAAGCACGGCAAGGAGTTCCGCTTCGCCAAGCCGGACACCTGGGGCGAGCCCGATGCCGCGACCGCGCAGGTCACCGACCGCTACGGCACGGCCCGCGCCATGGCCTGGGACCGCGTCCATCCTCGTCTGACCACCCGCTCCGCGTGGATCGACCACAGCGGCGAACTCCCCGTTATCGAAGGCACGTTGATCCGCCTGGATGTCGACCGCCTGCCCGGCGGCCACGATCCACTTCCCGTCTGGCTGTGGACGTCGGCCACCGGCCTGACCGGCGAGGACGTCGACCGGCGCTGGCAGGTGTTCCTGCGCAGATTCGACCTGGCACACCTTCCGGATGATCAAGCAGACCCTCGGCTGGACCCGCCCGAAACTCCGCACGTAGGCGGAGCTGGGTGTGGGCCACGACGACCAGCCAGGTCCACCGGTCAGCCGCCTGGGATGGCTGTCACCGTCCGTTCCGGCAGCGATGCGTTCTCACTCTGTGGCAGTGGCTCGCAGGTGGGCTTTCAGCCGTTGCTCCAGGCCGTGGATGAGTGCGGTGATTCCAATGTTGAAGGCGGGCTCCGCGGCCTCCTTCACTCCGACGGCATTGTCGGTGGCCGCGCCAAGGGCGACGTACTCAAAGGCGCGAACGACCGGGAAGAGCTCGTTTTCGGGCCAACCTGCTTCACGGAGCACGCCGAAGACCTGCTCATAGGCCCCGAGTACCTCAGCCGACTGGATGGGTTGCGCAGCGAGCAGGGGAACCGTCCGGGGGTGTGCAGCGAAGGAGTCGCGGTAGGAGCAGGCAAGTCGCTCACAGGCGACGGGCCATGGACGGAGGTCGGCTGCGCTGAAGTCGATGTCGGCCGTGAGCAGTTCGCGTAGCCCCTCGATGACCTCGCTGCGGCCGGAGATGTGGTTGTACAGCGAAGGGCCTTTCACGCCCAGTTCGGCGGCGATCCGATTGGTCGACAGGGCTTGGGGACCGTGTTCGTCCACGAGGCGCAGTGCCGTCCGCATGATGAGGTCGCGTGTCAGAAGTGGTTTCGACGGTCTTGGCACCTGGCGGTCCTGTCCGAGCTTGTGCTGTTGGTGGTGCATAGCCTACGGTGCCCTTAAAACTAATACCTCTAGTTAAAGAGGGTCGTATGGAGTACAGCGAGTACCGGAACTTCGATGCGGTCGGCCTGGCCGAGCTGGTCGCCCGTGGCGACGTGTCCGCCGCAGAGTTGCTTGCGGTGGCGATCGGCCGGGCAGAGCATGTCAATCCCCAGGTGAACGCGATTGTGCAGCCCATGTACGAAATCGCGCAGAAGCGGGCCGCGACGGAACTGTCCGGACCGTTCGCCGGTGTGCCCTTCCTGATCAAGGATCTGATGCAAGACTACGCGGGACTCCCCACAACCGGCGGTTCACGGTCCCTGCGCGGGCATGTCGCACCGGCCCACAGTGCGGTCGTGCAGCGATGGCTCGACGCCGGACTGGTGATCTTCGGGAAAACCAACACGCCGGAATTCGGCAGCAAGCCGGTCACCGAGCCCGCCGCGGCCGGCCCGGCTCGCAACCCGTGGAATCTGGGTCATACCCCCGGAGGATCATCCGGGGGTGCCGCGGCGGCGGTGGCTGCTGGGATCGTTCCGGTCGCCGGGGCCAGCGACGGAGGTGGGTCCATCAGGATTCCGGCGGCGTGCTGCGGCCTGTTCGGGCTCAAGCCGGGCCGCGGCCTGGTGCCCTGCGGCCCGCACCATGCCGAGTACCTGCTCGGCGCGGCGACCGAGGGTGTGATCTCCCGATCCGTGCGCGACACCGCGGCAATGCTCGACGTCCTCACGGCCAACCCTGACAGGGGCGGTCCCTACCTGTCCGCCCTCCCAGCCGAGCCCTATGCACATCTGGTCGGTCGAGACCCCGGCCGACTGCGCATCGGATACCTGACGAGCTCCCCGATCGGGACTTCCGTCGGCGACGAGGCGGTCACGGCGGTCGAGAATGCCGTGGCCCTGCTCACCGGACTGGATCATGAGGTCGAGCCCGTCGAGCTGGATATCGACGGACATCAGATCGCCCAGGACTTCTTGCTGATGTGGTCCGTCGAACTCGCCACCACCATCGCGGACATCCAACGCACCACAGGCGCCCGTACCAGAGACATCGAACTCGACAGCCGCCTGCTCGCAGCTGCAGGAAGGGTGGTGCGGGCCCCCGAGTACACGGCCGCACACCTGCGATGGAACACCCACACCCGTGCGCTGGCGGCATTTCACGAGCGCTACGACATGCTGCTCACCCCGTCCCTGGCGCGGGCTCCTGTACGCGTCGGGGAACTGGAAACCTCCCGTGTCACCCGCCTGTTGGGTGAATTCCTGCTGCGAGTGCGACTTCTCGGCCCCTTCTCCAGGACAAAGCTCTGGGCCGACCAGGTCACTGCCAACCTCGCGACCGTCCCCTTCGCTCAGCTCGCCAACATCACGGGCCGGCCGGCCATGTCCGTCCCCCTGTACCGCACGCCAACAGGTCTACCGCTGGGCGTCCAGTTCGTCGGCGGTCTCGGCAGCGAACACACCCTCCTGGCTCTCGCCCACCAACTCGAAGCCACTCAGCCCTGGGCCGACCATCAGCCACCCCTGTAAGAGACCGTCACGGCCTTCGGCCCAGCACACGCCCTCTCCGAGACAGCAACATCTTGGGAGTGAAATCCATGTCCCTGTTCATCCCTGACTTCGAAGACGCCACCGTGGTGCGCGCAGCGGACGCCGAACTGGTAGGCGCAGACAGTCCTGTGATCAACCAGTTGCTCGCCGACAGCTCCGCCACCGGGGGCGCGCTCTCCAGCATGCGGGTCACGCTCGCCAAGGGTGCTAACGGAGCTGTCCCGCACCACCACAGCAAGTCCGCCGAGATGTTCTACATCCTGGACGGCACCGCCCAGTTGCTGTCCGATGATCAAGTGATCATCGCAGAGCGCGGGGATGCCATCGTCGTGCCACCGGGCACCCAACATGCATTTGCCGCTGCCCCGGGCGAGATCGCCGATATGCTCGTGATCATTACGCCCGGGGTCGAGCGCTTTGAGTACTTCCGCCACCTTGAGCGCATCCGATACGGCAAAGTCCCCCCGGAGAGCCTTCTCGAAGTCCAGGAGCTGTACGACAACTACTTCGGAGCCAGTGCCGCCTGGGAAGCTGCGCGCGGATAACCCCGATGCATGGGGCTCAGGCGGCGCCGCTGTCCGCCATAGTGCCGCCACCCCCTTCCAGGCCAGCGCAGATCGCGTTGAACACGTCGCGGAGGTCGACCTTGGCCGGCTGGCCGGTGGGACTGCGGTCGAGAGCCCCGAATCTGGCGCTCTCGCTGCTCATGAGCCGTCCCTGTCGCCCCGCCGCACCAGTCGGGCCAGTACCTTCGTGAGCCCTTCACGGAGGTACTGGTCGGACGCCTGGAGCCGGACGCACGCCTCCTTCACGACGGCGGCGCCGGTATAGCCGAGCACCGTCTGCAGCGTGGCCTCCGCGCCCCGGCGCCGCGGCGTTCACCCAGGCCGTCGACTTGTCCGCAGATCTCCGTGCCGCCGACGGTCAGTCGAGGAGATTCTTGAACGACCCGGGCAGCGTGCCCGCATACTCCGGAGTGCAGATCAGCAAGGCTTCGGCCCCGGCGATGACAGCGCTCAACTCGACGACCGAGAACGGGAGTTGCCCCGTGCCGTCTGGGTCGTCGTCATCCGGATTGAAGTGCGGCAGCTCTCCGAGGCCCGCGTACCGCACCGTGCGCGCACCCTCCGGCGCCGCCTCCTGCGCGGCGCGCAGCACGGCCTCGTTGGAGGAACCGGCGCGGAGGCTCCCGGAGAGCAGCAGGACCACTGAGGCGGAGGACGAGGGCGACATCCCCCGAACCTGCCTCCTGCCCTGACTGCGGCCACTTCCTGCCCTTGTTGTGCGCGGCCCGGTCCCGGTGGTACGCGTAGTAGTCGACCCCGACGACGTCGAAGAAGGCGTGTGACCACGTTCCCCGGAACACTCCTGTTGCCTGTTTCTGGCGCACTCCGGCTGCCCTCCCTGTACGGGCAGATCGGCCGGGACCGGGCGGTGATGTTCGACCTCGCCGAGAAGCTGGAGTTCACCACGACGTCCGAGCAACGCACTGGACATCGCCGAGATCGTCCGCCGGCTGCTGGAGGAGAGCTGGGAGATCGCCCCCGAGAACTTGGCCCAGATCTCGCCGCACCTGACTGAACACATCCTGCGGTTCGGCGAATACCGAACTCGGCATCCAGCCTGAGGCGTACAACCCGAGGCTCAACGTGGACTTCACCCAGCTCCGCGACGAATTTCCGACCGCCGAGTGCCTCGGCCAGGCCGCCTGAACCGGCCACAGGCGAGCCAGCATCATGAGGACCACGGACGATTTCGCTGGTCGAAGACGTGGCGGGTGCCCACCAGCGGGGCGATCGGACGGGCTCGGCTGCGGCTGGGGGCACAACCGGTGAAGGTGTTGTTCGCCC
>NZ_JBHVWT010000119.1:0-4775 GCF_042882135.1 Streptomyces sp. NPDC058240
CCCTCCGCGCGAAATCCACGCCGAGTACGAGAAGTTGCGAATCGCCGCGTGAAATAGACAGTCAGACGCCTGTCCGGAAAACGCGAGGCCCCTCAGGGCTTCTGCACCATGTCAACCCGCGAATCGGTTTGCGCGAGGATGACTTCCGCACGCTCATCGACTTCGCCCAGTCCCTGGACATTCCACGAGCCACCGGTTGAGCACGTCACCAGTCCTCCGAACAGCTTTGTGCTCGGCTCCCCGATCATTGCGGGACAACCCTTAGGAGCGATTTGATGCCATCATCAGCGCCGATTATTCAGCTTGTTACCGCTGATCCCGTGTTAAACGCGATCATCCAAGGGAGACCGCAATGACGCGGCTTGCTGGGTTGCTCGATAAGGCGCGCGCGGATCTTGAAGAGTCGCCGAAGAATGCGCTCGGTGAAGAACGGGACTCGCGCTGGCGCGGGCGGCGCATTGTCCGGGTCGGTTCGGCTTGGCATCTAGGTGTTCTCCTGCTGACTGAGGACGCGGTCTTTGCCACTGCGGACGTGCTCAAGGTCGTCCAACCTGACAGGCGCGGCCAAATATCGGAGGCCGCACAGCAGCGGGCAGAGCTCATTCGCCGCTGTCTTCTCGGAGGATTCCGCGTGGGAGAGATCGTCCATGTCGGCTGGGAGGCTATCGATCTTGATGAGGGTGGTGGTCCACTGAAGATGCACGATGGCGTTCCGTTCGTGCAATTGAGCAGCACAGGAAGGCCCCTTCCTGCGGAATCATATCTCGCCGAGCAAGTTGCGATCCTGCGGCAGTAGTGGGTGCTCAGCCATCCTGAAGTCAACGCTCCGTCCATTTGTGCTCAGCGGGCGCACCTATTGATCCGAAACGCTTTGGGTTCAGGCTTGTTGACGGTGTGTGAGTGATCTGCTGGGGGATGCGCGGGCCTGGTCGCCGGACGCGCAGGAGGCCGTGCGGTTGCTGGCAGTGTCCGCGCTGGTGGAGGGCCGGGACCGGGTAGAGGTTGCCGCCCTGTTCAAGGTGTCGGTCAGGGCCGTGGACAACTGGTGGGCGAAGTGGCAGGCCGGCGGGCGGGGCGCACTGCTCTCCCGCGCGCGGGGTCGTCGCGTGGGTGAGCATCAGGTCCTGTCGGAGGCCGAGCAGGCCGCCGTGCGGCAGGCTGTCCTCGATCACATCCCCTCCGACCTGGGGCTTTCGGGTCAACTGTGGACACGGGGGCAGATAGGCGAGCTGATCTTCAAGCTGTACCGGGTCCGCTTCACCGAGCCCGGGGTGGGCAAGTACCTCAAGCGTTGGGGACTGACCTTCCAGCGTCCGGACAAGCGGGCGGTCGAGCAGGATCCGGAAGCGGTCCGCCTCTGGCACGAGGAGACCTGGCCGGCGATCCGGGCCAGGGCGAAGGCGGAGAACGCCGAGGTTCTCTTCGGCGACCAGGTCGGGATCCGGTCGGACCAGGTCACCGGCCGCACCTGGGGCGCCAAAGGCACGACTGACGTTCGCCGTACCTGACGTCGTCACGTACGGCGCGGACCCTTCCCCCGAGCTCACGACGAGCCCGTAGGGCGTTCCTTGGCTGCGCGCATGCTGGCTTCCAGCGCAGCGATCAGGTCCACGACGGGCACCGGTTCCTCCGGTTCCGCCAGTTCGCCGCCCGACTGCTTCGCGACGACCAGCTGCTCCAGCGCGGCCGCGTACTCGTCGTGAAGGTCCGCGATGTCCACGCCGACGAGCTGGTCCATCAGCAGCTCGGCAAGCTCCAGCTCCCGGTCCGTCACGGGTGAGGCTGACGACAGGTCGTCCGGCTCCCGGATTTCCTCCGGCCACAGCAGCGTGTGCAGCACGAGCATCCCGTGCCTCGGCCTCACTACCGCCAGCCGCTCCCTGGTGCGCAGGGTGACCTTCGCGACGGCGACCGTGCCGTGCCGAGCCAGGGCCTCGACGAGCAGCGCATAGGGCCGCTGCCCCGTCTCGCCGGCCGCCCCAACCCAGTACGGCTTGGAGTACAGCACGGGGTCGACGTCGCGCTCCTGGATGAACCCGAGGACGTCGACGGTCTTGCGTGTCGGCAGGGGCAGCACCGCCAGGTCATCGTCGAGAAGGACGACCGTGTGGCCGTCGAGCCCCTCCCAGCCGTGCGCGATCTCCGACCGCGGCACCTCCCGGCCGTCTCGCTCACACACCAGCCGGTGCCGGATACGGGCGCCGTCGCTGGCATGGACCTGGTGCATCCCGGCGCCGTGCTCCTCGGTTGCGGCGAAGAGCTGGACGGGGAGCGTGACCAGGCCGAACGAGATGTAACCCGACCACAGTGCCCTCATACCTACACCATGCAAGCCGCGGCGGTCCGTCGCGACTCCAGCACGGTGATCATCAGCGCGCGTCAGGCACGTGATCCGGGCGCGGCCCGAATGCCCGCCCGCACCGAGGGTGGGAGATCGGCCACGCCGCGGCGTCCTCCACCGTGCGCAGCGTGCCTGTGGCCTTGTGGGGGTCCTTGTGGCTGGTCCAGCCGCACCCGGTGCCGTCGAAGACCTGCATGTACTGCACGCCGGCCTCCCGCGCCCGGTTCAAGGTCCCCGAGTTGTAGGCCACTGCTGACTTGGTGAGGGTCGCCGACTCCGCCCAGGCCTGCACCGGCACCCGTGCCCCGTTGCGGTAGATCACGTACTGCAGTTGGTGCTCGGCGGCCAGCCGGTCGGCCAGCGACCTGGCGGCCTGCAGCGCCGTGGTGTTCCCGGCCGCGAGCAGCGGCACCTCACGGCGCGCGGCCTCGCGTACGGCCCGGTAGAACGCGGCCGCCATGCGCTGCTCCTCCTGTGAGCGGCGCAGGAAGTCGGCGTACGAGTCGGACGCCAGCGACTGCAACGCCTCGGTGTGGATCAGGGTCCACGTGAACCGGCCACCCAGGGCTTCGGCGGCCTGCTGCGCCCCCTGCTCGTACAGCAGCGGCAGCTGGCGGGTGACGAACGCGCGGGCTTCGGCGTCTACGCGCTGCTGGAAGTCGGCGATGGCGGCCTGGAACTCCGCGAGGCGGGCAAACGACGTGCGGGGCGCGGCCCGACTCCGACAGGGCGGCCAGGACGGCGGTCTGCTGGTCGGCGAGGCGCTGCCAGGCGTCCTGCAGGACGGCGGCGACCCGGGCCGCAACAGTCTTCGCATCGCCGGGGACCAGCGGCGGGAACTCGTAGGCCACGGCTACCGGTGCCAGCGGTGGGCGCGGCGCAGAGGTGCGACGACCAGTTCGGTGCCGCCGGTGGTGTCGTCCGGGGCGGTGGCGGCCTCGACGGATGCGATCTGCCGTTCCAGGCCGGTGAGGTTGTTGCTCTGGTCGAGGGTGACGACGCCGTTGACGGTCAGCTGCAGCGGGTCGGCAAGCAGCCTGGCGCGACGTTCGGACAGCACCTCCAGGGCGACGGCCTTCGCCGCACCGAGGCGGGTGTACCGGGCCTGCAGGTCGGCCGGGTCGGTGGCTGTGCCGAGCTGCGCTTGGAGCCAGGCGAGGACTGCGGGGTCCACGGGTGGTGTCCTTCCGGGTCACAGGCGGGCCCGGCACCCGCTGTGGGGTGCCGGGCCGGGCCTGGCTGGGTTACTGCTCTCCGGTGACCTTGCGGGCCCGGGCCTTGGCGGCCGGCTTGGCCGGGGCCTCCGGCGCGGCCTCGGGCTCCGGCTCGGGGGCCGGTTCCGGCTCCGGCTCGGGCACGGGCTCGGGATCGGGCTTCGGCTCTGGGTCCGTTGCGGGGTCGGGCGCCAGGTCGTCACCCGTCGCCTCCTCCGGCGTCTCCCAGGCGTCCGGGTTGGTGATGGCCTCGGCCACGACCTCGTCCGGCTCGTCACCGGGCTGCAGGATCAGGAACTCGTGCGTCTTGGGGTGCTCGACGTGCACCGCTGTTGCCAGTCTCCGCCCCATGTCACAGCACCTTCGCGACGATGTGGCAGTCCGGCGTGAAGAGGACCGGCATGGCTGCGGCCGCGCCCTTGGTCCACACCTGCGGCGGGTCGTCCTTCGATCCCTTGGTGATGATCAGGCCCGGCGCGTCCTCGCGAACGATCTCGGGGTTGCTGCCACGGGACAGCACCAGGGACTCCGCCGTGGTGCCGTACATGGTCTGGCCCCACTTGGTGCGGTCCGGCGGCACCATCACCCACCGGTCATCCGGCAGCGGGCGCACCGTGGCGCCATCCACGCGGACCTGCCCCTTGTACAGCTCGATCGGCGGCAGGCTGTAGTTGCCGCGCACCACGTTGACCTGCTGCGGTGTGAGGGACGCGGTCGGCGTGGTCGACGGGTTCACCGACCCGTAGTACGCGGCCCGGTAGGCGTTGTTCTTCCCCAGGTAGGAGAAGGCGCGGCGGCTGGTGACGACGAGCTCGGGGAACGGGGCGCCGATGGTGTCGAGGTAGTCCAGCCACCCCAGCTCGTCCTTGATTGGGTCCGACGTGGGGTCGGACCACAGGACCGGTGCGGTCGGCATGTTCGCCGCCGGCACCTGGAAGTCGACGTCCATGGTGAGGGCGTTCTCCGCCGCCAGGGAGAACTTGCCGTCGGTGAGAACGTCACCAGCGGCCAGCTCCAGGCGGGAGTTGACGGCTTCGAACTGTGCTTCGACCTCGGCGATCTCGGCGGGAGTCAGGACAGGTTCGAACGTCGGGTATCGAGACGGTGCACGGCCGTGGGCTCGACGCTGGGTCTGTCAAACGAGCGGTGTAACTCAGGTTGTTGGAGTTACTGGCGTGCTGCGGAGAGCCGGCCGTCGAAGGTGATGTCGAAGGCGTTGA
>NZ_JBHVWT010000120.1:0-4711 GCF_042882135.1 Streptomyces sp. NPDC058240
AGAACCGCCCGAAATCCAAGCGACCGCCCTACCGCAAGAGCGAACGGACCACCAGTAAACACACAGAGTGACGACAGAAGCTAAAATCGCAAGCTAAGTGGTCAACGTCGGAAGTCCTTCGGGGGTTGACGCAGAGTGGGACCTACGCGGGGCCTTGACCACATCTGCACGCCCACGGACGGACTGGGCCAGCAGGAACCGCTTGAAGGCGGCGACGGGCGGGGTGTCCGGCCCCGATGCCCCTCCTCCAGCCCCGTCCGCGAACGCGTTCTGAGGCCGGAGGCAGGCCGGGACCTCTGCCACGACGCCCGGCGCACCTGACCAACGGCCAGGTGTCGCATGCCCAGGTCAGTCCCCGGTTCCGACGCTCCTGTCGGCCCACACCTGGTACCGGTGGTCCACTCTGAGGTCCTGGAGTGGTGCGAAGGCGGGGTCGATGGCCAGCGCCCGTTGGACCTCCCGCCATGCGTCGGACTCTCGGCCGAGTGCGAGCAGAACCCGGGCGTAGGTGTCATGCAGATACAGGTGGTCGCCGCCGTCGGCGCACGCCACGCCCTTTTCGATCAGCCGGAGGGCGTCGGCGAGGTCCTTCGGGGTGGGGGCGGGGTCTTCGGCATGGATGATTTCCCAGGCGAGGAAGTTGGTCGCGTAGCGGACGACCTCGCGCTGGAACTGTCCCTCGTCGGTGAAGTGGAAGATCTGCCAGACCGGCGGCACCAGCCGCATACAGGTCTCGGCGACGGCGACGCCGTCGCGGCGGTGCTGGGCCCGGTGCTGCTCGGTGTCCTCGTCGCCGTGGCCGACCTTGCCGTGGATCCACATCTTGCCGTAGTAGGCGTAGAGCAGGCCGTAGGCGGAGTCGGCGTCGCCCTCGGTGTACTGGGCGATGGCCTTGTCGTACTCGGCGAGTGCCGCCGACCATTCCTCTCGGTCGCGAAGCGCGTTGGCCTGTGTGATCAGGCTGCCGGCCGCCGTTGCCTGCTCGCGCTCGGAGTCGCTGTCGACGCCGCCCTGGTCGCGGAAGTCGATGCGCGCTCCGGGGTAGGCGGCGGCGACCCGTCGGCGGACCTCTCTGGAGAGGGCGTTGTAGCGAAGGTCGATCTGCTCGACGGCGGGCAGGGTGAAGAAGCCGTCGGGCAGCTCGGTCAGCCCGTTGAAGGACAGGTCGATCCTCTTCAGGCCCTGGAAGGCGCCGATTCCGGTGATGACGTCGGCGGTCATCGGACCACGTCCGCCCCTGTCCTGCGCTCCCCAGCGGTCGATCTTCAGCTCCTCCAGTGCGGGCAGGGGGTTCGCGAGCACGGGCCGCAGCAGCTTGTGCGGCGGGACCGGTACACCTGTGTGGACGGTGCGTCCGCTCAGCTTCAGCACCCGCAGCCTGAGCAGCCGAGACAGGTCGGGCAGCGGGGTCTTCACCAGTCCGAGGGCATTGTCGAGGCCGAGTTCCTCAAGGTTGGTCAGGCGCAGCAGTGTGGCGGGGACTTCCTGGAAGAAGTTGCCCCTGAGCTCGAGCTTTCGCAGGTTCGGGAAGCCGGTGAGGGCTTCGGGGAACCGCTTGAGGTACCTCCAGCTCATTCCCGCCATGGAGATTTCCTCCACGCTGGCCATACCCTGCATGGATGCCGGGAACACCAGGTTGGTCTGGTCCGCCACCAGCCGGCGGAGGTGTATCAGGTTTCCGGCCGTCTCCGGGAGCGCGAAGGTTGTGGTGTCGGGCAGTGCCTCGCTGGTGCCGGAGGGCTTGCTGGACAGTTTTGAGACATCGAGTTCTTCCAGCGCGGTGAGCCGGCCGATGGTGTCCGGCAGCCTGATCGGCCGGTGGGTGGGTTCGGTGGAGAAGGCGTAGGTGATGTTGCCGGCGATCCGCAGTACGCGCAGCCTGGACAGTCGGCCGATGGAGGCGGGCAGTTCGGCCAGGCCGCAGTCCCGTACTGACAGAAGTTCCAGGTCGGTCAGGGTGCCGATCTCGTCGGGGAGTTGCCCGATCGGGTTGCCGTCCAGGACGAGTGTGCGCAGCCATGGCATACGCAGCACCTCGGCCGGGAACTCCTTGAGCTTGCGTTCCGACAGATCGAGATGGAGCACCCGGTCGGCCCGGGCATGCGCGACGTCCGCCAGCGCCGCATCGTTCGCGGTGCGCGCACCCGGGCGCAGGACCGGCAGTCCGGCCCGCAGCCGTTCCAGGAACTCCGGGACCTTGATGCTCTTGAATTCCGGGTCGACGACCTCGGTGACGAACGACTCCACGATGTTCTCGCTGCTGAAGTCCGCGTCGTCATCGTTGCCGTAGTTGTCCACCAGGTGAGCGTCGGGGGCGGAAACGCTGAGATCGTGGTTGTAGTTGATGACCCATGGGGTCTCTACGGTGCCGGTTTCCAGGGTGCCGTTGTTGTAGTCGCCGTAGACGAGATGGGTGAAGGTGCCGTCCTGGATGTAGATTTCGCAGTCGCCGCCCTCCAGGGTCTCGGCCCGGGTGGTACCGCCGACGTAGAGCCCCGGCAGAAACTCGTAGAGCGCGATCGGGCCGGACACCGTCAGATCGCCGGTGATCACCACCAGGTCCACGTCGTCCAGACTCCCGATCCCGGCGACGGCGTCGAGGAAGCCCCCCTCCAGTACCAGATCGCCGTCGAAGAGCAGGACGTTGTCATAGTTGCCCTCGAAGGAGGCGGAGAGAGCCTGCACAAGTCGAGTGTCGGCCTCTGTGAAGGAGAGGCGTTCGGGTACGGGGTTGTTGGTCATGTGGGCGACGATAGGACACGGGTATGACAGTCCTTCAATGTCCTTCTGGTCATCGGGCGCACTCGTCGCGGCGCGCGGATCGTGGTAGCCGAACGCGCGCTGTCGGCTATCAGCCTCGGGCTTTCATGAGGCTTGGTGTCCGGCAGGCGGCCGGGGAAGCAGAAAGTGCCCCTGACCTGCGGCGATAGGGGTTACTGAGGGTCCTGTAGGTGGTAGTGGAAGAGGCACTTTCCAGGTGAAGGAGAGCGGCGGGTCATACTCGCGTGTCCGGGTCGAGGGTGGTGGCCGCTCGGTGGTCTCGCAGGCCAGGTCGTTGCTGCTGGTCAAGGCGGCTCTCAAGTCCGGCCTGGCGAACGCGATATTGGAGGCATTGGCACCGTGGCGAAAGCCGCAGGCTGCACACGATTTCGGCCCTCTGGACGTCGCACTCGCGACAGCTCTGGGCGGGGACTGCCTGGCCGGTGTCGGCCTGCTGCGGGCCGATCCGACGATCTCCCCCGCCTGGTCTACGCCTTCGCCGCATCCGGACCGAAAGCCTTCGCGGCAATCCGCTCGACACGGTCCCGAGCTCGCCAGTGAGTATGAGCGTTGGCGGGTACGAGCAGTCCGGTAGCCGATATCCAGGTGATCGTGGAAATTGGCGGCGTGCTGGTGATCGCGTGGTCGGAAGAGCAGGACGCCGCCGCGACATGGAAGAAGACCTTCGGTCATCATCCGCTCGTCGCGTTCGTCGACCATCACCGGGCCGGGTCCGGTGTGCCAGTGGCCGCAGTGCTACGGCCCGGAAACGCGGGCTCCAGCACTGCGGCTGACTACGTCGCCACCACCCAACTCGCTCCGGCTCAACTGCTCAAGCTCTGGCGAGGACGGCAGGCGCTCATCCGTCCCGACTCCGCCGGTGGCACCCACGCCTTCCGCGACTGTCCGTCGAGACGGGGCCGGTGGCTGTCGTATTCCTCGGAATGACAGCGGACGTCCAGGCTGGCGAGCTGCCGTCAGGGGCTCAGGCCGCGCGGGCAGCTTCTGAGCAGGGGAGGTCTTGGCCGACTCCGGCACGGTGGGCAAGGGGTCATCATGTCCGGCCGCCCGCGTCAGGCGGTGCGGCAGGCTCCAGCCGGTAAGAACCACTTCTGCTGATCGGCCTGCCTGCCTTGCCCGTTGCCACCGCCCGCCCGATATCGCTGACCGCCTCGCAGAGGCACCGGCTGAAGAAGATGGCCTACGGGCACAGGACTCCCCACCAGGCCCGGATCCGAGCGCACGTCGTGCTCCACGCGGCACAGGGCCGTTCCAACGCGTGCATCGCCCGCGAGACGGGCCTGCATGTGGACACCGTGCGGACCTGGCGAGGCCGCTTCGCCGACGAGGGCATGCCCGGGCTGGCCGACCGCCAGCGCCCCGGCCGGCCACCCTCGTTCACCGCCCTGCAGACCGCCCAGGTCAAGGCCCTGGCCTGCCAACTACCCGCCGAGACCGGCACGCCGCTGGCCCGCTGGTCGTGCCCGGAACTGGCCCGCGAGGCCACGGCACGAGGCATCGCCCCGGCCCTGTCGGACTCCACCGTGCGCCGCTGGCTGGCCCAGGACGCGCTCAAGCCCTGGCAGCACCGCTCCTGGATCTTCATCCACGACCCCGACTTCGGCCCCAAGGCCGCCCGTGTGCTGGATCTGTACGCCCGCACCTGGCAGGGCGAACCGCTCGGACCGGACGAGTACGTCATCAGCGCGGACGAGAAGACCTCCATCCAGGCCCGCTGCCGCTGCCACCCCACCCTGGCCCCCGGACAGGCCCGGGCGATGCGGGTCAACCACACCTACGGCCGCGGCGGTGCCCTGGCTTACATGGCCGCCTACGACGTCCACCACGCGAGGGTGTGAGCTGCTCCGAGTTTCGTGGCGGCCGGTTTCTCTGGTTTCAGGCGGCGTTCGGGGCGACCTGTGATCGGTGGTGCTGGGCTTCGAATTCCTCG
>NZ_JBHVWT010000121.1:0-4661 GCF_042882135.1 Streptomyces sp. NPDC058240
GGCGGCCACGAAGACGCGCGTATGAGGGTGAATAGCTTGAAAACGGGCAAGCGCAAAGGTCACCCAACGACGCAGATCATCTCTAAACGCCCTCTGAGAGGTCATTCTGAGCTGGTATGACGGTCTTGTGGTCGCCTGATCGTGTGGGTTTGGGCGGTTCGGGCCGGTCGGGCTGCTTGGTCCTGTTGGGCTGTCTGGGTGAGTGACCGCAAGCCTTACAACCCGCACGGATAGGGGCGGTTGGGCGTTTTGGCCAGGTCATGGTGAGGCGGGGCGGCTGCTACGGACTGTGACTACAGGTCCGGTGATGCCTCCAGATCGGTGGTGTCGGTAGAAGTACCTATTGCGCTACGGTATTTCGCCGCGGAGTGTCGGGCCAGAGCGGTCGTGTCAGTGAGGGCATTTACCATGCCGGTGCAGCTTCGAAGAGGCCAACTCAGCAGCTCGCCATCTGACAGATGCACTTCGCCAAGAACTCGACACCAATTACACGAAGGTAGTGTCCTGGCCATGATTGCCAACGTGCGTAGCTACAAGAAGAATCAGGTCTCCCGAGCCGAGGTCATCACAGCAATCAGCCGGTTCCACAACGACTACATGATCAAGCGTGTAACCGCGGTGCTCGACCAGATCGACGACCACACCGCCGATGTCTGGCTTGTCGATGGCGACCTGCATATACGCGGCGACCTCGACCTGACAGACGAGAGCGTCTACCTCTTGGTTGTGCTCGGCGATCTGGTCGTCGACGGCGCGTACGGCGATTACGATTATCCCGAGTCCTTTTTGCTGGTGACCGGCAACATGCGGGCACGCGACGTGGTGACCGGCGGCTGGCTTGAGGTCCACGGCGACCTGAGCACCGATCGGCTCATCGGTGATTACAACGACTGTGGCGCCCACATCGGCGGCGACGTTCACGCCCAGCTCTTCTATAGCGAACACCATCACTTCACCATCGGTGGCGCGCTCATCGCCAACGCGGTGATCGGTGAGCCGAGCCTGGAGATCGCGACCCGACCGGCCGTGATCGACATAGATGACCCCCGCATGCTGGAGCATTTCGACCGCGATCTACTGCGCGTGTTCGACGACCATGACGAGAACGACAACGCGATCACATACGTGGACGGTTTCGATGACTTCCACGAGCTGAAGCGGCGAGTCAACGCAGGTCTACCGCTGCGCACCACGGCAACACGCGACAACTGAGCCTCCACCGCCGAACCGGATGGGGCCGGGCTTGTTCGCCACCAGGTCCTGGTCGCGTCCACCATCGTCCAGCATGCCACCGCGTCTTCCGGTGACCGGCCGAGCCGCGCTACGACGCGGTCGTCGTCCTCACCGACGGCAACCCCACCTACTGGAACAACCCCCGCCAGGGCGACGGCTCCCACACCCACTTCGCCGACGTCGAGGGCGGGATCTTCGCCGCCAACGCCGTCAAGGCCAAGGGCTCCCGAGTCGTTGCCGTGGGCGTCGGCCGAGGTGTCGAGGGAGTGTCCGGGCTGAACCTCCGGGCCATCTCGGGCCCGGAAGCCTTCGACGGCAGCAACCCGCTCACCGCCAACTACTACCAGACCGCCGACTTCGCGGGCGCCGGTCAGGCCCTGACCGAACTCGCGCTCAGCAACTGCGCCGGAACGCTGTCGGTCGTCAAGCAGATCGTGCCCGAGGACAACACCGGTGAGGACATCACCGGCGCCACCCCCGCGGGCGAGGGCTGGGAGTTCACCGCGACCACCACGACCCCCGGCATCGGCGGCCTGCCCGACACCCAGGAGACCACCGCCGACCGCACCGGCGCCGTCTCCTTCAGCCCCACCTACCCGGCCGGTACCGACTCCGCGGACATCGCCGTGACCGAGGACCAACGGCCGGGCTACGACCTCGTCACCCAGGGCGGACTCAACGCCGTCTGCACCGACCTCGACACCGGCGAACCGGTCCAGGTCACCAACACCGGAACCAACACGAACCCGGGATTCGGCGTGGACGTCCCCCGCCTCTCCGCAATCAGCTGCACCATGTACAACCGGCCGCAGCAGGACGAGGAGGCTGAGATCACCGTCGAGAAGGAATGGTTCATCGACGGCAAGACCTACAGCCACGACGACCGCCCGGACGGCTACGAAGCGGATCTCACCCTGACCGGCCCCGGCACCAACGGCCCCACCTCCCAGGAGTGGGGCGAGGACCGCGACGGCTACACCCTCGGCGACACCACGACGATCGCCGAAACCGTCACCGTCCCCAACACATGCACCGTGGACAGCAGCCGGATCGTCTCGGCCAACGGCAGCACGGCCGACGAACCCCTGCCCTACGAGGCCCAGCTCACCGAGACCGAGAACACGTTCACCGTACGCAACACGGTGAGCTGCGAGGACGAGGACGAGTCCCGGCTGACCCTGGTCAAGCGCGTCATCAACCAGCACGGCGGGACCGCGGAGCCCGGTGACTGGACCCTGACCGCCAACGGCCCCGAAACCCTCTCCGGCACCAGCGGCAGCGAGGGCGTCACCGACGTGACGGTGCCCCCCGGCAGCTACACCCTCGGCGAGACCGGCGGCCCCGAGGGCTACCGGCCGGCCGGCTGGGAATGCGAGGACTCCGAAGGCGAGGAGATTCCGGTCGCTGACGACCAGGTCACCCTTGCCGCAGGCGACTCGGTCACCTGCACGCTCACCAACAAGGATCACGGCACCTCCCCGTCCCCCTCCCCCCACCCCACCCCACAGATGACTACGGCTACGGCCACGGAGACGACGGATACGGCAACAACGATCACTGACACCGTCGAACTCGCAACAGCGGTCTCCGGTGGCGGCGTTTGCCAGACCGGCGCGGACAGCACCGGTCCACTCGGTCTGCCGCGCGATTCCAAGGAAAAAACTCAGGTAAGGAGAGACCTCTGTAGTCGCCGACCCCGGACATGAGCCGGGGTCGGTCGTCCGCTGTCGACGGAGAATCGGAGAACGCGCCTTGATCTCACCCGGGAGCGGAGCCATCCATGGCCCCAATACCCAGGAGAGCGGGAGACAGTCTCGTGCGGGTGCCGCCACAGCCGTCGCAGCCCTGACCAGCTTCGGGCACTGGGCACTGTGGGCCTTGACACCCATCTCTGAGCACGAGACATGCCGTGTGGACTCAGATCACGACGTGCCGAGCTCTGTCGCCCGAGGGTTCACTGATCCTTTTGAGGCTGGCCTCGGCAGTTCAGCCGAGACACTTTCGTCGTGAGTGCGATTTCCGTCATGCTGGTGCGAGGAAACAGCAGGGGCCTACCCCTTCCCGCCCCCTCTAGGTAAACGGAGTACCGCCCGTGGATCTGGCCTTGTCCCGCCCCGCTCTCCGGATCGCCCCCTCCGACGGTGATCTGCACCGTCAAGCGGCTCGTCTCCGGCACTTCGGACCGCTTGTCCCTGTCGAGCTCCCAGGCGGCTTGGCTGCCTGGGTGGTGACGTCCGACGCGTTGGGGCGGGCACTGCTGGTCGACCCTCGTTTCGTGAAGGACATCGCTGTATGGCACGCCTGGCAGCGTGGAGAGGTCCCGGCGGATTGGCCTTTGCGGGCCGTCGTGGACACGCCACGTAGCATGATCACCGTGGACGGCATGGAGCATCGCCGACTGAGGGCCCCGCTCGCCCGGACACTCACGCCGACACGAGTGGAGGCTCTGCGTGGTCGGGTGAGCGCCATCGTCGAGGAGCAACTGGACCGACTTGCCGAGGCATCCGCGGCCAGCGACGGAGGGATCGTAGACTACCGCACCCTTTTCGCGTTCCAGGTTCCGATGAAGGTCATTGGCGCATTATTGGGGATCCCAGAGGGCTGGCATGAGACGTTGCGTGTGCTGTTCGAGGACTTCTTCAGTGAAGCCGTGACCGCCGAGCGGAAGAGTGCCGCTGTCCGGGGAATCCGTGAGCTCATCACCGAGTTGATTACTCGTCGCCGGATGGAGGCCGGGGATGATCTCGTCAGCGGCTTGCTGGCCGCTTGCGTCGACGAGCCCTACTCCGACGAGGAGTTGATCGGCACCCTCCTGGTGGTGATCGGGGCGGGCCACGAAACCACCGTGCACGTCTTGGTCAATGGTCTTCGTGCGCTGCTCGCCCACCCCGAGCAGCTGCGCCGTGCGACGGGAGACCCGGCACTGTGGGCCGGTGCTGTCGAGGAAATCCTGCGCTACGACGCTCCCCTCGCCTCTTTCTTCGCTCGCTACGCCACGCAGACTGTGCGGATCGGCGACGCGGATGTGCGGCGCGGAGACCCTCTGCTGGTCAACTATCTGGCCATGGGCCGCGACCCTGAACGCTACGGTCCTGAGGCGTCCACCTTCGACATCACCCGACGCCCGCAAGGCGGACACACCAGCTTCGGTCACGGACCTCATGTGTGCATCGGTGCGCCGCTGGCCCGGCTCGAAGCCACCACAGCGCTGCCTGCACTGTTCGAACGATTCCCGGGCATCCGTATCGCCGTACCCGACGCCGCCCTCCAGCACTTCCCCTCCCTCATGCTCAATGGCCGGCTCGACGTTCCTGTACTGCTGGGCACTCGGTCCGGAACCTGTCAAAGCGATCAAGGCAGGTAGATCGTTCTAACGCTGTGCTGGGATCAGCGGGCCGTCTGGTGCCGGCTGGTTGATCCAAGCCGCT
>NZ_JBHVWT010000122.1:0-4621 GCF_042882135.1 Streptomyces sp. NPDC058240
ACTGGACCACCGGGCCACTCGACCGCGCCCGCCACAGCAGGCTCGAACGACTCAACTACCAACTCTCCGCCTGAACGAATTGGGCAGCAGGGTCGCCTTCGATGACGGCGACGACTTCGTCGCGGAGCTGACCGGCTTCTGCGCGCAGATGGAGATCCGGCAGGCGATCATCCCGATGTTCCTCGGCGGGTTCCGGCAGGTGACGCTGGTGGGGACGAACGGCCCGCTGGAGGACCCGGAAGCTCCCATGTGGGAGGAGACGGTCCTGCACACGGTGGAGGCCGTCGGCTCCGCCACCCTCGCCTGGAGCCCGGAGAACGACGTCCTCGCCCCGCACATCCATGTCGCGGTCGGGCACAAGGACCTCGCCGCCGCGGGGAGCGTGTCTCATCTGCTGCGGGCGGAGGTGCAGTTCATCCAGGAGATGTTCGTTCAGGAGGTCCTCTCCCCCCGGATGCTGCGACCGCTGTGCGGACCGCACGCCGTCCCGACCCTGTCCTTCGCCCCGCGCCCCGAGGCCGGGCCCCTGTGACGCCGCCCGGCTCCGCCAGAACTCCGTGAAGCCGGGCGTGCCACCGTGCGCCGATGACGTTCAGCACCCATCAGGAGCGAGACCATGAAGGCCTGCGACAACACCTCGGTCGGCGTCGTCATCACCGACCGCCAGGGCCGCTACCTGATGTTCGATCGCGCCACCTTCCCGGCCGGCACGGCACCGGCCGCCGGCCACATCGACGACCACGGGAGTGCCGATGACGCTGGCCGCGCCGAGGTCGAGGAAGAACTCGGCCTCACCGTCACCGGCCTCACCCGCGTCACCGGATGCTGGCGGAACAACCGATGCCGCCGCCGTCCCGGCGCACGCGGCACCGGCCACGACTGGACCATCTACCAGGCCACCGTCACCGGCGACCTCACCCCGAGCGCCCGCGAGACGAAGAACGTCCGCTGGATCGCTCCCGACGCCCTGCAGGAGCTGGCAGACCGCACGGTCGCCTACGCGCAGGGACGCGTGACGGACGCCGAGTTCGAGGCTGCGCCCGGCATCGAGCCGGTGTGGATGCAGTGGCTCGCCAACATCGCCGCGATCCACGTCAGCCCCGACGAGCTGCTTCAGGTGGAGCAGCTCACCATATGATCGCCGCCCCGCCCTCCTGATCCTCCGCGGCCGCCTCCGCCTCCACTCTCCGGGCGCGGCGGCCACGCCCTCGGCCGGCCCTGAGCGCCCTGCTGCTACAGCAGGCCTGGGCAGTCGAGTTCGCTGTCCGGGCCTGCGGGCTGCGTGAGTACGGGCCATGAGGTTCATGGACTCAGCGAAGAACATCGCGCAGGGCCGCCTCCAGGGCAGGCAGCTGCTCCAGCAGCGTCAGAGCGGCCTCGTGCCGTGCCCGCGCGTAGGACTCGAGTGCGGCATCGACGAGGTGGGGTCGTTCCACAGGTGCCGACAGCGGAAAGGTCGAGCAGAGCATGGCTGCACAGCCGACGCGAAGCGAGGACAGGAGGTCGTCTGCGGGCGCCGTGGGGTTGGCGTCTCGATAGGCGAGGGCGAGGTCGGCGTATCCCTGGAGCCACCTCTCGACGCCGTTGGACTGGAAGCTCTTGGGGTCACAGCCAAGGCGCATGATTTCCCAGGCGAGGTATCCGGGTGTGGGTGGTCCGAAGTCCACGATCGCGGCGACGTCGTCGTTCTTCAACAGGACGTTGGGGCCGGCCAGGTCGCCGTGCATGACCTGGACCGTCAGCGGTGGAAGTGAAGCGAGGATGCGCTCGACGTACCCCAGGACGGCGTGTCGCTCACACGCCGCCCGCAGAGCCCAAGTCTCGAACTCCCCCAGCCTAGGCCTGTGCTGGTACGCGAGAATCAGCCTGTCGAAGCGGCTACGGGCGGTGGCTACGTCGCATATCGCGGCACCAGGTTCCAGGGTGGGTGCGGCGGCGGGGTGAGTGGCGAGTCGGCTGTGGAGACGGCCCATCGCTGCGCCGACCGCTGCCCAGCGAGCACCGGTCAGGGTGCCCTCGGCAGTCTCGGTGTGCGGCACGTACGACCATAGGGACATCGGCAGGCGGCCGTGGGTCGCGATCAGTTCGTGCTGGCGCGTGCGGGTCGCCCGCGCGGTGGCGACGCCCCCGTCGGCGGCATACTCGGACAGCTCGACTGACGCCAGATCCAGGCTACTTCGAGTGCGATAGACCTTGACGAAGTGCCGACGGCCCGTCTGGTCGACGATGGCGTAGTTGTCCGTCGCGGTGCCCTCCGGGATCCGCGTGATTTCTTCCGGGTGCAGTCCGTACCCGAGCACCAGCGTGTCGGCGACCGCCTTGATCTGCTCCTGCGCGCCGGGTGTGGAAGGCGCGGCGACAGTCTCGGTGGGGCTGCCGAGGCCGGGCTGGTGAGATGCGGTGGACATGGTCTCCTCGTCGAAGCGCACAGCGCTCGTGGTCAGTGAGCGGGCGGCAGATGGTCGGGTCGACCAGGGCGCAGGCGCGGGGTGCCGGTGAGGCGTTCGGCCTGGCAGGCAATGTGCAGGGTGAGCGTTGGGAGAACTGGGACCGGCTCCCGTTCGGCTACGACGTTGGACTTCTGGGGGCCTACTCCCTGACCGCGTCCTCGACTGCTGCCGCATCCACCACGAGTTCAGCCGCGACCTCGACGCGGCGGCCGGCCGGGCCGGGGAACTGGCCGCGCTCGGCCGCAGGCATGCCGCAGAGGTGATCGCCAGCGGACAACCCTCCGTCAATGCGGTCATCTGATTGCGTTTCCCTCGTTCGGGTGGTGTCAGTGCCCGAGCCTGACCCGGCACCGCCACCAGCTGTCGGCAGGGGACCGGCCGACCAAGCCGACACCGCGGCGGGATGCCGCGTGAATCGCCTGATCGAGACGGTGGACGCGGTGAGCGACGCCGGCTCTTCGTGGCGAGGGCGACCAGTTCGGCATCGCACTGGCGGGGCGTAGGGCCGACCGGCGGGAGCCGCGGCACCGGGTAGGGATGCTCGTCGCATAGAGTGCGGGCGCGCAGGCGTGCACGCAGTTCGCCGTGAGGCGATCTTGGACGCCTTCGTTCGCGTCTCCGCAGGCATCCCTTGGGCAGCACCACCAGGAGGAACAGTGTCATCCCCACAAGTGATCACCCCCGCGGACCAGCTCGCCGAGGCGAAGAAGCAGCTGAACTTCCCGCGCATCATCGCGATCTGCGGCTCCACCCGTTTCATGGCCGAGATGGCCGAGGCCGACCTGCGGGAGACCAAGGCCGGGAGGATTGTCGTCAAGCCGGGCTGCGACCTGAAGTCGCCACATGAGCTCTGGTCCGATCCGGTCGAGGCCGAGGCGCTGAAGATTCGACTCGACGAGCTGCACCGGTCGAAGATCCTTCTCGCTGATGAGGTGCTCGTGGTCGGCGACTACATCGGAGACAGCACCAGGTCCGAGATCAGCTACGCCCGGTCGCTGGGCAGGCCCGTGCGGTTCACGCACCCCGAAGTCGACCCCGACGCCTGAGGGCTCGCCCCCGCACCCTCCGCCGGCACCCCGTTGGAGTTGATGGCGGGTGCGTGGTGGTGAGAGCGGGCTCAAGGAGCTGCGGAGCGCATCGCGGCCGTGATGGCGGCGGCGAGAGGCTGCTGGTGGTTCGTCAGGTAGAAGTGGTCGCCTTCGTACCTCTCAAGTCCGCGGAAGTTCGTCGTGAACGCTCGCCAGGCAAGGAGACGGTCCTCCGCGATCAGCATGTCGTTGCGGCCCGCGAATACCGAAAGCGGCACGGGCAGCGGCTCGGGGCTGCGGGGAGGAGTCCAGGTGTCCACGAGTTGGAAGTCGCTGCGGAACACCGGGGCGAACTTGTGCCAGACGTCGTCGTTGTCGAGGAGCTGCGGTGGGCTGCCGCCGCCGCTCCGCAGCCACGCGCGCAGTTCGTCGTCGGCCATCAGGTGAGGGCGGCTGTCGGCGCCGGCTTCGCCTTGCGGGGCGCCGTAGGCGGACACCCCCAGCCAGGTGGGGAGCGGTTCCCCCTGGCGCAGGAGTCGGCGAGCGAGCTGGTAGGCGATCAGTGCGCCCATGCTGTGGCCGAAGAACCCGAAGGGCCGGTCGAGCAGTGGTGCGATAGCAGTGTGGAAGTAGTCGACCAGCCGGTCGCAGTCGTCGATCAGCGGAAGGGCCTGCAGATGCCCTCGGCCGGGGGCCTCCAGGAGGCACAGTTCCCAGTCCTCGGGGAAGTGCTGCGCCCAGCCCCGGTAAAGCAGGTGCGAGCCGCCGGCGTGGTGGAGCAGGAACAGGCGCGCCGCCGGGTCGCTCAGCGGCCTGGGCCGGATGAGCGGGGAAGCCGGCGTCTGGCTGGTGAGCTTCGAGGCGAGGAAGGCGTGCATCTCCGTGAGCGTGGTGGCGCCGCTGGCTGCCACGGCGTTCACCGGGACGCCGTACGCGCTCTCCACGCGGGTCGAGATCTCCAGCATCAGCAACGAGTCGATGTCGAGCTCGTGGGCGAAGTGCGCCCCGTCGGTGACCTCCTCGGGCTCGGTCTCCAGTACGCCGGCTATTAGGGCCTGTTCTGAGTTCGGATCACCGGGTGGTCGGCAGACTGCGTAGCCAGAGGATGGAGCCGCGCAGGTGGAGTCCTGCGGCGTAGCTCTC
>NZ_JBHVWT010000123.1:0-4347 GCF_042882135.1 Streptomyces sp. NPDC058240
CGTCAACGGACTCACCCTCCCGTTCCACAACGGCGGAACCGAAGGCGTCAACACCAAGACGAAACTGATCAAGAGACAGATGTACGGCCGCGCCGACTTCCGCCTCCTCCGCCACCGCATCCTGCTCAACTGATCCACACCGAGGCACGATCAACGGCTACGGAAATCTTGTCAGAGCCAATCGAACGGTGTATCGAGGGTGGTTGGGGTTACTGACGGGCTGCTGAGAGTCGGCCGTCGAAGGTGATGTCGCCATCCGCGTAACCGATGCGCCGGGCCGGGGCACTCGCTCTTCCCGTACGGGCCCCTCTCCCCTGATAATGGCCCTCAGCTGTCTGGCCTTGGGGGGCTTGTGTCGGATCGTGGTTCCACTCCTGTTCCGCCCGCCATGCGTAGAGTCGCGCGGGACTTCGAACTCGGGTCGCGCCAGGGGCTGGTGTGGACGGAGCCCAAGCGCTTCCCGTGGATCGTGGTGCTGCTGCCGGCGCTGGTCGGGCTGCCGGTGCTCTGGCTGGGGATTTCGGCCGCGGTGGAGGGCCAGCGGAGCGACGGCGCCTGGTACTACGCGCTGCCGTTGCTCATTTTGGGGGCCGCCGTGGTAGCCGCGGCCGGGTACTTCCTCTTCCTCGCGTTCACGAGACGGCAGGCGCAGGTCTGGGTGGGCCACTACCAGCACGGCATCGTCCGGGAGGTCGCCGGGCACGTGCCGGAGGCATACTCCTGGGACGAGATCGACGGCATCCGGCGGCGCAGCACCACAGTGACGAACGGGATCACCAGTGCCACCACACACGAGCTCTGGGTGTGTCCCCGTGAGGGCGCCGAGATCACGGTGAGCGACGCGTACAAGGGGGTCGCCCGGTTCACCGACGAACTGGACAAGACATTCACGCGCGTACGGCTGCCGCAGGACAGCGACCGGCTGAAGGCGGGCGAACGGGTCGACTTTTTCGGGGCCCACCTCGATCCCGCCGGTGTCGGGTACCTCGACCACCGGCTCGGCTGGCGCGAGGTCGACCGGGTCACGGTGAAACACGGCTGGCTGGAGATCCATCGGCACGGCGACGGAGAGCCGTGGGCCAGGTTCCCCGTGGAAATGGTCCAGAATCTGTCGGTCTTCCTGGCCCTCGTCACAAGGATGCGCCAGGAGACGGCCGGGAAACAGCCGCGATCAGACGATCCGGCCTGATCCAGCGAAGGCCGGCGCTCCGGCAGCAGGTCTGGATCAACGAACCGAATCAGGAAAAAGAACCCGCCCGGCAGAACACATAGTCTCAAACCGTCTCCTCTTGAGAAGCATATTCCTATCGATCATGAGGGCGGTTTGATCGAACAGGGTGCCTGGTCGGGTGGTCTTGGCAGGCAGGGCGCATGAAAGCAAGGCCTCCTGAGCAGCTCGGGGTTGTCGAAGCCAAGAGCGGTCCAGGAGACCCTGTTGTCGCAGTTGCACGTGGTGTCGCCATTCCACGGACCCGAATCCGCCGTGCAGCCGGGTGTGCCTGCAGGCGAGACGGTCGCGTTCGACTGGAATGACAGCGCCATCTACCCGGGAACCTCCCGGAAGTTCTGGGTCCACGTGCCTGCCCAGTACGACGCTACGGAACCGGCATCCTTGATGGTGTTCCAGGACGGATGGTGGTACCTGGACTCAGCGAGATCATCCCGCAGGTCACCGAGCGCTACGCCATCGCCCAAGCCCCCGAACCGTGGGGCATCTGCGGCGGGAGCAGCGGCGGCAACTGCGCCTTCACCACGGCGTGGCTGCGCCCGGACAAGTTCCGCCGCGTCATCGGATACCTGTCCAGCTTCGCGCAGATGCCGGACGGCAATCCCTACCCAGCCCTCATCTCCCGCGTTCCCCGCCAGCCGCTGCGTATCTTCATGCAAGCCGACCACCGCGACCCGCACTGGGCACAGGAAGGCGGCCTCGTATGGCTGCGGATCTCCCAGCGCCAGGGGTCTACGTCAAGGAAGTCCCCAGCGGACTGCGGATCATCATCGGAGCGGGGACGTCCACGCCCGCGTTTCTCGGGTACCCGGTCACTCGGCCCGAAGACGGATCACCGCACCTCGTGCAGAGCTGGAACGAGTTCGTGGACGTGTTCCACTTCCGCTCCACGTTCACACTGGAGCAGGTGACCGCAGAGTTGGAGTCTGTGGAGCGGCCACGCCACGACGAACTCACCGACCTCAAGGCCAAGTGACGGCCGCGCGGGAGTACGCGCTCGCCGAGGCCGTCTACGGCTTCTTCGCCAACGGCGGAACCAAGTGTTACATCGTCCCGCTCGCCCCCGAGAAGGATCTCGCGACGGAGGTCGGCAACGGACTGACCGGACTGAAGACCGTCCCGGATGTCTATATGGTCGCTGTACCGGACCTCTGGACGAGGAGCCAGGACGCGACGACCGTCCAGCCGGTCATCGCGTCCGTTGTGGCGCACTGCACGAAAATG
This sequence comes from Streptomyces sp. NPDC058240, assembly GCF_042882135.1. Lineage (NCBI taxonomy): Bacteria > Bacillati > Actinomycetota > Actinomycetes > Kitasatosporales > Streptomycetaceae > Streptomyces > Streptomyces sp. NPDC058240. The sequence goes on from NZ_JBHVWT010000123.1 coordinate 2,453, forward strand.
GGCAACCGTCCGGCGATCCTGGAACCCTCGCCCGGCAAGGAACCCTCCGAGGTCACCGCCTTCGTCGGGTCGTTGGTGTCCTCCGACACGGACGACGCCGCGTTCACGACCGTGTACTACCCCTGGCTCAAGGTCCCAGGGCTCGATGGAGCGGATCGCACCATCCCGCCGTGCGGCCACCTCGCCGGGGTATGGGCCCGCACCGATGCCGAGCGCGGTGTGTTCAAGGCCCCCGCGAACCAGAACCTCCGCGGCGTCCTGTCCGTCCCGACGGTTCTCACCGACCAACAGAACGCGGAGCTGGACTCGACGGGCGTGAACTGCCTGCGCGTCTTCCCCGACCGAGGTCTGCTGGTGTGGGGGGGCGTACGAGGTCGACAGCGCGTGACATGCGCTATCTGAACGTCCGGCGGTTGGTGTCGTTCCTCTCCGACTCGATCCGTCAGTCGTCCACGTGGGCGGCGTTCGAGCCGAACGACGAGCGGCTGTGGGACACGCTGCGGCATTCGGTGACATCGTTCCTGACTGACCAGTGGCGCCAGGGTGCTCTCGTCGGTCACAAGCCGGACGACGCGTTCTCTGTGATCTGCGACGGCACGAACAACAAGAAGGAGACGATCGACGAGGGCAAGGTCGTCTGCGACATCGACGTCGCTCCCGTGCGGCCCGGCGAGTTCGTGCGCTTCACCATCACCCAGATCGCCGGCCGGCCCGGTCAGAGCACCTGAACGTGACAGGGTGAAAGGCATCCACGCCATGGTGTGGATGCCTTTCACCCTGTCTCCGAGGCCGGTCGGGCGGCGGGGCCTGGCGATGCACGGGGCCCGGGCACAGTGGCAACCGGCCCCCGGGTCGAGACGCTTGCTGACATCGGCCCGGTCGGCCAGGCTCAGTCCCTCGACCGCGTCGCCGTCGGTCATCTCCACCGAAACAGCGTGCAGTTCGGTGTTCGTGCGCCCGAACACCGTCCGAAGGGTGCTCCCCTCCCCCACCTCCCCCCTCGATGCCTTGCTCGCGCAGGGCGTCGTACCAGAGCACGGCGACGTCACGGTCGTCGGTTGCCGGGACAGTCTGGATCGGCGGCTCGACATCGGCGAGGAGCTCCAGCAGGAGGGCGCGCCGCTCGGGCGGCTTCGGCAGTAGCCGATCGACGGGTCCGGGTGCTGCAGAACGTCCCAGCAGACGTAAGAGGCCGGATACCTGGCGGCCAGGGCGCGGGCCCGGGTCACGGACGACGCGGCCCGTGACTGCGCCGCCGCGAAGCCGAGCCGGCCGTCCCGCCAGATCACCGCCTCGCCGTCCAGGACCGTGTCCGGCCTGAGCACCATGTTCTCTTGGGGTCGGACTGTTGCGCGGGTTCGGCAGGGGTAGGTCTGCGCAGATCAGCGCTGTTTCCATCCACCGTATCGAGTGCAACAGGTGTGGTGCTATCCCTGGTTTGGGTGGTGCTGGCGCCTGATAGGGGTCGCGATGTCCTCGCTGGCAGGATGACGAAGCCGAAAGTTGCCGGGGTGTTTAACAACGTCGTTGCGCCGGCGGAACGCCGCTCGGCGCAGAATTCTGCATGATCTCGGCCCGGCCGTGCGAGGATCCGCCGAGGCCCTCACCTCTGGACGTCGCCCTTCCCGCATCCGCCGAGATCGAGGCACTACTCACGGCCTCCGTCGGCGCCCGGACCACCATCGAGCGCATCGAGCCGCTGCACCATCCCTGGGTGCTGCGCGCCCACCTGGCGGAGGCGACCGGACTCCCCGACACGGTCATCGTGAAATGCCTCCGCCCCGAGGGGTACGGCCTCCGGGGGCCTTCCCCGTGATCGTGGACACCGGTTGTCATGCGGCGGTGGCCAGCGTAGTTGATCGTTGTTCGTAGGTGATCGGGCTGATCTGGCCGAG
>NZ_JBHVWT010000124.1:0-3849 GCF_042882135.1 Streptomyces sp. NPDC058240
CGCCGAGCACGAAGCCGCCCACTACGCGGCCCAACCCCCAGCATCACTCCAGAAAACCAGCTAACTCACTCTCCACGAAACCCGGGGCTTGACAAGCTCGGGGGTGCGATCCCATCCGAGCGGTTCCAGGAGGCCCTGTTGTCGCAGTTGTACGCGCCCGACCCCGTTGCCTTCAACTCGTCCCCTCCATCGTGTGATTGCCTCGCGCACGTGTACGGGAACGCGGCTGATCATCCTGATCGGGTGCGCCGGTATCTCTCGGACATGACGGATCCGGAGTGGGCGGCGGTGCGTCCGTTGCTGCCGGCTCCGGCCTGGCTGGAGGGCAAGGGCGGGCAGCCCGAGGGCTACTGCCACCGCTCGATGATCGACCAATGCCACGAAGTTAAGCGCTCGGCGGCGGTGTCAAGGGTGGGCGAGATGTGGGAGGGGCCTCTGCTATCCAGGGGATCGACCAAGATCTTCCTGAGAAAGCAGAGGCCCAGTGGTCCAGTCTGTCACGGGCGGAACCGATGACGTGTTCGCGCCTGGCCACATCGGCGAGTTAACGCAGGTCATCCCACCCGAGTTGGTGGATGCGGTATTGGACGAGACCGGGGCACGCGAGCGACGACTGAGAAGCCTCCCCTCTCGCGTCGGGGTGTACTTCGTGCTCGCGCTCGGCCTGTTCGGGCATCTGGGCACCGGACTGGTGTGGGGCAAACTCGCGGCCGGACTGGCCGCCAGAGTGCCGCAGCCGTCGGAGAAGGCACTTCGCGATCTGCGTCGGCGGGTCGGGGTGGCCCCGCTCAAGCGGCTGTTCGACGTGCTGGCCGGCCCGTTGGCCCAGCCGTCCACGCCCGGAGTGCGCTACCGCCGCTGGCGTACGGTCGCCTTCGACGGCTGCGGGAGCCTGTCCGTCCCCGACCACGAGCGCAACCGGTCCTGGCTCGGCCGCACCGAACGCCGCTACGGCCCGACCGGCTACCCCCGGCTGATGCTCATGACCCTGTGCGAAACCGGCACCCGCGGCCTGATCGCAGCGGTCTTCGGCCCCGCCTCCAAGGGCGAGACCGACTACGCCTACGACCTGGTCGGCCACCTGACCTCGGACATGCTCCTTCTGGCGGACCGCGCCTTCGACAGCAACGAACTGCTCGCAGACATCGCAGCTCAGGGGGCGCAGTTTCTGATTCGCGCCACCAGCACCCGACGCCCGCCGGTGCTGGCGCTGCTGCCCGACGGCTCTTACCTGACCCGGATCGGGGGCCTCCCGCTGCGGGTGATCGAGGCCGAGATCCACTCCCGCACCGCCGACGGCGGCGACTTCGGCGGGACCTACCGCCTGCTGACCACGCTCACCGACCACCGCACCGATCCAGCCGACCACCTGGTGCGTCTCTACCACGAGCGCTGGGAGATCGAGATCACCTACCTGGCTCTACGTCACACCCTGCTCAAAGGCCGAGTTCTGCGTTCGAAGGACCCGGTGGGTCTCAACCAGGAGATGTGGGGACTGCTCACCCTCTACCAGGCCCTGCGCTCGGTCATGGTGACCGCGGTGGAGACAATGCCCGGCTGCGATCCCGACCGGGCCGGCTTCACCGTCGCTCTGGAAGCCGCCCGCGACACGGTGGTCAGCCTGGTCGGAACGACCGCGGTCTCAGGGCCGAGCAGCCGCCCCGACCTGGTGGGACACATCGGCGCCCGCGTCCTGCACGCGCTGCTTCCCGGGCGCCGGATGCGACTGTCCGCCCGCATCGTCAAGTGCGGAACCTCCCGCTACAACATCTGGAACCGCGACGGACGTCCACGCGACAGCACCCTGATCACCGCCATCGAGATCACCGTGCACCCACCAGCCCTGCCCAGCGCGCAGGACCCGAGTCGGGCCCTCTCCGGCCGCTGGGGCCAGGTCTGCCAGATCTTGGCCGCGAACTCCAACCAGGCCATGCACACCCGGGACATCGCGCGGCATCTCGGGCTCCCCGCTTCGGGGCGCCCCCTCAGCAGCCTCACCGCGCAACTCTGCTATTGGGCTCGCAACGGCCGGCTCATCCGCACCGCGCCGAACACCTACAAGATCACTCTCCCTGACACCTTGACGCCACCACCGAACCCTTAACTTCGTGGCATTGGATGATCGACGCGATCCGCTACCTGGTCGCGGGCGGGATTTCCTGGCGTGCGATGCCCGCGGACTTCCCCGCCTGGGGCCGGGTCTATGCCTTCTTCCGCCGATGGCGGGAGCACGGGCTGGTCGCGGAGTTCCACGACCGGCTACGTGGGAGGGTCCGTGAGCGCGAGGGCCGGGAGGCGGAGCCTTCGGCGGGGATCATCGACGCGCAGTCGGCGCGGGCCTCCGCCTCGGTGCCGGTTTCCTCGAGCGGGTACGACGGCGGGAAGAAGGTGCCGGGCCGCAAACGGCACATCGTGACCGACACGCTCGGCCTGCTGCTGGTCGTCGCGGTGACAGCCGCGAACGTCGGCGACCGGGACGCGGCCGTGCCCCTGCTACGACGACTGCGGTCGCTGCACCGGGAGATCACTCTGGTCTGGGCCGACGGCGGTTACACCGGCGGCCTTGTCTCCTGGTGCCGTCAGGAACTCGCGCTCACTCTGGAGGTCGTCAAGCGCACCGACGCCATGGAAGGGTTCGTGGTGCTGCCCCGCAGGTGGGTGGTGGAGCGCACGTTCGCGTGGTTGATGCATTCGCGCCGTCTGGCCCGTGACTACGAAACCCTGACCGCCACCAGCGAGGCCGTGATCCAGTGGTCGATGATCACGCGGATGAGCCGACGCCTGGCCCGGCCACGGGCCCGCGAACGGCGCTGAACATCCCCGACGCTTCCTGGACCAGCCACCCGCGCTCCGCCAGTCGCCTCGCCTTCGACCGCACGCCCTCCACCTTCGCCGGCGTCGGTTCCAGCCCCAGCATCACCGCAATTTCCTTGGCCTTCACCGGCTCCTGACCCGGCCGGTCCGCCAGCATGCCCAGGATCCGCTGGTAGTCCGGCGCGAGAGCCGTCGCCGGCAGACCTTCCCGCCAGGACGGCACTGTCGTTCCCGGCAACGGCGCGGAAGCAGGCACTGATTCCGCTTCCGTCTCCGCCTCGGTCAGGGCGGTGGTCCCGGCAGCGGACGCGGCCAGGGCCTCGACGAGTTCCTCCCGCGCAATCACCCGCCGGTCCAGCTCGATCTCTGCAGCCTCCAGCGCCGCAGCCGCCCAGGCCGCCGCCTCCCGCAGATCCTCGACACGCTCGCGAGCAACCGATTCCCGCACCTCCAGCAACCCCAGAATCGACGCCACCGCACACCCCTCACCAAACCAGCGGAACAGAACGTCGGAACTCTCCCTCACTCCGACCGAAACAATGCCTGACCAGCGGAAATCAAACGATCACGTTCGGTTGAGATACGGCTTCTGAGCAGCTACGCAGGCAAGGCCGGTCTGGTCACCGGCGTCGGCAGCGGAACCGGGCGCGCCAGCGCGCTTGAGTTCGCCCAGCGCGGGGCCGCGGTCGCTGTACTCGACCTGGACGAGTACAGCGCCCGCCAGACCATGGAGCTGATCGTGAAGGAAGGCGGCCGGGCTGAGGCCGTGGCCGTGGCCGTGGCCGTCGGCATCAGCGATGAGCAGCCCGTACAGCGGACCGTGGCTCAGGTCGTGGCAACGTTCGGCGGGCTCTACTTCGCGGTGGACAACGCAGGAATCCCCTCATACAACCGGGTCCTGACAGAGATGTGCAGCCTCGTGGGTCCATGCTCGGAGAGCGGGGCCTTCCCCGTGATCGTGGACACCGGTTGTCATGCGGCGGTGGCCAGCGTAGTTGATCGCTGTTCGTAGGTGATCGGGCTGATCTGGCCGAG
>NZ_JBHVWT010000125.1:0-3754 GCF_042882135.1 Streptomyces sp. NPDC058240
CAACCTCACCAAGCGCATAACGGACGAGACCACCCCCACCTGGCGAGGAACCTATTAGGGCAGAAAGGGCAATCTACCTAGATCAAACGCCCTCTCAGAACAACAGCAGAGCATGCGACCGGCGCCACATCACAGACATCACGTGGGTCGAGGACCACTTGACGCGAAGCGAGGATGACGCCAGCACTGTTCTATCTCATGGGCATGTTCGATTCGCCAGTCCGCCCGACTGCCTCCCGAACCAATGGATAAACGCTGTCCAATCTCGTGGACAGAGCCAATCATGCCGAGCTTGTCCAGCTGCGCGATGCGGTCCTCGTCCATGCTCCCGCGGGCGTAGAAGCGCCGGGCGTCGGCGGTCCACTGCCCGAGCGGGAAGTTGGCGAGCGAGGCCGGCCATCCGGTCCCTTCCGCCTTTTCACCTTCGGGGACGCGGTAGGTGAACGGCACGCGCAGGTCGCCGTGCTCGCGGGCGTAGATCACGGCGGCCTCCACCCCACGCCGCCAGTGCTCATGCTCGGGGTTGAGGACCCGCAGGTTGATGAACGCGGCTAGGGCGGCCGGGTCGCGCGGAGTGGAGAACTTCAGCAGAGCCTTGGCGGGGGCGCTGACGCCCCCGGAGCCCTCACCGCTCCCCTTCGTGCTCTTCCCGCGGCTGGAGCTTTGCCATTATCACGAGTTCCGTTGGTACAACCACCGTGGCCGCCGGGACGGCAATGCTGACTTCGACGCCTGGCTCCTCGACCAGCACTCCCTCCCTGGCTTCGGCAGTTGCCGGGTCCAGGTCTGCCCCGAACTGGCGGACTCCCCGCTCGGGCTGTGCTTCCGGCACGAACGCCGCTACCGCAGGCATGGCAGGCCGGGAGGAGCGGCCCTGCCGTCGCAGTGGGGCACCCGCTATGGACGCCGCGGGCTAGTCGCGCCGCTCAGCTATGAGGACGAGCACGCCTTCGAGCGCTGGTGCGCGAGTGCCGTGGCGGTGCCCCGGCCCGCGCAGGTCAACCTTCGGGGGCTGCATCCGCTGCTGCGGGCCGAGATCAAAGGCCATCGGCAAGCCCGGAAGATCTTGGTAGATAAAGGACAAGCTGAGAGCAGGTGGGCCGAGTGCGAACTTGAAGTCCCAGGTCAAAGGGCTGGTGTGATCGGTCCTCGGGGTGCTCATGCTGGTCGTGTGCAGGAGTCCGCGGAGAATCAGCTGCACCGACTTCTGCACGTCCGTCATGGCACGGACATCGGTTATTCTGCGATGCGCTTCGGACATCCGGGGCTTCGGGGATATGGGGCGGAGATACCGCGCGCTCCTGCACGCAGGCGCTGCCTCCGTACCGCAGTCGTGTTGTGGCGCAGCGCGGGCTGTTCTCTGCGAGCGGGTTGGGTTCATGCGGCCAGGGGTCGCAGTATGAATGGGGTGGGAATTGTCCAGACATCGGCTGTCCAAGAAGGGTCGCTACATCGCTTGGGCGACGACGGGTGTCGTCGTCGTCGCGGGTGCCGGAATCGCGGCCCAGGCCTCCGTGGCGGCCTCGGCTTGGCCTGCGCAGAAGACTTTCACCGGCCGAGCGTTCGATACGTGCACAGCGCCCTCGCTCAACGCGATGAAAGCGTGGAACACGAAGTTCTACGGCGCCGCCGCTGTCTACATCGGCGGCAAGAACCGCGGCTGCGCCCAGCCGAACCTGACCGCTTCCTGGGTAAAGTCGGTCAACTCCACCGGCTGGAAGCTCATCCCCCTCTACGTCGGCGCTCAGCCACCCTGCCAAAAGAGTGCGAACCCTGAAAAATTCACCGCGTCCACGGCTGCCTCCGTCGGCGCGAGCAATGCCAAGGACGCAGTGGCCAAGGCATCGGCGCTCGGCATGAAAGCCGGCAGCCCCATCTACCTGGACATGGAGCCGTACGACGTCAACGACAAGGCGTGCAACAACGCCGTCCTGACGTACGTACGCTCCTTCACCAAGACGCTGCGCAACGCGACCTACCGTGGCGGCTTCTACGGCTTCAGCAGCTCCAGCGCCAAGGCCATCGCCACCGCCACGGACAAGGCGGACCTGCCAGGCAACCTCTGGTACGCGTTGTGGGACAAGAAGAACACGACTACCACGGACTGGCCGTGGAACCCCGCCCAGTACACCGACCACAGCCGCGGCCACCAGTACATGGTCAACAGCAAGGAAACCCGCGGCGGTTACACCATCACGGTCGACCGCAACGCCTGGGACGCCCCTGTCGCCATCATCGGCTGACAGGCCGGACCAAGCGAGGTCCCGGCGGGTCAGAGGGAAGGCCGGCCGGGACATCAGCGGGAAGGTGGCCGTCTCTCCGCGAAAGGCACCCAAGGGCTTCAGCCAAACGATCTTCACGTAGGCGATAAGCGAAGCCCGGGAAGGCCGCTCGCTGGGGCTGGGCTCCCCAGACGTTCGGAACAGGCTCTGCGATGAGCCGGTGATCGAGACACCGTCCCCGCGGGTGCTGGCTTCTACTTCGATGTTGAACGGCTTCACCTGACGGAGGCTGAAGCGCCGCCGAGCGGATCACGCTTGGGGTGTTCGCGCAGCTCAAGCGCATAGTCCTGGAATGCTACGGCCGGATCGTCGGACTCGTACAGGAAGAGATCTCCGTCGATGGCGCATCACCAAAGCCCCCGGCGGAGAAGAGGTCTCCAGGCGCCCTCCGTTCGATCGTGGTAAGCGGGGAATGAAACGCTCCCTCTTGGTCGACGGGTACGGCACCCCCCTCGGCCGAGTGCTGGCCGGTGCCAACCGCCACGACTCGCCGCTGCTGGCGCCGACCCGGGACAAGCCGCCGGAAGTGGCCGTCTGATCCCGTTCCTGCTCCCTGACCTGCGGTTGCCACTCGGATGCGGTCTCCTTTACCAGGGCGGCCTTCTTCTAGAGCTTCGTCAGCTTCCCGGTCGGGTAGCGCTCCGCCAGAGCCTTCGCGGACCGCCTCGCCCGTGTCGAGGAGGATTTTCACCTGAGCCTTGTGGATTTCGGCGCGGGCCGGTTGAAGGCCTTCCATCAGTAGTTGGCGAGTCGGGCTGCGAAGGCGGGTGCCCTTCAGTCTGGATGTGGGATTAGGACGGCTCTGATGCCGTGATCACACCCACCACACCGGGATCATCACATCAGACCAGCCCGACGCCGAGACGATCGCTGCACTACGCTTCCACGGCGCAGCCGATGTTGAGCAAGACCGGGGGAGATAGTGAACCGACCACCACTACTGTTCCTGGACGTCGACGGGCCACTCAACCCCTATGCGGCCAAGCCGGAGCAGCGCCCCGACGGCTACACCACACTCAGAGTGCCCCAGGACAGCGGAACTCCAGACGAACACAGAGGACTCTCGGCCCGGCGGCGACCTCTGCGGGTGTGGCTCAGCCCAGAGCACGGGCGATCTCTGCTCCAACTCAGCTACGAGCTGTGCTGGGCCACCACATGGATGGACGACGCCAACCGGTGGATCGCTCCGGTGCTCGGCCTTCCCGAACTCCCCTTCGTCGACTTCGGCGATGCCTTGTTCCAAGACCGTCCCGACGGGGTCCACTGGAAGACCGGTCCCCTGCTGGACTACGCCAACGGTCGTCCCTTCGCCTGGGTGGACGACGAACAGAGCGATCTGGACCAGGCATACGTGACCGCCCACCATCGCGGGCCTGGGTGGGGTGCCTCGAAGTTTCCGGACAGGGATCCAATAGGATCGCCCTGAGAAGGAAACGAGGAAGAAGTGGCGCCACCCAGCAAATACTCGCCGG
>NZ_JBHVWT010000126.1:0-3747 GCF_042882135.1 Streptomyces sp. NPDC058240
CAAATCCCTCGCCGACTACCTCACCAAAATCAGCCCATCCAGCACCAAAAACCAGCAGCAGACTTAAGACCGCCTTTTCTGGCGCATCACACTAGATACGACAAACGCGCCTACGTCCACCTCGGCAAAACGTTACCGCCGCAGCCCTCATGATCTGGCTCCGCTCGTGATCGCCAGGACAGGGCCTAGCGGCGATCGGGTTGGTCGAGGTCGAGGGGGTTGTTTTCCTGAGGACCAAGTTCGGCACCGGGGGCCGAGTTGTCGGGGTCGCCTGGGTGACACCCGATCGGCTGATGGATCGCTGAGGGCGGTCCGTCCCCTACAACTTGGGTACCACCCAAGGCTGTTGTGTCATCCCCAGGGTGGAGGAGAGGTGCAGCCCGGCGAGGGATCCGCATGCGTGGCGGGTTCCTGAAAGATCTTTCCTGTCCGAACATTCGACCGGAAGGATCGATATCGTGCGCAGACGACGTCTCGCGCCCCTGTTGGCCGTGAGTGTCACGGCAACGCTGGCTCCCGCGCTCGCCACCTCGACGGCCACTGCCGCTCCGGCCGCCACCCCGTCGACCGTCTCCTCGTCCGCCGCCACGGGCGCGCTGAACCGGTATGTGAAGCAGAAGCCGCAGTGGAAGCGGTGCGAAGCCGCCTCTCCGGCGGAGTTCGAGTGTGCCACGATCAAGGTTCCGCTGGACTACCGGGTTCCTGGGGGCAAGCGGATCGACTTAGCCATATCCCGGATCAAGAGCACCGCGTCCGACAAGCGGCACGGTGTCCTGTTCTCCAACCCCGGTGGCCCGGGGGGACAGGGGCTCTACATGCCGCTGGGGATGCAGGAGAGGCTCCCCGAGTCCGCACGGCAGAAGTACGACCTCATCGGCTTCGACCCGCGCGGTGTTGGGCAGAGCAGCCCGGTTTCCTGCGATCTGGAGCCGGAGGAGGAGAACTGGCTGCGGCCGTACAAGGAGGAGACATTCGACAAAGACGTCGCCTGGGCACGCGATGTCGCGGACAAGTGCAAGGAGAAAGCGGGCGACGTGCTCCCGCACATCACCACGCGCAACACCGCACGCGACATGGATCTGCTCCGGGCGATCCTCGGTGAGAAGAAGATCTCGTACGTAGGTTACTCGTACGGCACCTACCTGGGCGCCGTCTACACCCAGCTCTTCCCGGGCCGGACCGACCGGTTCGTGCTGGACAGCGCGGTCGATCCGGCGCGCGCCTGGCGAGGGATGATCCAGTGGTGGGCGGAGGGCGCCGAGCCCGCGTTCGTCCGGTGGACTGAGTGGGCCGCCGAGCGTTCAGAGAAGTACGGCCTCGGTGACACCCCGAAGCAGGTCGACCGGACCTTCTGGGACCTGGTCGCGCAGGCAGACGAGAAGCCCATCGAGGTAGATGGGCAGCCGATCACCGGTGATGACATCCGGAGTGGTATGCGCGGGGCGGTCTTCAGCCCGGAGTACGCCACCGAGGGGATCGTGGAGTTGAAGAGGGCCGCGGCCGGCGAGCCCGCCTCCGCGAAGAAGCTCGCGGCGTTCGCCGGATCGGAGGGGACCGGGACTTCAGGCGCCTCCGATGCCGCCGAGGTGCCGTCCGACAACATGACGGCGAGCTTCTGGGCCGTGGTGTGCGGCGACAACTCGGCCGTGTGGTCCCGCGACCCTGAGAGCTACCGGCAGGACGCCATCGAAGACAAGGGCCGCTACCCACTCTACGGTGACTTTGCGTCCAGCATCAAGCCCTGCGCATTCTGGGACAAGTCCGTGGAACCGGCAACCAAGGTGAACAACAGGGTCGGTTCTCTGGTCGTCCAGAACGAGTGGGACTCGCAGACTCCGCTGCCCAGCGGTCAGGCCCTGCATGCCGACCTGAAGGGCTCGAAAATGGTCACTGTCCTCGGCGGCGAGGGCCATGGCGTCTACCCGAACGGCAACGCGTGCACGGACGGTACGGTCGCCGCCTACCTGCTCACCGGCAAGCTCCCGGCGAAGGACGTGACTTGCAGGGCGACGGCCGACTCGAACGCGGAGGCACGGAAGAGCCAGAAGCGGGACGTGCTCCCCGGGTCTCCGCTCCCGGAGCGTGCCCCGGACCGTTTCTGAGCCCGGTCGCTTGGTCCATTTCCGCATGACCCGTTGAAGAGGGGGGCGGGACCTCCCGGCGGGGTCCCGCCCTCCCTGGTGAATGCGACCGGTTGAGCTCACGGCTCAGACGAACGCGTGGACCGTTGCGTGAGATTCCTGATTCAGCGGACGCAGGTGACACAGATGACGGTTCGTACGTGGTCGCTCCGGCTCCCGTCACGGCCTCCGTCATGTGTGAAGGCCGCGACGCCGCGGAGCGCCCGTCAGGCATCGGCCGTGACGGGGGTGTCGAGGTCGGTTCTGCGCAGGGTGTCGGGGACGTACGCGTCGAAGCGGGCCTGGTGCTGGGCGGCGGCCAGTTCGGTGGCGCGGCTGTGGGCGCAGTGGGCGGCGTCCGGGCTGACGTCGGTGGCGAGGGTGCGGGCGGCATCGGCGGCGAGACACTCGATCCACGGCTGGGCGGCTTCCTCGCGGCGGGCGCAGGGTGTGGTCGGCCAGTGCCCACGCCTTCATGCCGCTGGTGGTGCGCGGGCTGCCGCACAGGCGCCAGATCTCGTACCGCTCGCGCATGACCTCGGGGTCGGCGGCCCACCGTGCGGCGCACCCGGGGATGTTCTCGATGGTCTCCAGGGCGTTCACCGCGGCGTGCGAGACGCTCGGGATCAGTGCGCAGGTAGCGCCGCCGTTCACGCCGACCGCCGAGGGCATCGTGGAGCGCGACTTCGGCTCGATCAACTCCCTGTTCTGCCAGCACCTGCCCGGCCACACCGGCTCCGACGTCGCACGCCGCGGCAGAGACATCGAACGCGAGACGTGCTACACCGTCGCCCAACTCCAGGACCTGCTCGACGAATGGCTCGCGCACTGGCACCACCGGCCCCACGAAGGACTGCGCCACCCCGTACTCCCCCGGGCCGCGCTGACGCCGAACCCGATGTGGGCCGCCCTGGCAGCGGTCGCCGGGTACGTGACCGTCGCGCTGACCGGCAGCGACTACCTGGAACTGCTGCCGGTGCGATGGCAGGCCATCACCGAACGCGGAATCCTTCTCCACCACCGCACCTACGACCACGACCTGCTGGGCCCCTGCCGGGGCCAGGACTCCGATGTGGCGGCCCGTGGCAGGAAATGGGAAGTCCGCACGATCGTAGCGTTCGACAATCCGATTCCCACGAGTGAGCTGGACCAGTACCTCAAGGAGTTCGAGGAGCTCGTGATGGGCTCCGGTCTGGTCGAGTCATTCGCGGCCCGGCACCACATCCGCGCCCAGGGCGACGACCACGCCCCGGTGGCCATCGCCAGCGCCATCCTGCAGCTGCGCCTGGCCGATCTCGACGCCCTGAACGCGACCTTCACCATGCCTGGCGCCGTCGACCTCATCAAGCGCTGGCAGGGCCGATACCCCTACAAGGCGATCTGGGTCAACCATGACCCGCTGGCATGACAAGCCGTTTCTCAACCGGTGTTGGAACGTGCGGGTCGAACAGGGTGAGGGGCCTCGCGTTTTCCGGACAGGCGTCTGACTGTCTATTTCACGCGGCGATTCGCAACTTCTCGTACTCGGCGTAGATTTCGCGCGGAGGGCGGTAACCCACGGCCGAATGAAGGCGCTTGCGATTGTACCAGAATTCGATGTAGCAGGTGATGTCCCGCCGGGCGGCCT
>NZ_JBHVWT010000127.1:0-3746 GCF_042882135.1 Streptomyces sp. NPDC058240
GACGGCTTGCGGTTGTTTGATGCGGGTGCGCGGGCGGACGCGGCGTTGGTACCGGTACGTCTTGATGTGGAGGCGCTGCGAGCACAGGGCACCGCCCTGCCCTCCTTCTACCACCACCTCACCGGACGCCCGGCACGCCGACAGGCCACCTCGCGGACCGCGATCGCTGCTGCCAGCTCGCTCGGTGAACGCCTCGCCGTACTCGCCGAGTCCGAACGCCACGAAGCGGTCCTCGACCTGGTGCGGGGACAAGTCGCCGCAGTACTGGGTCATGCGACGCCCGCGGCCATCGCGCCGGACCGCGCCTTCAGCGACCTGGGTTTCGACTCGCTGACCTCGGTGGAACTGCGCAACAGCCTCAACAACACAACCGGCCTGCACCTGCCGGCCACTCTCGTCTTCGACTACCCGACCGCCGGCGACCTCGCGGACCACTTGCTGTCCGAGGTCTCCGGAGACGTGGCCGCCGCCACCGTCCTGCCGACGACCGGCGCGCTCGCCGACGACCCGATCGTCATCGTGGGCATGTCCTGCCGCTTCCCCGGCGGCATCGAGTCGCCCGAAGACCTGTGGAAACTGGTCTTGGAAGGCGACGACGCCATCACCGACTTCCCCGAGAACCGGGGCTGGAACGTCGACCGCCTCTACGACCCCACCGAGTCCCGCCCGGACACCACGTACGTACGCAGGGGCGGGTTCCTGCACGACGCGGCCGACTTCGACGCGGACTTCTTCGGCATCAGCCCGAACGAGGCCCTCATCACCGATCCGCAGCAGCGACTGCTGCTGCAGACGTCCTGGGAGGCGTTCGAGCGGGCGGGCATCGACCCCGCGACGCTCAAGGGCAGCGCCACCGGTGTCTTCGCCGGTCTCGTCTACCACGACTACACCGGCAGCAACAGCTCCGGCAGCATCGTCTCCGGGCGCATCGCCTACACGTACGGCCTGGAAGGGCCGGCCGTGACCGTGGACACGGCGTGCTCGTCATCGCTGGTGGCCCTGCACCTCGCGATCCAGGCCCTGCGCAACGGCGAGTGCGATCTCGCCCTGGCAGGCGGTGTGACGATCATGGCCTCGCCCGCCGCCTTCGTGGAGTTCAGCCGCCAGCGCGGTCTGTCCCGCGACGGTCTGTGCAAGGCGTTCGCCGCCGGAGCGGACGGTACCGCCTGGGGCGAGGGCGTGGGCCTCCTGGTGGTCGAGCGGCTGTCGGACGCGACGCGCAACGGTCACCGGGTGCTCGCGCACGTACGCGGCTCCGCGGTCAACCAGGACGGCGCCAGCAACGGCCTCACCGCGCCGAACGGCCCCGCCCAGCAGCGCGTCATCCGCCAGGCACTGGCCAACGCCCAGCTCACCGCCGCAGACGTCGACGCGGTCGAGGCGCACGGCACCGGCACGGTCCTGGGTGACCCGATCGAGGCCCAGGCCCTGATGGCGACGTACGGACAGGAGCGCGCTGCCGACCGGCCGCTGTGGCTGGGCTCGGTCAAGTCCAACATCGGCCACACCCAGGGCGCCGCCGGCGTCGCCGGAATCATCAAGATGGTCATGGCGATGCGCAACGGCGTACTGCCCAGGACCCTGCACGTGGACGAGCCGTCCACCCACGTCGACTGGACGGCGGGCGCGATGCGGCTGCTGACCGAGGAAGTCGCGTGGGACGTCGACCGGCCGCGCCGAGCGGGCATCTCGTCCTTCGGCATCAGCGGTACGAACGCCCACGTGATCATCGAGCAAGCTGCGCACGACCGGGACGACGAGCCGACAGCCGACTCCTCGGAGGCCGGGCCGTCGAGCGACACCGTGGTGCCGTGGGTCATCTCCGCCCGCGGCGAGGAAGGGCTGCGCGCCCAGGCGGCGCGACTCGCGTCGTACGTGGAGGAGCACGGCGAACTCCGTCCGGCGGATGTGGGCTGGTCCCTGACGACGATGCGCGGCGCGCTGGAGCAGCGCGCGACCGTTCTCGGCGCGGACACGGCCGAGCTGGTGGCCGGCCTGCGGTCCCTCGCCGAGGAAACGGCCGCGCCGGACGCGGTGCGTACCAGCGGCAAGACCGCGTTCCTGTTCACCGGGCAGGGTGCGCAGCGCACCGGCATGGGCCGCGAGCTGTACGACACGTACCCCGTCTTCCGGCAGGCTTGGGACGAGATCTGCGAGCAGTTCGACGGTCTGCTGGAACGGCCCGTGAAGGACGTGCTGTTCGCGGACGAGGGCACGGCTGACGCGGCATTGCTGGACCGTACCGAGTACGCCCAGCCCGCCCTGTTCACGGTCGAAGTGAGCCTGTACCGCCTGGTCAACTCCTGGGGTGTACGTCCCGACTTCGTGATGGGGCACTCGATCGGCGAGATCGCCGCCGCGCACATCGCCGGGGTGCTGACCCTGGCGGACGCCTGCACGCTGGTCACCGCGCGCGGCCGGCTGATGCAGGCGCTCCCGGCCGGCGGCGCGATGGTCGCGGTCGAGGCGACGGAGGAGGAGACGCTGCCGCTGCTCGCTGAGTCGGCGGGAGCCGGCCTGGCCGCGGTCAACGGCCCGCGGTCCGTGGTCCTTTCCGGCCCCGAAGCGGCGGTGGAGGAGGTCGCGGAGTGGCTGCGGGCACAGGGCCGAAAGACGTCCCGGCTGAAGGTGTCGCACGCCTTCCACTCCACGCTGATGGAGCCGATGCTGGCCGACTTCCGGCAGGTCCTGGAGGGCCTGTCGTTCGCTGAGCCGAAGCTGGCAGTGGTGTCCAACGTGACGGGCGACGTGGCCGCCGAGCAGGAGCTGTGCTCGGTGGACTACTGGCTGCGGCATGTGAGCGAAGCGGTGCGCTTCAGCGACGGCGTGCGCAGCGCCGCGGACCGTGGAGTGACACGGTTCGTGGAGGTGGGCCCCGACGGTGTGCTGACGGGCCTCGCGCAGACGTGCCTCGCGGAGAGCGCGGAGACCGAGGAGTCGGAGCGGGCGGGGCAGACGGAGCAGACGGTGTGCGTGCCGCTGCTGCGCAAGGGACGTCCGGAGGCGCGGTCCCTCCTGGCCGGACTGGGGCGCCTGTACGCCGCCGGTGGCGAAGTCGCCTGGCCCGCCGTCTTCGAGGGCAGCGGAGCCCGCGAGATCGATCTGCCCACGTACGCCTTCCAGCGTCGCCGTTTCTGGTCGCAGACGCCGACCGATCACGGTGACCCGGCGGCCATCGGCCTCGGTGCCACCGACCACCCACTGCTGGGCGCGGCCGTCGTGCTCGCCGACTCGGAGGGGGTCCTCTTCACCGGTCGGCTCTCTGCGCAGACCCAGCCCTGGCTGGCCGACCATGTCGTGGGTGGCTCGATCTTCTTCCCCGGCACCGGGTTTGTGGAGTTGGCGATTCGGGCGGGGGATCAGGTCGGGTGTGGGGTGTTGGAGGAGTTGACGCTGGAGGCGCCGTTGGTGTTGCCGGTGCGTGGTGGTGTGCAGGTGCAGGTGGTGGTGGGTGCGCCTGAGGGTGGCTCTGGTGGGCGTGCGGTGCGGGTGTTCTCCCGTGGTGAGGGTGCGGTGGACGACACGTCCTGGACCCGGCATGCGACGGGTGTGTTGGGTGCTGGGGTGCGGGGCGGTGTGGGCGAGGCTGATCTGACCGTGTGGCCTCCGGTGGGTGCGGTGCCGGTTTCGGTTGAGGGTGTGTACGAGCGTTATGCGGAAGGGGGGTTGGTGTACGGCCCGGTGTTCCAGGGTCTGAGGGCTGCGTGGCGGCTGGGCGAGGATGTGTTTGCTGAGGTGGTGTTGCC
>NZ_JBHVWT010000128.1:0-3673 GCF_042882135.1 Streptomyces sp. NPDC058240
TCCGAGTAGTCCTTCATCGCCATCGGCGGTCTTCTCGCTTCCTCCGGATCAAGAAGATCCAGTATCAGCGTGTCCACCACTCAGGGGGAGGCCCCGGGTAGCCATGAAGTGGGCAATGCCGGTGGGCGAGAGCGGCCCGCTCCAGGCCGGATAGCGCCCGTTCTTGTGGGACGGCGGACGGCACCACCGCCCGCCATCACCGCCCCGCCACCGTCACTTGTCTGGTGTGCCTGCCTCCGCGCCGGCCTCGGCCAGTTCAGGCTGCGCGACAGGTGAGCCGTCATCAAGCGTGATACGCACCGTGTGCTGGGTTCCCCTGCCGACCGTGTCGAGCTCGGCGGCGAACCGGTCGTACGCGGTGGCCGCCAGAGCCCAGTCGGCGGTGAGGAACTCGGCCTTGTCCCGGGTGTCCCACAGGGCGATCAGGAGCGCGATGAGCGACCGCCCGGACAGGGCGACACGTACCCGCCCGTCCTTGATGTCATCGATGTTGGGCGGGGTATGGAAGTGCGTCTGATTGGTGCTCAGGCCGGTGAGGTACTCCCACGTGTCGCGGTGGCACACGAGCTCCGCCAGAGCGACACCGGCCGCCTTCATCAGCCGGACACCGTGCTGCACCTCCGGCGCGAGCCCCTCGGCGGCGGGCTGCTCCTGGCGGCGGGCCTGCTGCGGGATCACCGGCCCGGACTGCGCGGCGGGTGCCGCGCCGCGGTACGCGGCCGCCGCCGCCCGCTTCAGCGCCTCCTGGCCGTTCCCGTTCCCGTTCTCGGGGCCGGCCCCGGCGGGACGGACGTCGGAGGCGTGGGGGACCGGGCCGGGCTCGCTGTGGTTCATGGGCTCCTCTTCGGATTCGGCAGGCGCGTCGGTGCCAGGCAGGGGGCGGGTCTCGGCCGCCGGTGCGGCGGCATTCTCCGGCGGCACGGGAGAAGGCGCGGCAAGCAGCGCCTGGGCGAGCTCGGTGCGGACTGTTGACACGTCTTGCCGTGCCTCGGTGACGTCCGAGATCAATCGCTCCTGGCGGCGGCGCAGTTCCCGGTTCTCCTCGCGCAGCCCGGAGGTGCCTGCCTGGACGGTCTCCAGGATCTTCAGGTAGTGCTGGCGTATCGCTTCCTGCCCGTCCGTCACGGGCTTCAGCCGGGCCTCCAATTGTTCGGCCAGCTCCTGCGATCACCTTCTGTTAATGACGGTCGGAGCCTCCCCACCCCGCAAGTTCGGTAATGCGATGAATTCCGGCCGCTCGTACCGGGCCCCGGAACGGAACACGGTGTGCGGGAATCAGAGAAGTCCGCACCGGGGCCACCATGGCACCCGAGACCTCCGCCACGGCCACGGCCGAGTTGATTGCGCGGACCGAGTACGACACCGACTGGCACGTCTGCATCGACGACCCCGCCCGCGGCCCGCTCGGCCCCGACGTCGCCGCAACAGGGCGGGTGGCGTGTCACCGACCCCTTGGGCAAAGACCGTTGCCGAGGGGGCGGTGGTGGCGACCCTTCCGGCCCAGGAGGGGGTCCGGCGGGACAGTGACGGCTCGCGGGGGCTCCGTACCGGTATCGGGTGGGCCGAGAGGGCGTTATGAGGCTTGATTTCCGTTCTGTGGTCGCCTGATCGTGTGAGTCTGGAGCGATTCTGCTGGTCGGTGGGCTTGGCCGTGCTGGGCTGGTGGGGTGGCTGAGCGCAAGCCGTACCCG
This sequence comes from Streptomyces sp. NPDC058240, assembly GCF_042882135.1. Taxonomy (NCBI): domain Bacteria; kingdom Bacillati; phylum Actinomycetota; class Actinomycetes; order Kitasatosporales; family Streptomycetaceae; genus Streptomyces; species Streptomyces sp. NPDC058240. Next base: position 1,692 of record NZ_JBHVWT010000128.1, read on the forward strand.
AGCGACTTGTCCGACGAGCGGTGTGCGTTGATCGAGCCCGTGCTGGCTGCGTGGAAGGCCGGGCGGCCCTCGGCCACGGGCCACGAGGCAGGTACGAGATGCGGGAGATCGTCAACGCGATCCTGTACCAGTCCCGGACGGACTGTCAGTGGGCCTACCTGCCAGGCAACCTACCGCCCAGCGGCGCGGTGTACTACTACTTCGGCCTGTGGCGGGACGACGGCACCGACCAGAACCTCCATGACCTGCCAGCGCAGCAGGTCATGGAGGTTCTGCCCCCATTTTCGGCAATGCAACGGGTCAGCCGACGGCACCGAGAATCGGCGCCCAGGTGGGACCGGTGAGTGCCGCCACCGCCTGCTTCTGGGAGAGCGGGGGAGCGTTACGGGTCGGCTTCGGCCTGTTTCCGCTACCGAAGTCGCCGGCGGTGTTCCACTGCACCATCTGAAGCTGGGCGCCGGTCGACTTCAGGGTCACCGTCGTCGTCCAGCGGTGAGCGATGTCGGAGTCGGGGACGGGGTCGGCGCCAATCGGCTGCCTTTCCGCGATCTTCTCCGACATCACCAGGGCTCCGCCGGGAAGCGCGGCGCTGCTCGGCAGCTCGCTCAGCTCGCAGGTGTCGCCGACCTCAGCACGCCCGGCCGTATTGTCGCAGTTCAGCCCTTCGCCGTCCCTGAGCGGCAGCTTGAGCCGCAGGGCCGAGACACCGACGTTGGCGGCGCCGTGCCCGTCGTTGACGTCCACTCCGCCGTTGGCGACCCACCCGCTGGACGGATTCGATGGGTCGTTGCTCTGTCCGTCCTCCTGGCCGAACCGGCTCCCGGGGAACGTCTTCTTCACAGCGTCGATCATCTGGGTGCCGGTGATCGCGGAACGGGGCATCGCCAGCGCCACCGTTTCCATGTCGGATCCTGCGGAGCGAGTCCCGGCGAGCGCGCCGGGGAGCACCAGGCCGGCTGCCGCGATCGCGGCGCAGGCGCCGACCCCGGCGATGACGCCGGCGCTGCGCCGACGCCGACTGCGGCTCCGCCCGCGCTCGACGGCTCCGCTCGTGAGCGTGGTGAGATCGGGTTCGAGGGAGTCGGTCGTGCGGTCCAGGGCGTGTGCGAGGTCTGCTTCGAACGGCATGCTGGCGTCACCTTTTCGTCGCTGATAGGGATTTTGCGGTGGGTTCGACCTGTGTGCACCGGTGTTCAGTGCGGAACCAGGTCGGACAGGCTGTCGCCGAGCAACGCGCGCACCCTGTTGAGTGCCCGGGTGCCCTGGGAGCGGACCGCGCTGCTGCTCAGCTTGAGCATCTGGGCGGTCTCCTCGATGCTGCGGTCCTCCCAGTAGCGCAGCAGCAGCACCGCCCGGTCTCGGGGCGGCAGTTGACCGAGCGCGTCCAGCAGGGTGAGCCGCAGTGCGGCGTCCGGGCCGGCCGCCGCGTTGTCGGGCATGTTCCCGATGGGGCGCTCGCCGGTGCTTCGCCGACGCCGCAGGGTGAGGGAGGTGCGGACCAGAACCGTCTGGGCGTAGGCCGCTGGGCTGTCCGCTCTGGCCACCCGCTTCCAGTGCACGTACACCCGGCTGAGGGTTTCCTGGACCAGGTCCTCGGCAAGATGTGTGTCGCCGGCCGCGAGTACGTACGCCGAGCGGTACAGCGCCTTCGCCCTCGCGGCCACGAACTCCAGGTACTGATCCTCCTGTGCTGATTTCACTCGGCCCCCGACCGTTCTCTTGTTCCGTGATCCCCGTGCATACCCCTCTTGACTACGTGAGACGGCAGGATGTCGCGCGGCAGGAGCACCTTCTTTTCCACCGCTGCCGCGTCAGCAGTGTTCCGCGGGGGTCGGAGGCACGATGCCCGGCCCGGCGGGGGCCGACTGGGGTGCGTTGTCGGTACCTCTCAGAGGGCGTTTGATCTAGGTAGATTGCCCTTTCTGCCCTAATAGGTTCCTCGCCAGGTGGGGGTGGTCTCGTCCGTTATGCGCTTGGTGAGG
>NZ_JBHVWT010000129.1:0-3648 GCF_042882135.1 Streptomyces sp. NPDC058240
GCCCCGAGCTGAGCGGCCACGTCCTTGTTCGAGGCACCCTGGGCGCAGGCCAGGATAATCCGACACCGCAGGGCCCACGCCTGCGGTGTCGAACGGCGCCGCACCCATCCCTCGAGAGCGGCCCGCTCCTCGTCCGACAACGTCAACTCAGCCTTCGGCCGCCCCGTCCGTGCCATAAGGCAAACCTACACATCTGAACAGAATTCCTGACTCAGAAGACTAGTGTTCCGAGTCTGGTATTCCGTGTAGATGTGTAGGCTTTCTCTATGGCGCGGATGGGTCGACCGAAGGCCGAGTTGACGTTGCCGGGCGAGGAACAGGACGCACTTGAGGGGTGGGTGCGGCGTCGTTCCACGCCGCAGGCGTGGGCGCTTCGGTGCCGGATCGTCTTGGCTTGTGCTGAGGGTGCCTCGAACAAGGACGTTGCTCCTCGACTTGGCTCCACGCCGCAGGCGGTGGGCCGCTGGCGGGCCCGGTTGGTGCCGTCGTTGTAGCCGCACACCTCGAAGTAGATCTTCTTACCCTTCTTGATGTCGACGTCAATCGTCGCGGAATCGCCGTTGTAGACGTGGACCTTCTTCCACAGCTTGCCGGTCCTGCTCTTGTAGACCCTCAGCTCTGAAGAGCGGGCGTCGAGGTTCGCGTCATTGATGGTGAGACTGTCCACGTCCGCACCGTTGGGGGTGTAGTCGTCCCAGAACACGGTGGCGTAGCGGTGGTTCTTGATGTACGCCTTCCAGCCGTAGCCATCCGGAGTACCCTCCGCCTGGGCGACGGTGGCAACACCACCTGCCTGGGATCCGGAGCTGTCGGCAAGCGCCGACGTCGCACCGAGTGCGCCGGCCGACAGCAGGACTGCCACGCCGGAGGCGACAAGCGTCCGCTTGAACATGCCTGACTGCGTCATGAGTCTTCCCCGTTTCTCGTCGCTGCTGATGGCCGTCGGTGCCGGGGTGCGGCGCCGACGTTTCGCCGCACAATTCATGGAGTCTTCGCCCGGATGTCACCCTTACGAACCATTCCTCCCCCGGTCCCGCGGCTAGCTTGCGGACGACCACCCCCGACGATCGTCCTCCGCGGAGACACCCATGTGCAGCCCCCTCCACCAGCCCGACGGACCACTCCTGCCCGATGCCGGGCGTCGTACGTTCCTGCGGGCCGCCGCGCTCACCGGTGCCGCCGCCGCGGCCACGGGGTTCGTGTCCGCCGCCCCCGCCGCGGCTCTCCCCCAGCAGAACGCCGGTGCCGCCACGGCCCGTTGGCGACCCGATCCGGAGAGCCTCCGGTTCACGCTCGTCGTCATGCCCGACACCCAGTACCTCTTCGACGGGGCGAGCATCAACAAGGGCCCGGTCGAGGCCTCGTTGCGTTACGTCCTCGATCACGGGCGCGACGAGAACATCGTGTTCCTGTCCCATCTGGGCGACCTCACCGAGAGCGGCCGGGCCGACGAATTCGAGGCGATCGGCGAGGCCTTCGAGCTGCTCGACCGGCGGCAGGTCGGCTACAGCGTCGTCGCGGGCAACCACGACATCAAGTCGTCCACCGACGACGGGCGCGGCCGCACCCCGTACCTGGACACCTTCGGTCCGCGGCGCATGCGGCGGCTGCCCACGTTCGGCGGGGCAACCCCGGACGGCTACAACACGTACCACGTGTTCCGCGCCGCCGGGCGGGAGTGGCTGGTGCTGGCGCTCGACTGGCGGCCGTCGGCGGCGTCCCTGGCCTGGGCCCGGAACGTCATCGCCAAGCACCCGGACACGCCGGTCGTCCTCACCACCCACGAGCTGGTGTACGCCGACGCGGACGGCGACGAGGCCGAATTCTCCGACCACGGAGAGCATCTGTGGGACGAGCTGATAGCCGGGCACGACCAGATCTTCCTCACCCTCAACGGCCACTACTGGCCCGCCGGGCGCACCACCCGCAAGAACACCGCGGGCAACGATGTCCATCTGCACCTCACCAACTACCAGAACCGCTACTACGGCGGCAGCGCGATGATCCGCCTCTACCGCTTCGACCTGGCCAGGAACACCATCGACGTGGAGACGATCTCGCCGTGGATCCTCGGCCGGGCGGGCGAGCAGCTCAACGAACTGGAGCGCGGCGAGATCGAGCTGACCGGCCCGCAGGACCGGTTCGCCGTCCCCATCGACTTCGAGAAGCGGTTCGCCGGCTTCGCGCCCGTGCCGGTGCGCGGCCCCCGCCCGGCGGAGCGGCTGCTGATACCGGGCACCGTCGCCTACTGGCGCTTCGACTCGCCCGCGCACCCGGACGGTTCCGCCGCCGCCGCCAATCTGCGCGTCCCCGACCTGTCCGGGCACCGCAACGACCTGGTGCGCGAAGCTGTGCCCGGAAGCGCGCCCGACGCGCTGCGCTGGTCCACCGGCCACCACCCCGACCAGCCCGGCCACGGCAGCCTCTACTTCGACGGCTCGAAGCCGCCGCTACGGGGCGCGTATCTGCGTACGGAGAACAACGCACCGCTCAACACCAAGACCTTCAGATCCGGTTACACCATCGAGGCCTTCCTCCGTCTCCCCGCCGACTGGGACGCCGGACGCAATGCCTGGGGCGCCGTACTCGGCCGCCGGGGCACGCTCGGGGCCGCGGGCAAGACGTCCGGCGACTCGGACGAGCCCGTCGCCACCCTCTCCGTGTCGGACGGCCCCGGGCTCCAGTGGGCAGCGGCGCCGCTGAACCAGCCGGGAGCCGTCACCAACTGGAGCCATGAGCTGCCGCGTGACCGGTGGTGGCACGTGGCGGTCGTCAACGACGGCAAACACACGACGATGTACGTCGACGGCTGCGTCGTCGCCCGCAACCCCGCCACCCGCACCACCGGTCTCGCCACCGCGGGTCTGCCCTGGCTGCTCGGCGCCTATGAATACGGGGGCAGGCTCGACCAGTTGATGCACGGCTGGCTCGGCGACATCCGGATCGTCGAACGCCCTCTGCGCGTGCGGGACTTCATGACGGCCCCGACTCCGCCGTCCCACTGACCGGGCGGCCAGTTGATGACAACCTGACCAGCGGTCATTATGTACGTGTAGCCCTTCACGCATCCCCCGTCGCGAAGGGCTACACCCCTGTTGCAGTGCATGCCCCTTTTGCCCGCGCCGACTTCACGAACAAGGGACCCCCCTCACGGTTCCTTGCTCATGTTTCTTCGAGTTAACAGTGACGTAGAGTGTTTACGCAAGCCCGCTCGCGTGCGGCCTCCCGCACGGCCCCCGTACCGCCTCGTGTCTCGCCTCCCGCACCGAGGACACCGCATCGGGGTTCGGTCCTTTGGCACCGGGCCCGCACGAGAGCCGCTGCCAGGCATCGGCCGGTGCCTCATCGATGAGTTCGTCGATGCGCCAGATACCGGCGAGGGACTTGGTCTGTTGGGACTTCGGGACGGCGACGACGTAGCCCAGGCCATGCTGTTCGAGGCAGCGGCGGAAGTTTGAACCGCTCCGGGTTTGATGGAGATCATCAAGACCCGGAAGGATGCCGATCATGGCTGCTCCCCGTAAGTACCCCGACGAACTGCGTGAACGCGCGATGAGCTGAACCGGATTTTGTAGCGGCCCTGAAGCCAGGCATGATCGCCTCGGCAGATGGGAGAACACAGGTCCGATGCCTGCACCGCGGAAGTAC
>NZ_JBHVWT010000130.1:0-3358 GCF_042882135.1 Streptomyces sp. NPDC058240
TGGCCACCGACGCATACGTCCCACCCGGACTGGCGTGGTACAGCGCGACGGCATCGGCCCGGAACTCAGGCGAGTACTTCGATGTCCCCAACAGGAACTCCTAATCCTATGGATCTACACGATCCAATGATCAGGGTGTCCACGATCAAGGGGAAACGCCCCTGAACCATGCCTTCCCTGGTCACTCCTGTCATGTCGCCCGGCAGCATCAACTCCTCTTCCCAACCGTCGCTGCCGATCGACGACGACTTGCTGCTGCGGATCCGCAGCACGGTCGTCGGGGTGGTCCTTGCGGCAGAAGGGGCGGCGGGGGTCAGTGCAGGCACGCGGCTGCTCAGTTGCCGACCACGGCGTCGTGGATGGCCCACCCCATGTCGCCGGCGCACCAGCTGATGTTGCCGAGGACGGCGATGTCCAGGCCCTGCCGCGGGTAGTGATAGAGGCGGGCACTGGCCCCGTCCTCCTCGCCCGTGTGGCCCCAGCGGACGATGGTTCCTTCGTCGTCGAGGATGTGGGTGAGGCCGAAGCCGTACATCCACTGGTAGCCGCGGACCTTCTCCTCACGCTCGTCGACCTGTGGGGTCAGTGCCAGGCGCGCGGTCTCCTCGTTCAGCAGCTGCCCGTGGCGCAGTGCGTGGGCGAAGGCCGTCAGATCGGCGGCGCTACAGGTAGCCCCTCCGTCGGCGGCGGCCCCGGGGGTGGTCGCGTAGTGATTGGTCCGGTACGGGGTAGGGCTGTCGGCGGTGGTGAGGTATCCCTCGGCAATGTCCGGCCCCAGGTTGTCCAGGGCCGGGAATCCTGCTGCGCTCATTCCGGCACGGGCGAATACATCGTCGGCGATGACCTCCTCAAAGGAGCGGCCGGTCACCGATTCGATGAGCAGGCCGAGCAGGATGTAGCCGGCGCCGTTGTACAGATGACGCTCCCCGGGAGGGAAGTGGGGCTGCTTGCCGGCGAACAGCGACAGGTAGTCCTTGTTGCTCCGCAGCAGGTAGAGCGGGTGGGAGGAGGTCAGGGCGGCCCATTCGGCCTCCCAGTCGTCGCTGCCCTCCTCGAACCAGTCGCCGATGCCCGCCGTCATCGTCAGGGCGTGGTGGACCGTGACACGCGGATCGAGCTGGGGCATGTGCTCCTTCACGAAGCCCACCAGCGCGTCGTCGAGGCAGACCTGCTTCCGCTCGACGAGCTGCAGGACGGCCACCGCTGTGAACATCTTGGAAACCGACGCCACCCGGAATCGCGTGTCGCACGTGTTCGGTATGGACCACCGCCGTGACGCCATCCCGAACGCGCGGGTGAATACCGGCTCCCCGTGACGCGTGACCCGGACCGTGCCGGAGAACCCCCTCCCCTGCGCCACTGTGGAGACTGCTTCCTCCAGGGAAGCCGGATCGAATCCGTCAGCCCTCGTCACGATCGTCACCGCAGACCCCTCACAGAAGAAAGTTCACCAGTTATCGGTGATGATGATCGTCACCAGTCCGCCTGCGAGCAACTGCTTTACCCTGCCCGCACGCGCCGCGGGGAGAGTGTCGCTCAACCCGCCTCAACTGTCGGTCCGTTGACCGCGACGTACATTCCGTCACCTCGCGGATCGCGTGTCGTCGGTATCCCCTCCTCGTCCTGGTGATGTGGAGGTGGCGGATGCCGTCGTTGCGGGCAGTGCTGGAGAGCCGTGAGAAGGCGGCTCTGGTGCGGGTGGCTGAACTGCGGGATCGGCCTGGGCGGCGCTGATGCTGAGCGCGGGAGCCTGGGGGCCGGCGCCAAGAGCGCGGCGGACAGTCACGCCGGTCATCGTACGGGCAGCGCATCGCTGGTCGCCGCGGCCGCCGAGCCGGTCGGCAAGCCAGGGCTGATGGCCGCGTTAGACCTTGTCTGTCAGGGCCTACCAGGGGGCACATGGGAACTGGCGGCGGGCTCGCTTGAGGTTTTCCGCAGCGCTGTGCTGAAACTGTTCGGCGGATCTGAGAGCGGTGATGAGGGCCCTCTGGTCGTCCGGGCCGACGCCGTCGCGATGCCGTCCAGCTCGATATCCATGGCTTCGCGCTCGGTGGTCCACCGGCAAGACCAGTCAGGCCCAGGTGCTGCGCCGGGCCTTGCGCGGCCGGCCCACGCGGATCAGCGGCGATGACTTCAAGGCGATGCACCCGGACTACTACAACCTGTTGCGCGAGGAGCCGCGTACGGCCGGGGATCGGATCCGGGCGGACTACCGGGCCTGGCAGGCGATGGCCGAGGCGGCGGTGCGAGAGCGGCGCGGGGACGTGACGATCGAGGTCGCCCCCGGCAGCGCGGCCGCCTTCGTGGAAAGCGCGATGGCCTACCGGCGGGCGGGCTACCGGGTGGAGCTGGTGGTGCTGGCCGTACGGGCGGCCGACTCCCGGCAGGGCACCGCGAAGCGCTGCGCCGACGTCAACCGACTGGGCGGGCACGGCCGGTTCACCACCGCCGTTGGGCACGACGGGCACCTCGCCGTGCTCGCCAACGCGGTTGCCGCGGCCGAGCAGGAGCCGGTGGCCGACTCCGTCATGGTGTGGGGGCGCGACGGAACCGTCCTCCACCGCAACGACCGCACCCCTCAAGGCTCCTGGTCGCGGCCGAGAGCCGCAGCGGATGTGCTGCTCGCCGAGCAGACCCGCCCCTACACATCCCAGGAGGCGGCACGCTTCTGGGACCTCCAGCGCCGCCTGCGCACCGAGCTCCCGCACTACCGCCACGACCTGGAGCAGATTTCCCGCCTGGCGCGAGCGCTGATGCCCGCCCACCTCCAGCCGCGGAGACTGACCGGCCCCACGCCCGTGGCCGCCCTCCCACTCCCCCGGGCCGGCTACGGGCCGGCGGCGGGATGCCTCCTCGGTGTCGGCATCCCCCAGCCGCGCCCGGTCCTGCACGCACTCCTGCTGCCGGGCGAGCAGGTGCTCCAGCCGCTCCGGGTCGGGGTGGGAGGCACGGCGCTCCGCCAGGAGTTCACGCGTGTACCAGGCCATCACCTCGCTCACCGCGTCGGCGGAGCCCTGCGGGCCGACCGCATCGGCCGGCTCGGAGGAACTGGAGGGGCCTGCCGGATCGTGCACGAGAACCAACTTCTTCCACGGGAAGACGGCAAAGGGGCGGCCTGCGGCCCGTCGGCGGCGTAATCCGTCTGGCCATGGTGGACCTTCTCAAGCGGCCTTGCCGAGTACGGCCCCCCGGCCGTGTGAAGAAGAGGCCCCCCGCAGCTCTTCACCTCTCTGACACCGCTTGGGTCCTTGCGGCGGAAGCATGGGACTGTAAAACGATCGGTGTAACTCCTGATCAAGGAAGATGCATCGTTGACCAGTGAGAACGTGACCGAGGCCGAGTCCGTCGAGCCGTCCGA
>NZ_JBHVWT010000131.1:0-3318 GCF_042882135.1 Streptomyces sp. NPDC058240
TGGCGAGAACCCAGCGTCACCCGAAGGCCGTTCCCATGTCCGGCGAACAGCAGAACCCAAACCTAAACGATCTTCACGTCCTAAAATCGCAAGCTTAGCGTTGTACGGGGGCCTGGGTGGCCTGGGCGAAGTGCAGCACGACAGCCTTGGTTCCGTCGGCCAGCTCGTCCGATGTGAGGGGCCTTCCCCGTGATCGTGGACACCGGTTGTCATGCGGCGGTGGCCAGCGTAGTTGATCGTTGTTCGTAGGCGATCGGGCTGATCTGGCCGAGGCGGGAGTGCCGTCGGCGGGTGTTGTAGCGGGTTGCCCATCGGAAGACCGCGAGGCGGGCCTCACGGGCCCCGTCCCACCGTTTCCGTCCCTGGAGCGTCTCGCGTTTCATGGTCGCGTTCAGACTCTCCGCGGTGGCGTTGTCCGCGCTCGTGCCCGCCGCGCCGCGTGATCTGGTCACGCCGAGTTCCGAGCAGACCTGGGCGAACTCCCTCGACGCGTACTGGGCTCCGTTGTCGCTGTGGAAAATCGCCCCGTGCAGGCCGTCGGCGCCGCGGGCCGCTGCGGCGGCCCTGAGTGCGTCGGTGACCAGCTGAGCCAGCCCCCCGCTGTGACTGCGGCCTACGCTGTCTCCGTACGTGCGCTCGTCGCGATGCTGGTCACTCTGAACGAGCAGGTCAACTTCCTGCGCGGGCAGGTCGAGGCCTATTTTGGCCGGCATCCAGACGCTGAGATCATCCGCTCCCAGCCCGGACTGGGACCGATGCTCAGCGCCCGAGTACTCGCGGAATTCGGCGACGACCCTCACCGTTACGCCAGCGCCAAGGCCCGCAAGAACTACGCCGGCACCAGCCCGATCACCCGCGCCTCCGGTAAGAAGAAGGTCGTGACCGCGCGGTTCGTTCGCAACGACCGGCTCATCGATGCCCTGATCGCCCAGGCCTTCTCCGCGCTGCGGGTCTCCTCCGGCGCCAGGGCCTACTACGAGCAGCAACGCGCCCGCGGCATCGAATTCAACGCCGCCCTGCGCCAACTCGCCAACCGGCTCGTTGGCATCCTGCACGGCTGCCTAAAAACTGGCACACCGTACGACGAGGCGACAGCTTGGTCACACCGAGCCCACGCACTCGCCGCTTGACACTCCAGCTCATGGGTAGGGCCCTACTTCCTTGGTGTGGTTCGAACTGGTCATTCGTAAGATCAGCGGGACCCAGGGACTCTGGGTATGGCTGTCATGGTGTAGCTGTCCGATGGCTGGAAAGGCTTGGCCGCCCGGAGCCCCACGACGACTCGACCGCCAATTGGGAGATGCGACTCGATCGCTGTGTAGGGCAACGTCGGCGAGGTCGTCTGCTGGGCAGAGGTAGAGCGATGAGCCGGCGGAGGTGGCCGTGCCCCAGATATGGGCCGGACTGGACATCGGCAAGGAACATCACCACTGCGTGGTGACCAACACGGACGGCGAACGGCTCCTGTCCTGCCGGGTCCTGAACGACGAACAGGCCCTGCTGGAACTGAGCGGGGATGTCCTGGCTCTCGACAGCGACGTGCTGCGGGCTGTCGATCTCAACCACGGTGGTGCCGCCCTGCCGATCGGGCTGCTGCTCGGTCGCGACCAGCCGATAGTCTCTACATCACCGGCCTGACCATGCACCGTGCCTCGGCCTCCTACCGAGGCGAGGGCAAGGCAGACGCCAAGGACGCCTTCGTCATCGCCGACCGGTTCGCCGGCTACGCCGGCCTGGCACCGGTCCCACGCGACTCCGGCCGCGTCAGCGGCAACCTGCGCCGACCGCGCCGGTTCCACCGCGGCCTGCTCAGCGCCTTCTACCTCTCCTCGCTGTCGAGCCTGAAGAGCTGCCCGGCAACGAAGGCGTACTACCAACGCAAACGGCCTGATGGTCATGTGCGTGCTTTCCCTGGAGAGGTACTGGGGTTCTGGCGTTCCGGTCACGCCGATGACGCTAATTGCCGGTGGACCTGCACAGCCCGGCTTCAGTACCGCATTGAGGGCTTCTACGGATGCCCGCGCGGGACGGCGTGTGTGAAGCTCCCTCCAGAGCCGCCAAGAGCGCTCCCGGCCACCTGCCTGCCGCCGCCGCACCCCCCGGACGGCCTCGGCTCGCAGCGGGCCGGTAGCCTGCGGTTCGCGTCTTTGCTGCTCGCACCCCTGCTGGTGCGAGTGACCCCGACGGGCGGGCCACCCCGGTCCGTTCCCTGATCGCAGACAAGGCGAACGTCATGGCATACAACAAGAACGGCGACACCCCGCTGCCCATCGATATGGCCGCGATCCGGCGGACCGTCGAGGTGATGCGGTCCGAACGGGCCGCCACGTTCGAGGCCGCCGGAATCCGCGACGACAGCGGCTGGCTCGCCGGTCTCGTGGAGTGGGACCTCGACAGCTACCAGGAGTTCGTCGCCCAGCTGCGTGTCACCCTCGACCCCGAGCTGCTCGGGTACGTCCCAGAGATGTGCGCCAAAACTCTCGGCGACACCGGAACGACCCGCACCCTGATCGGCGACCAGCAAGTGGACACCCCGTTCTTCCACCACGGCGACCTGGTGGTCAAGGGTGACCTGGGCGTGGGCGCGCCCTTCGTGGTCACCGGATCGGTGACGGTCGAAGGTGTGGTGGCGGACTGCGCCCCCTACTCGGTGGTGGCGATCGGCGGCACGGTGAAGGCTCGGGGGGTCCTCACCAGCGGCGAGATGCTGGTCATGGGCGACATCGAGGCCGACGTCGTCTACGGCGACTACAACGACAGCACGCTTCACGCGGGCACCATCCGCGCCCGCCTGGTCATCGAGGACGACCACGAGACGATCGCGACCGTGGAGGCGGACCTCTACTTCGACCTGTACGACTACCAGCAGGGATACGGGGACGGCGTGCAGGAGCAGCTGCGCGCGTTCCTGGTGGACGAGGTCTTCGCCGCCGACGAGGACGAGGACGCCGACGAGAACGAGAACGAGGACGAGGACGAGGACGAGGACGAGGAGATGTTCGACGCCAGCCAGCTCTTCGCACGGCTGCGCGAGGGCCTGCCCGTCTTCCGCGCCGACGCGGCTCCCGAGGGGCGCTGAGGCCCGCTGGGCGAGCTCGTTCGTCGGCCTGGGTGCCCATCTCCCGATTCACTCACCGAACTGCCAGGCACATCACCCATGGAGCAGCCGCAGATGGCCGATAAGGAATCGGCACAGCGATCCGGAATCCGGTCCGGTGACAACTGAGCTGCTCCGAGTTTCGTGGCGGCCGGTTTCTCTGGTTTCAGGCGGCGTTCGGGGCGACCTGTGATCGGTGGTGCTGGGCTTCGAATTCCTCG
>NZ_JBHVWT010000132.1:0-3206 GCF_042882135.1 Streptomyces sp. NPDC058240
GCCCGGCGACAAGTGGCATCCGGATGAGGTCTTCATCACCATCAACGGTGAGCGGCAGTACCTGTGGCGGGCCGTCGGCCAGGACGGCAACGTGCTGGACATCCTCGTGCAGAGCCGCCGGGACAAGGCCGCGGCCAGGCGCTTCTTCCGCAAACTCCTCAAGAAGACCGGTGCGGTGCCGCGGGTGATCGTCACCGACAAGCTCCGCTCCTGCGGTGCCGCTCACCGCGAGGTCATACCCTTCCGTGGAACACCGCTCCCACAAGGGCCTGAACAACCGGGCGGAGAGCAGCCACCAGCCGACGAGACAGCGTGAACGCGCGATGAAGGGCTTCCGCTCCACCGGCGGGGCGCAGCGATTCCTGTCCGCGTTCAGCGGCATCTCACCCCACTTCCGCCCCCGCCGCCACCTCATGACCGCCACCGGCTACCGCACCGAAATGCGCCACCGCTTCACCATCTGGAACCAGATCACCGGGGCCACCGGCCTGTCTGCTACACCCTGAGCACGAACCCGGAACCCGGCCCCACCACACCCTGACACACCACCACCCGGCACATCACCTGACAAGTTGACAACGCCCCTGGCCGGACTCGACCAGCGCGCCACCACCCTGACCGCCCAGATCGCCGCCCTCGCCCGCGACGCTGGCGCCCCGGGCCCCGCCGTCGACGACCGCGCCGACCTGCTGCGGACAGAGATCACCACCGCCGGAATCACCGCGGCCGCACTGCTGCTGGATCTGGTCCTCACCCTGCACCACACCGTGCGCGGGGACGATACCGTAGTCCGAGACGACATCGCCCGGCTGGGGGAGCTCACCCGAAACGGCGACTACGCGTACTACACCGACATCGCTCACTTCATCACCGGCCTCCCCCTCACCAGCGCACTGGCTGGATGGACAGCTGGCCAACCGGCAACGGTGGCGGCCCCTGGTCACCGCCCACCGCGGACGTCTGTAAACCACCCGGTTGCCCTGGAGGCAACTGTGGTCCGCAGCCTTGATGACGACTACCGCCAGGAGGCAAACGTCCGCCCGGTCGACGGGCATCTGGTCGGCGCGGAGAATGAGTAGGAGCGGAGCGGCCGCCGGACGGCCCGCGGCCAGGGCGTCGGCAAGGCGGTGGCGACCCTGCCGACAAGGTGGCGATGATGCCGACGTGGCGATTGCGGGACTTCCATGACGACGATCTGGACCGTGTAATCCAGATATGGGATCAGGACCGGCAGGCCGACGACATGCCTCCCGTGTTCCCCGTCTCTGAGGCCATGGCGGCTGCCCGGACCGGCGGGACCGCAGTGGTTGCGGTGGTCGGCGAGGACCTGGTGGGCATGGCAGTGGCGCAGGCCCAGGGTGAGCGGGCCTGGATCACGCTGGTGGCGCTCGCAAGGATGTGGCGTAACCGCGGAATCGGGAGCGCCCTGATCGCGGAAATCGAGAGGCGTCTACGCATACAGGGGGTACGCCGGATCGGTGCGCTGCTTGCCCCAGGGACCACCGGAACCACGGCGCTGGAGAACTCCGGTTACCGCACTCGCGACGGGTTGATCTTCTACGAGAAGGTCGAGCATCTCGGCGCGAGCGATGCGGGCCTGCTCGCCGAGCTCGGCGGGAGGGTACTGCCGCAGGGGCTCTGGGGTGCCCTCGCGGGCATGGAACGAGAGAAAGAAGCCATTGAGCGGCGGATCGTGCTGCCGCTGGCCGAGCCCGTGCTGGCCGACCGGTACGGGGTGACGCCACCGAAAGCCGTCATCCTTTTCGGCCCGCCGGGTACCGGAAAGACCAGTTTTGCCAAGGCCGTCGCTTCCCGGCTGGCCTGGCCGTTCGTGGAACTCTTTCCCTCCCGGCTCACGGAGGGTGCCGCTGGCGGCCTGGCCGCCTCACTGCGGGACACGTTCGCCGATCTGGCGGTGCTGGAATCCGTTCTGCTGTTCATCGACGAGGTCGAGGAGATCGCCGGCGTCCGGTCCGGTCAGGCCGTCGACCCCGGCCACGGAGTCACCAACGAACTGCTCAAGCTGATCCCCGGTTTCCGCGACCAGGACGACCGCCTGCTGATCTGCGCAACCAACTCCGTCCGTTCCCTCGATCCGGCGTTTTTGCGCCCTGGCCGGTTCGACTACGTCATTCCGGTCGGTCCCCCCGATCCGAAAGCCCGGGCGGCAATCTGGCAGCGCTACCTCGGCCCAGCCGCCGACGACATCGAACTGCATCGACTGGTGCTGGCCAGTGAGATGTTCACACCTGCCGACATCGAGTTCGCCGCCCGCAAAGGCTCCCACGCCGCATTCGAACGCGAAGTCACCGACCGCAAAGGCGCACCGGCCAGCACCGAGGACTACCTCGCTGCCATCGCCGACACCCGTCCCACACTCACCGCCCAGGCTCTCACCAAGTTCAGGGAAGACATCGAGCACCACGCGCGCATGTGATGTTTGGTGTTCCCGGCCGGCGCCAACGGAGGCGTGACGACGCAGTCAGACACGACCGAGCACGACGACTGCGGAACGGTGCGACCACTACCCGGCTACGACAGCTTTTACCCCTCTTGAGCTGGGCGGTGCCGCCGTATTGCCTCCGTCACGGATGCAAGAAACATGAGCAGACTATCCACGGCTGTGGTTGCGGCGGAGCAGCAGCTACCCCGATGTGGCCGTGTCCGGCGACCCGCTCCGCTGCCCGCGCGCATCGTCGTTAGTGATCAATTGATGGCGGGTCGTCGCCACAAACGCGGTGCCGCCACCCGCCCACCTCGCGATACAAGGCCAAGGTCAATCAATCCCGGGGACTGGAAACGGAGCGTCAGCAACCGCGCCAGTCCCCGACCCTGCTCAGCCCGTTCAGGACACGTGCCTGGATACCGCGCCGCCAGAACGTGTTCTCCGGCTCGATCACCCGCAACTTCACGAACCGTGCCAGCGCCGGGTCCTGCGGCGTGCTGTACTTCAGCAACTTCCGTGCGGGCGCACTCGGCCCGCGTTTACCCACCGACTCCACCCGCGCGCCTTCACCTTCACCTTCACCTTCACCCTCACCCTCACCTTCCGCTTCGCCTTCGCCTTTCTCGCCTTCCTCGGGCACCCAATGGCCGCTGCGGATACGGAGGGGGTCTGTCAAACGAGCGGTGTAACTCAGGTTGTTGGAGTTACTGGCGTGCTGCGGAGAGCCGGCCGTCGATGGTGATGTCGAAGGCGTTGAGTG
>NZ_JBHVWT010000133.1:0-3032 GCF_042882135.1 Streptomyces sp. NPDC058240
CAGTAAGCATACATTCAAATTGGTTAAGTCCTCGATCGATTAGTATCTGTCAGCTCCACGTGTCACCACGCTTCCACCTCAGACCTATCAACCTGATCATCTTTCAGGGATCTTACTTCCTTGCGGAATGGGAAATCTCATCTTGAGGGGGGCTTCATGCTTAGATGCTTTCAGCACTTATCCCGTCCGCACATAGCTACCCAGCGATGCCCTTGGCAGAACAACTGGTACACCAGCGGTGCGTCCATCCCGGTCCTCTCGTACTAAGGACAGCTCCTCTCAAATTTCCTGCGCCCGCGACGGATAGGGACCGAACTGTCTCACGACGTTCTGAACCCAGCTCGCGTACCGCTTTAATGGGCGAACAGCCCAACCCTTGGGACCGACTACAGCCCCAGGATGCGATGAGCCGACATCGAGGTGCCAAACCTCCCCGTCGATGTGAACTCTTGGGGGAGATAAGCCTGTTATCCCCGGGGTAGCTTTTATCCGTTGAGCGATGGCCCTTCCATGCGGAACCACCGGATCACTAAGCCCGACTTTCGTCCCTGCTCGACTTGTAGGTCTCGCAGTCAAGCTCCCTTGTGCCTTTACACTCTGCGAATGATTTCCAACCATTCTGAGGGAACCTTTGGGCGCCTCCGTTACCTTTTAGGAGGCGACCGCCCCAGTCAAACTGCCCACCTGACACTGTCTCCCAGCCCGATAAGGGCTGCGGGTTAGAAGGTCAATACAGCCAGGGTAGTATCCCACCGATGCCTCCACCGAAGCTAGCGCTCCGGTTTCAATGGCTCCCGCCTATCCTGTACAAACTGTACCAACATTCAATATCAGGCTGCAGTAAAGCTCCACGGGGTCTTTCCGTCCTGTCGCGGGTAACCTGCATCTTCACAGGTACTATAATTTCACCGAGTCTCTCGTTGAGACAGTGCCCAGATCGTTGCGCCTTTCGTGCGGGTCGGAACTTACCCGACAAGGAATTTCGCTACCTTAGGACCGTTATAGTTACGGCCGCCGTTTACTGGGGCTTCAATTCGCACCTTCGCTTACGCTAAGCGCTCCTCTTAACCTTCCAGCACCGGGCAGGCGTCAGCCCCTATACTTCGCCTTACGGCTTCGCAGAGACCTGTGTTTTTGCTAAACAGTCGCCTGGGCCTATTCACTGCGGCTCTCTCGGGCTTGCACCCTAACAGAGCACCCCTTCTCCCGAAGTTACGGGGTCATTTTGCCGAGTTCCTTAACGAGAGTTCTCTCGATCACCTTAGGATTCTCTCCTCGCCTACCTGTGTCGGTTTGCGGTACGGGCACCTCTCACCTCGCTAGAGGCTTTTCTTGGCAGTGTGGAATCAGGAACTTCGCTACTATATTTCGCTCGCCATCACAGCTCAGCCTTCACGGGAAACGGATTTGCCTATTTCCCAGCCTAACTGCTTGGACGCGGATATCCAATACCGCGCTTACCCTATCCTCCTGCGTCCCCCCATTGCTCAAATGGTGAGGAGGTGGTACAGGAATATCAACCTGTTATCCATCGCCTACGCCTTTCGGCCTCGGCTTAGGTCCCGACTAACCCTGAGCGGACGAGCCTTCCTCAGGAAACCTTAGGCATTCGGTGGAGGGGATTCTCACCCCTCTTTCGCTACTCATACCGGCATTCTCACTTCTAAGCGCTCCACCAGTCCTTCCGGTCTGGCTTCACAGCCCTTAGAACGCTCTCCTACCACTGTTCGAAGAACAGTCCGCAGCTTCGGTGATACGTTTAGCCCCGGTACATTTTCGGCGCAGAGTCACTCGACCAGTGAGCTATTACGCACTCTTTGAATGAATAGCTGCTTCTAAGCTAACATCCTAGTTGTCTGTGCAACTCCACATCCTTTTCCACTTAACATATATTTTGGGACCTTAGCTGGCGGTCTGGGCTGTTTCCCTTTCGACTACGGATCTTATCACTCGCAGTCTGACTCCCAAGGATAAGTCTTTGGCATTCGGAGTTTGACTGAATTCGGTAACCCGGTAGGGGCCCCTAGTCCAATCAGTGCTCTACCTCCAAGACTCTTACCTTGAGGCTAGCCCTAAAGCTATTTCGGAGAGAACCAGCTATCTCCAGGTTCGATTGGCATTTCACCCCTACCCACACCTCATCCCCGCACTTTTCAACGTGCGTGGGTTCGGGCCTCCATTCAGTGTTACCTGAACTTCACCCTGGACATGGGTAGATCACCTGGTTTCGGGTCTACGACCACGTACTCAATTCGCCCTATTCAGACTCGCTTTCGCTGCGGCTCCGCATCTTCTGCTTAACCTTGCACGGGATCGTAACTCGCCGGTTCATTCTACAAAAGGCACGCCATCACCCGTTAACGGGCTCTGACTACTTGTAGGCACACGGTTTCAGGATCTCTTTCACTCCCCTTCCGGGGTGCTTTTCACCTTTCCCTCACGGTACTGGTTCACTATCGGTCACTAGGGAGTATTTAGCCTTGGGAGATGGTCCTCCCGGATTCCGACGGAATTTCACGTGTTCCGCCGTACTCAGGATCCACTCAGGAGAGAACGAAGTTTTGACTACAGGGCTGTTACCTCCTATGGCGGGCCTTTCCAGACCTCTTCATCTACCTCGTTCCTTTGTAACTCCGTACAGAGTGTCCTACAACCCCAAGAGGCAAGCCTCTTGGTTTGGGCTAATCCCGTTTCGCTCGCCGCTACTCAGGGAATCGCATTTGCTTTCTCTTCCTCCGGGTACTTAGATGTTTCAGTTCCCCGGGTCTGCCTTCTCATATCCTATGAATTCAGATATGGATACCACTCCATTACGAGTGGTGGGTTTCCCCATTCGGAAATCTCCGGATCAAAGCTTGCTTACAGCTCCCCGAAGCATATCGGTGTTCGTCCCGTCCTTCATCGGCTCCTAGTGCCAAGGCATCCACCGTGCGCCCTTTCTAACTTAACCGTTAAAAAGAATCACTATGTGATATCTTGTATTACTTGAATGTGATGTCTACTGTTATCTAGTTTTCAAAGAACACGTTTCG
>NZ_JBHVWT010000134.1:0-3009 GCF_042882135.1 Streptomyces sp. NPDC058240
AGACTCAGCAAGTTGACAGTGCCGCCTCGCGACTTCCTCATAGCCCTGCCCGGAGAACAGACACATGGCGAGCACGAAATAGACCACGACCCGGGCCGGCAGCAACCGCGACCGCTGTTCCACACGCCCGCACTCCGCAACCGCCTCATCCACCAGCCCGGGCGGAAACACACGCGTCAGAGCACCCAGAGCAATCCGGTCCGACAAACGCTCGCTCGACGACTTCACCTGTCCAGGCCTCGGCACACCACAACCAATGACACCCCACCACCAAAGTCACTGGTATTGGGTCTAAGGCGAGACCCCTGCGCAGCATCGGAGCGCGAGTGGTGCGGGCCGCTTCGATGCTGTACGTGCTCACCGCAATTGGAAGAGGAGCACGGGAGGTTCAGCCTTACGGCTGCGACGGCTTCGGCAACGTGAGGATTTCGGCTCCGTCCTTGGTGATGGCGATCGTGTGCTCACTGTGTGCCGTCCGGCAGCCCGTCGCGCTTCGGAGCGTCCACCCGTCGGCGTCGGTGACGAGTTTGGCGGTGTCCGCCATGACCCACGGCTCCAGTGCCAGCAGCAGCCCGGGGCGCAGTTTGTATCCACGGCCGGGCCGTCCGGTGTTCGCAACGTGCGGGTCCTGGTGCATCGTTGACCCGATGCCATGCCCTCCGAATTCGGTGTTGATCTCGTATCCGGCCTGGCTGAGGACTGTGCCGATGGCGTGGGAGATGTCGCCGATACGAGCTCCGGGTCTGGCGGCGGCGATCCCTGCAGCCAGTGCGCGTTCGGTTGCCCTGATCATCGCGACGCTCTCCGGGGGCTGCGCATTGCCTACGACGAAGCTGACGGCGGCGTCTGCAGCGACTCCGCGCTTGGAGACAGCAAGGTCAAGTGTGAGCAGATCGCCGTCGGCGAGCGTGTAGTCGTAGGGCCGCCCGTGGAGCACGGCGTCGTTGACGGCCGTGCAGATGTAGTGGCCGAACGGGCCACGCCCGAAGGATGGCGCGTAGTCGACGTAGCAGGACAGCGCTCCCGCCTCGGCGATCATGGTCTTGGCCCACCGGTCGATGTCCAGGAGGTTCGTGCCGATCGTGCTACGGCCCTTCAGTGCCTGCAGGATGTCTGCGACCAGGGCGCCTGTCTCTTTTGCTCGGGTCAGCAGGGCGGGGTTCAGGATCTCGATCATGTGCCACTTTCCTCACGGAACCAATAACTATACCGGCCAAACTATACCGGTACTAGAATCGGGGTCATGGTCAGACTGCCGCTCACTCCCGCAGAGGTCGCACGCGGCCAGCGCCTCGGCGCCCTCTTGCGTCAGGCCCGGGGAGAACGCTCGATGCTCGAGATTGCGCTCGACGCACGTGTCTCACCGGAGACACTCAGGAAGATCGAGTCGGGCCGCGTGGCCACCCCTGCCTTCCCGACCATCGCGGCGATCGCCGATGTCCTCGGCCTCTCCCTCGATGCGGTGTGGGCCGAGATCAGCCAGTCCGACTGTGGCGTTGGACCGGCGAACGCTGGTCACTGCGCACGTGAGCCGCTGACCGCGTAAGCCTCCATCCCACAGCTGCGTCGGGAAGTCGACACGAGGGGACGTCTCGGTCCGGCTCTCGCCCACTGCCCCCGGTCGGTACGAACGTGCCCCCAGGGTCGGGTGGCCGAGCGGCTGGGTCAGCACTCGCCGCACCGGATCCCAGCCCGTGCCGGCCAGATAGTCGCAGGGGATCAGCAACCACATGAGTTCCTCGTCGGAGGCGTCGTCGGCCGGCGGGGCCCCGGCCCGACAAGGGCCTCGGTCATCGCGGACCTCCGGCCAGCTCGCGCGGCGAGGGCACCCGGTCCACGGTCTGGCGCAACCGGCCCGGGTCGGGGTGCAGATACGGCTCGCTGCTGGAGAACCGGGCGTGGTCGAGGAGCGCGGCGATCTCGTCCAGAGTCCCGCCGACGTCCGCCACGTTGCTGGCCATTCCGTGCCGGAGCATGTGCGGGGCGACGACGCGCGAGAGCCGGGCCCGCTTCGAGAGCCGCTGCAGCAGCTCGGTGATGCCGTCCGGGCTCATCGGGGCGCCCAGCGGCTCGGCGAACAGGTTCACCAGCACGAAGTCGCTGCCCGTACCGTGCGGATGCGCCATGCGCTCCATCACGTACTGGTCGTAAGCCTGCACCACCAGGAAGTCGACCGGCTTGGCCCGCCCGCTGCCGGGCGGCTGCCGCTTCGCCCACGCCCCGTTCGCGTTCTCCCGCCGCAGCAGATGCAGGTGCGAGCTGGCCACCGGCAGCCCAGCGCGGTCGAGTCCGGCATGAAGTGCATGTCCTCGCACCGCAGTCCCGCCGCGCCGCCCCGGCGCAGTCCCGCCCGTCCCAGCAGCAGCACGACGAACCGGTCCCGGGCAGAGCGGCAGGCCAGGAACAACGCGATGATCTCGGCATCGGTCGCCCAGTCGCGCGGCTTGCGCGGCACCTGGACCCGGTGCCGGGCACGCAGCCGGTACCCGGTCATCTCGTCGCCGCGGGCCTCGGCCAGCAAGTCCCAGTCCTCGGCGACCTCGTAGAGCTGAGCAAACACGGCCTGCGGCACGCTCGTCGCGGTGATGCCGTGGACGATGAACTGCCGCACACCGGTCAGCACGTTCCCGATCCGCGTCGGCTGCCAGCACGGCTCCACCCCGGGGCCGGCGAACACCAGGCCCGCGCCCGTCGCTGTGCGGTCGATGCCGGTGGCGGGCACTGTCAACTTGCTGAGTCTGCCTGGGGGCCGATTATCGGGTTGATCGTGGGACGGCCGGGGAGGGACTGCTCGTGGAGTCTGGGGCGCCGTCGTACAAGGGCTTCCGGTACCCGGCGGAGTTCATCGCCCACTGTGTGTGGCTGTACCACCGCTTCCCACTCGGTTTCCGTGAGGTCGAGGAGCTCATGCTCGAGCTCGGCGTCGTCGTCTCTTACGAGACCGTCCGGCAGTGGTGCGCGAAGTTCGGGCCCTGAATATGCCCGCGAGCTCCGGCGCCGACGGCCCCG
>NZ_JBHVWT010000135.1:0-2793 GCF_042882135.1 Streptomyces sp. NPDC058240
CGGACGGCTCGACGGACTCGGCCTCGGTCACGTTCTCACTGGTCAACGATGCATCTTCCTTGATCAGGAGTTACACCGATCGTTTTACAGTCCCCCGCCCGGGCCCCCCGGCACCCACACCCGCCGCGACGAGACACGCCTGGTCGGGTTCCCACCCGCCCGGGCGGTCTGTATGGCCACGGGCGGCGCTACGCAGCCGACCGGCGTCCTCAGTAGCAGTGCCACGGTCCAGGACGGCATGGGTGCAGGGGCATAGCGGCCGGTGACGCGTGAGGTGAGCCGCCCGGCCAGGACCAGGTCGAACACTTCGCCGGTGCGCCGGAGCAGGGCCTCGCGAGTGACGACGTGGTGATGCACCACCGGATACGTCAGCAGGATGCTGTTGGGCAGATCGGTCGGCCGCAGTGTCGAGACGCCCATAAAAGGGCCGTAGTAGGCGTGCACTCCGTGCGGGCGCAGGGCCAGTTGGGAGGAGTGGAACGTCCCGGTGCCGCCGCCGTCGTAGACGGCGTCGGCTCCCCGTCCGCCGGTCAGCTCCCTGATCCGCTCCTCGAAGCCGCCGCCGGAGTGGACCAACACGTGGTCGGCGCCGGCCCCCTTCGCGACGGGCGCCTTCTCCTCGCGGGAGACCAGCCCGATCACACGGCCGCCACGGGCCCTAACCATCTGCGTGAGCAGCAGGCCCACCCCGCCCGCCGCCGCGTGCACCACGGCGGTGTCGCCCGGGCCGATCGGGTAGGTCTCGGTGCTCAGGTGGCTGGCGGTCAGGCCTTGCATCATCACGGCAGCGGCCGTCTCGTCGCTGGCACCGTCGGGCACCTTGACCAGTGAGTCCTCCGGTACGGCCAGCAACTCGGCGTAGCCGCCCGGGTGGTAGAACCAGGCCACCCAGTCGCCGACGGCCAGGTCCCGCACCCCCGCGCCGAGCGCGCGATGGCTCGACAACGTCCGCAAACGCGCCGGAAAGCTCACCGAGCAGTGGCGGGCGGACCTCGATGCCCTTGGCATGCGCTGGTAGGGGTGGGCGCGCAGGAACCGTCCTCTGACCGGGCGGGGCTGTTCTTCGCTGTTTGGCCGGACGTCCTGATGCCGCTCGGGCCAGTCTGGGTGCCCGGGTAACAGCGAGATCTGGGTGCCCGGGTAACAGCGAGAGGGGTGCGGGTGTCTGTTGGTGGCGGGGTTGTCCGTGTTGGCGGTGTGGTGCCTGGGGTCTTTCGTGTCGCTTCTCTTGCCGGGGAGATGACGTCGTCGCTGATCGGCCGTGTCGCGGCCTGCTACGGGATGGAGGCGAAGGCCCTGTGGTCTTGCTGGCGGTGGCGCGGTTCGCGGCCCCGGCATGAGGGCGGGGGTGTGCGGGCCGATGGCGAGGTGGTGCTGAACGCGGCTGCTGATCTTCTCGGAGAACACCTTGTCGCGCTGGATGCCGTGCTTGGCGAGGGCGTCGAGCTGGGACTGGAGTTCCTGGGTGAGCGTCGAACAACGGGCGTACCCGATGCGGATGTCGGCGGTCGGGGTGTCCGGCGCGAGGGCGAGCGGGACAGCGGTGCCGGGGCGCCAGGGCTGGCCGGGCCTACGGTCGGCAGGAGTGGGCACTCGTAGGGGCTTGGCGAGCCGGGGCACCTTGGTGAAGCGGCCGGTGTGGAAGCGGCCGGTGTGGTAGCTGCCGGCGACCGCGCCGGAGCGCGAGCGGCACGGCGAGCCGGGTTCGGCCCGGCAGCGCGGACAGGGGTGGCGCTCGATGTCGTCCGCGTCGCTCGGGAAGGCCCCTTGGGGGGGTCGTCATGCCCCCGGACGCTGTCACGAACGATTCTCAGAAGTACCCCGAACCCGCCTTGGAGTGAGAAGGGTTCTGCGAACCGAACCGGCGCTTCGCGATCACCGGGGAGCCGGTTTTGATCTTGCTCGGGCTAAGGATGAGAACTGGTGATCGTGCCGCTGATGCCTGTCGGCTGTGGGTGTCAGTTCGCCACGGGTTTACGGTGTGATTACAAGATGACGTGAGTGGAGCCGGTCCGGCCCTTCTGCTTGCCGTACCCGATGCGTAGCGAGCAGAAGGGCCGGATACCGTGCGGTGTCACCGAGCGCAGCCCCTGGGCTGGGTGCGGCACAGCACCTGTCGGTCAGTCGCGATTGGGGTGCGCGGTGGCGGAGTAGGCGTCATGCCAAGCGGCTTTAGCGCCTGAGTCGCCGATTCGGTAGACCTGTACGCCGGCACCCACGCCGATGATGACGGACAGCACCGCGGCGGCGATACGGAGCGGCGTGCCCACCGTGCTGGTGGATCCCTCGGCCTCGGGGGTGCGGTGGGCGGCGCGGCGGTAGAGCCACCACACCGCTGCGGACACCAGGAAGAGCCCGATGACCCAGGGGAGCAGTTCGTCGCCGAGTTCGGTGTGCTTACGGACCAGGGGATCGCGGTCCACGTGCCGTTCCAGCCACTCGCCGGCGTTGGTCGTCAGCGGCACGCTGATCAGGGACACCAGGGCAAGGGCTGGCAGGGCGAGGCCGAACCTGCGCATGACGGAGGGGATGGCGGCGCACAGGATCAGGGCGAGCGCGGTGAGGGGTACCAGGACCACGACGACGTGCACGAACAGGACGTGTGCGGGGATGCCGTTGATCAGGTCGAGTCCCACAAGGGGCTCCTTCGGAGGGTGGTGTTCAATGCTGGACAGGGACGAGTCGGGCTCCTGCGGCGACTTAGCTTGCGATTTTAGCTTCTGTCGTCACTCTGTGTGTTTACTGGTGGTCCGTTCGCTCTTGCGGTAGGGCGGTCGCTTGGATTTCGGGCGG
>NZ_JBHVWT010000136.1:0-2728 GCF_042882135.1 Streptomyces sp. NPDC058240
CAGGCGAGTACTTCGATGTCCCCAACAGGAACTCCTAATCCTATGGATCTACACGATCCAATGATCAGGGTGTCCACGATCAAGGGGAAACGCCCGTCACCGCCGGGCCCACTGCCAAGGGCACCAAGTACACCCGCACCTACGGCCAGGTGAAGGGCCCGCTCGAGATCGGCTTCTACCGCAACAAGAAGCTCGTCGGACCGCGCATGACCCAGACAGTGATGATCCGAGGCGCCCTCCGGTGTGTCCAGCAGGGCGTAGTCGATGATCGTGTTGCGCAGCGGCGCCGATACCCACAGCTGGTCAATCCGGTCACCCATCGCGGTCTTGCGCAGCAGCTTCTTTTCGCTGCGCTCCTCGTACAGCTTGGCCGCCGCATCGACGAAGCCCGTGTGCTCGAGCATCTCCGTCACCCGCCGGTCGGGCACCAGCTGCCCGTCGACCTCGGACGGCAGCCTGGTGCGGGCAAGACTTGTTGTACGACAGCATCGCCTCGTAGTCGGGGGAGGGCTCGCAGGGTCGGCGGGCGGGTAGTTCATGTCGCTGGCCACGATGCCGTAGGGCCCGTACCGCAGCGCCCGGGTTGCGATCAGCCTCGCCTCGTCACGCGCCTTGTCGGCGACGAACAAGCAACGGAGAGGCCGATGTATCGGGCGTTCTCAGGGCTCACTTGGGAGCGGATCCACGGCCTCGATGTGGGCAGTGAGCGACTCGCTCCAGCGGGGGCGCATCGTGGCGCGTGTCGGTGGTGCACCGTTGGGGCCTGATCAGTTGTGCGCTCAGTCATTTGGCTGACTTCTTGACAAGGTGATTGCCAAATATGTCAGCCGTATGGGCTACTGGGGGCCTGAACCGGTGGGCCGCCCATCCCTCTCCGGGGAGCACGGCAACTGGCCTGCTTGCTGATGGTCTTCGTATGCGGGAATCTGGTCGGCGTTCGCGCGCGGCGTCCGTGTGGCTCGGCCCCTCCCGTGGTCACGGACGTGTTCACCGAATCCAGCACTCGACGCACGACGTTCCCGCCGTAGCCGAGCGATCCCGCAGCCTCGTCCGCCGCTGCACCGTTCTGACTGGTCCGAGCCCCACCCGCTGGGCCTGGGCCTCCCCGAGCCATCGGGGCTCCAGTCTGGTCGCACGGTCGATCGCGGCCGACGGGCCGCAGGGTGGCTCTGCGATTCGTCCCAAGGAGCACTCCCATGCCCGTTTCACCGAACCAGGGTTCCACCGGCGGCGGCGACGCAGTGGCTCTCACCGGCAGCCACTTCACCGGCACCACCGCCGTGCGCTACGGCGCCCGCAAGGCTGCGAGCTTCACGGTCGTCAGTGACACCACCACCGCCACCGTCACCCCCTCCGGCAACGGCGCCGCCCCGGTCTCCGTGACCACCCCCGGAGGGACGGGAGTGGTCGGTACCTTCTACTACCTGCCGCCGCCCACCTTCCGCATCACCTCGCCTCCCGCCGGCTCCCTGGTAGGCGGCAACACCGTAATCCTCACCGGCCTCAACCTCTACACCACGAGCGAAGTCCGATTCGGTACGCAGGCCGCCGCATTCACCGTCGACTCCGACAGCCAGCTCACGGTGGCTGTCCCCGCGGCGGCTTCCGCAGGCCCGGTGACGATCACCGTGCGTACCAGAGGCGGGATCGCTGACACCGTCACCTACACGTACCTCGACCCGCCGTCCCTCACCGTCGTCACCCTCGACTCCGGGCCGGTCGGGGGCGGCAACCTCGTCGTCATCACCGGAACCGGGTTCTCCTACACGACCGGCGTCACCTTCGACGGCACACCCGTCACCTCCTTCCGGATCGCCTCGGACACCGAGATCGACGCCCTGGTACCGGCCGGCGCCCTCGGCCCGGCCGACGTCTCCATCACCACCCTCGGCGGCACCACAACCGCCACGAACGCCTACACGTATCTGGGAAGCTTCGCGGTACTCGGCGGAGCGTCAGTCACCAACACCGGCGCCACCAGTGTCACCGGCGACCTGGGAGTGAGCCCCGGAGTATCCGTCACCGGGTTCCCGCCCGGCCAGATCACCGGAACCATCCACATCACCGACGCGGCAGCCACCGCGGCCCACGCCGATCTGGTCGCCACCTACAACAATGCCGCCGCCCAGATCCCCGACGCCAGCATCTCCGGAGACATCGGCGGCCTCACACTGACCCCCGGCGTCTACAACGCCGCCTCCTCAATCGGACTCACCGGAACGCTCACACTGGACGCACAGGGCGACCGCAACGCCCGCTGGATCTTCCAGATCGGATCAACCCTGACGACGGCCACCGCCAGTGGCGTGCTCCTCGTCAACGGAGCCATGGCCCGCAACATTATCTGGCAGATCGGCAGTTCAGGCACCCTGGGTACTGACAGCATCCTGGCCGGCAGGTTCCTGGCCGCGATCTCGATCACGGTGACCACCGGCGTCACGGTCAACGGCCAGACCCTGGCCCGCGACGGATCGGTCACCCTGGACACCAACACGATCACCCGCCCCTGGTAGCGCGATCACACACCGCGGGTGCTCTGCCCATCCGCAGTAGATCGAAAGCGAGATGCCTCTCCGGTCGGTTCAGCCGGACAGGAACGAATCGTCGGCGACGCGCGCGCCCGGCAGCCGCGGTCGGGTCTGTCAAACGAGCGGTGTAACTCAGGTTGTTGGAGTTACTGGCGTGCTGCGGAGAGCCGGCCGTCGAAGGTGATGTCGAAGGCGTTGAG
>NZ_JBHVWT010000137.1:0-2669 GCF_042882135.1 Streptomyces sp. NPDC058240
GTACCCAGGTCATCACTCGACCCACGCGACTTCGACGACAGATTCGTCAGAACCTGCGCCCCCATGTCGAACTTCATCCAGTCCCCCTGCCGAGCCTGTGCAAACAAATGTGCTGACCATCCCTATCAACTCCGGGGTGCTGAAGCAATCGAGGACCTCGGGGCTGTGGACAGGCTGTGACAGGGCTACCGAAGCACGGCGCAGGCTATGACGTGTGAAAACGGAGTACATGACCGGGCCGCGGAGGAGGGGGAGCCCTCCCGGCTCGACGGGGCTCCCGAGGATCTTCGGTCGATCTTCACTCCCTGCACACGATTTTGAGCGGTGATCATTCGATCGCCGTATCCGTAACCTGGCGATCGCCTGCGGACCCGGCGGGTCATCAGGATCCGGTGAGCCTCTTCGTCGTCGATTCGATGAACGCGGCGGCTTCGATCTCGGTGATCTCGACATGGTCGATCTCATTGCGGCCGAGTGCGTACAACCGGAGGTATTCGGTCGGCTCCCAGCGGAGATTCCGGGTGAATGCCTCGTCGTGCGTTTCTGCTTCCCGGCCGATGGTGTGGTGCCGGAGGATCCCGCGCGGGCTGTTCCGGGGAAAGCCCTCACTGATCTTCGCGTAGTAGGTGACCCGGCCGGCGGGGGCGACGTACTCGCCGACGTCGAAGAACGGCCGGCCCTCCTCGGCGCCGCAGGCGCGCGCCCACAGAGCCGCACGGCGCATGTGCTCGCGCATCAGCAGCGCGCGTGAACGCCTATGGGCGAAGGCCGATGGAAGGCAGCCTCCATCACCTCGTTGATGTTTGAGAGGTCGCGCGCCAGTTCAATCTTCGGCGCATCGAGCCCGAGCCCTTCCCATTGCGCGAACCCGCCCCTGCGCTCGCTGAACTGCCCGACGGAATAGCCGCTGCCCCGCTCGAACATGAGCAGGATCGGCTCGTAGGGATCGGGCAGCTCGGGCAGCTTGACCTTGCCCTCGGCCCGCAGCGCGGCCCAGCGGACCGCGCCGCGGCACCCCCGCTCGATGGCCGGCTCCAGGTCATCCCAGGCGATGGCCCACAGCCGCCCGAGGACGGCCCGCGACGATTCGCCGCTCACTCGAAAACCCGCCCCTGGACCGATGAGACCGATCGGCCCGGCAAAAATCCTGCCAGGCCGGTCCGGGCCGGTCAGAGATTCGCGTCGACGTACTTGGCGACCTCCACCATTTGGGCTTCGTTCTCGGGGGGCACCAGATAGTCGTGTTCCCTGATCCGCGCGAGGAATTCCTCGGGGAGTTCTACGTGGTGTGTCCAGACGTAGAACCAGAGGTCTCCCCTCCAGAGCCACTCTCCGTCGGAGAAGATCGAGTCGCCACCGAGTACGGTCCTGCCGGAGCCGAGCACGTCTTCGGAGGAGCCCATGACGCTGAAGACCTCGTGGCCTCCGAGCAGATACTCGGTGATCCGTTTGGCATCTTCGTAAGGGTTCGGCGCAAGGAAGTCCCGCACACTTCCTCTCGGAGTTCCGAACGAGGGTGCCCAGAGTTCCTGGAAGAAATCGGCGATCTGCATGGGTGATCCTCTGCTAGCGGGCCATGGGAAGGAATGTTCGCCAGTATCCTCCACCAAAGATCTTCGGAATCTGGTTGGGACCGAGCTTGGTGTTCACGCCGACCTTGTTCGTCGGGGCCATCACAGGGACTCCGAGTTCATTGGCGACGGCCTGTGCGGCGGGGATGTCCAGCGCGCCTTCTCCTGCCGTTCCCGTATGGCACGACACCAGCCGCACCGGGCCTCCGTCGTAGCTCGGGTTGGCCCGTATGGCATCCGCGATGTGTGTGGGGTGAGTGTCACCGGCGGAGAAGGACGATCCGGCCTCGTTCACCCGCCCGGGTTCGAAGAAGCCCTGGTTGTTTCCGTGCACAACCACGTCGTGGTACCCCGGGAGCGGCTCGACCAGGTCGAAGTTGACCCTCGTGCTCCTGTCGTAGCCCACGGCTGTTCGCCCGTCTCCGAAGTAGACGGGGTCGCCGGTGTTCAGAATCAGATCGCCGGGTTCCTTGGGCTGTGCCGGAATTCTGGATTCCGGTGAAACCCGGGCCTCGTAGTCGCGGCGGGTGCCCATATCGGCGTCGTGGTCCGGGGAGTGGGGCCCGTCGCCGGCATCAGGTGTGGGGTGGTGATCGGCCGCAGGTCCGTCGGGCGAAGGCTGGTGACCGTCCGAATCGTGGGCATGCGGTTCGTCCGGCCCGTTGTCCGGGGTGTGCTCGGGCTCCGAGGAGCCACCCTCGTGCGGGTGTGCAGGCCCATCCGGCGTTTCCCCAGGGTGGGACGGGGTGTCCCCGCCGTGTCCCGTTCCGCTGCCGGACGGGTGGTCGGCAGGGTGGGTGGTCCCTCCGAAAGCGTCGTCACCCATGTGACCGACATCGGTTGCCGTGTGGGTGCCCGCACCGACCAGCGCCGGTTCTCTGACCGTGTTTTCCACGTCAGGGAGGTGCGGGGAGGTCTCGGCGGGCGCGTCCTTGGCGTGCTGGACGGTGTCGCCGTGTTCGTTGAGGAGATTGCCGTCGTGGTCGAAGTACTGGACGGGGACGTCGGTGTGGGTGGGGAGTTTGGTGGTGTTCTCGGGCAGGAGAGGCGCGTCGTCGGGGAACTTGATGGTGCCGTCGGGGAGTTTGGCCCCGCCCT
>NZ_JBHVWT010000138.1:0-2502 GCF_042882135.1 Streptomyces sp. NPDC058240
TCAGGCCGAGGGCTTGCGGCTGACCGGTGAGGGCGGGCTGCTGCAGCAGCTGACGAAGCGGCTGCTGGAGTCGGCTCTCGAGGGCGAGATCACCGGCCACCTCGGCTATGACAAGCACGACCCGGCCGGGAAGAACGGTGGGAACTCCCGCAACGGCACCCGTGGCAAAACCGTGCTCACGGACGTCGGCCCGGTGGAGATATCCGTGCCCCGTGACCGTGACGGATCTTTCGAGCCGAAGATCGTCCGCAAGCGGCAGAAGCGTCTGTCCGGCGTGGACGAGATGGTGATCTCGCTGTCCGCGAAGGGCCTGACGACCGGTGAGGTCCAGGCCCACCTGGCCGAGGTCTATGGAGCCGAAGTCTCCCGCCAGACGATCTCCACCATCACCGACAAGGTCATGGAAGGCATGGCCGAATGGCAGAACCGGCCCCTCGACGCTGTCTACCCGGTGATCTTCATCGACGCGATCCACGTGAAGATCCGCGACGGCGCGGTAGCCAACAGGCCCATATATGTGGCCTTGGCGGTCACGACCGAGGGTCGGCGGGATATCCTCGGGCTGTGGGTCGGCGACGGCGGCGAGGGCGCCAAGCACTGGATGCACATCCTCACCGAGATCAAGAATCGCGGAGTGAACGACGTCCTCATGCTCGTCTGTGACGGGCTCAAGGGACTTCCCGACGCGGTCGAGACCGTCTGGCCGCGAACGACCGTCCAGACGTGCGTGGTCCACCTGCTGCGGAACTCCTTCCGCTATGCCGCCCGCCAGGACTGGGACAAGATCGCGCGTGTCCTCAAGCCCGTCTATACGGCGGCGACCGAGGAAGCCGCACTGGAGCGGTTCGCCGACTTCGCCGATGCCTGGGGCAAGAAGTATCCGGCGATCGTCCGGCTCTGGGAGAACGCCTGGGAAGAGTTCACTCCGTTCCTCCGCTTCGACACCGAGATCCGTCGCATCGTCTGCACCACGAACGCGATCGAGTCTGTGAACGCCAGGATCCGCCGGGCGGTCAAGGCCCGCGGCCACTTCCCGAACGAGACCGCCGCCTTGAAGTGCGTCTACATGGCCATCATGTCCCTGGACCCCACCGGCAAGGGC
The DNA here is from genome assembly GCF_042882135.1 of Streptomyces sp. NPDC058240. Taxonomy (NCBI): domain Bacteria; kingdom Bacillati; phylum Actinomycetota; class Actinomycetes; order Kitasatosporales; family Streptomycetaceae; genus Streptomyces; species Streptomyces sp. NPDC058240. Next base: position 1,103 of record NZ_JBHVWT010000138.1, read on the forward strand.
CAGGCCCGCTGGACCATGCGCTGGAAGACCGCACTCAACGCCTTCGACATCACCTTCGACGGCCGCCTCTCCGCAGCACGCCAGTAACTCCAACAACCTGAGTTACACCGCTCGTTTGACAGACCCTCCACCCCATCTGGGGCCTCATCCGCGACAAGTGGGCCGCCATGGGCTGGGAGAAGGGCTCCCTCGGCTACCCCACCAGCGACGAACTGTCCCTCCCTGACGGCGCTGGGAAGCGTCAGGTGTTCCAGGGCGGCTCGCTCTACTGGCATCCCACGCGCTCCAACGGCGTCCACCCCGTCTGAGGCCTCATCGGCCAGCGCTGGGGACAGGCGGGCTGGGAAGGCGGGGTGTACGGCTACCCCATTACCGACGAACTCCAGCAGGAGGGCGTCACCCAGATGTTCGAGCACGGCCCCATCCGGTGGTCGTCGAACGAGACCGCGAACCCGCTGATCCCCCGCGCGAATGCCCAGTTCTTCCAGGGCAGCCCGGCCCCGGGTGATCTGAAGGAGAGCGCCACGCTGCTGCCCAAGGGCCCCGACCGGGGCATCGTCGTGGTGCGCGGCTACATCGGCGACGACGGCAACCCGGTCAACCACTCCCTGGGCAACCACCGCCTGTGGAGCACCGAACCCGAAGCCAGCTCCAAGGTGGCCATCGCCTGGGACACCGCCACGGGCCAGGTCGGGATCTACGTCGACCAGTCCTGTGTCGGGGATCTGCCGTGCCGTAATGCCAAGCCTCTGGTGCGTACCGAGCACGCCAAGGTGGTCCAGGACGACCGGACCCCGCAGAACGAGTACTGGGCGGAGCCCTACGGTGACGGCGGCATCCGGGTGGACGTGTCAGCGGTCAACTCGTTCGTGGACGTCCCGGGCTCGCAGTACGCGAATCTCGGCCGGATCAACGCAACGTTCCACATTCACCCGCACGGTTACGACGACAAGAACAAGAACTTCACCGGCTTCGACGTCGACACGAACAAGGACAAGTACCCGTCCTGGGAGGTCCTGCGCTACCCGCGTCTGCTGGAGAACTCCGGTTCCCCGCAGGCTCTGTGGCAGGGCACCGTGTGGCAGGGTTCCATCTTGGACCTGAAGGCCCCGCAGCACCTGTGCTACCGGAATGACCCGGACCACGCACCCGTCAGCATGACCTGCAACTGATCAACGCGGAAGGGCCGGTCCGTCCGGTCCTCCCGCTCAGTCCACTGGCACGATGTACGCCCTGGCGCTGGGCACGGAATAAGCCAGCAGGATCGTCACCCGCCCGCGGCACGTTCGCGGGCGGGTGACACATGGGGCTTTCCCCTTGATCGTGGACACCGGTTGTCATGCGGCGGTGGCCAGCGTAGTTGATCGTTGTTCGTAGGCGATCGGGCTGATCTGGCCGAG
>NZ_JBHVWT010000139.1:0-2402 GCF_042882135.1 Streptomyces sp. NPDC058240
GGCCACGAAGACGCGCGTATGAGGGTGAATAGCTTGAAAACGGGCAAGCGCAAAGGTCACCCAACGACGCAGATCATCTCTAAACGCCCTCTGAGGAATCGGAAGGCGGCCTTTCGTGCGTCCGGGGGCGTGGTGGTCGCAGTGTGATCGCATGCCCGGGTTGGGGCTGGTTCGCGGTGGGTGGGCAGCATCCGACAGAGGCAGTGGCCCCTGGTGTGGCTGAGCGCTGTAGGTGGCCAGTCTGAGCACTCTCGTTGGCGACTATCCGCTGTCGGCGTCGCTCGCGCTGCCCTCGACCGCCACTGTCGCCGTCGCCCCCGACACCCGCCCTCCCGTCCACCGAGCCGCCCCAATCCGGGGCCGTGCGGGGCGTGCGGCGTTTCATGTCCGCCGTGGCCGCGGGAAAAGAGGAGCTGATCGCTGTATTCGGCGTACCTGTGATCAGCGAAACCCACCCGTTCCGTTAGCATGTTCGAGCTCGCAACGATCACATTGAAATATGACAAAGCAGCTGAAAATTGATAACTACGGTAACGCGAATGTTTTCGCGAATAGACGGCAGAACTAGGTTCGCTGCATGGCGTCAACCACGCGTCATGCTGTGGGTCGCGGTGAGTGTGGCGGCCCTCGGATTCCTCATTGCACTGGAGGTCGCCGCGCGTCGGTACGGCGAGCCGGGACCGATCACCGACCAGGCGCGAGAGGTGATATTCGCCCCCAAATCGGGGACGGTGTTGTACGTCAGTATGGCGTTGATGATGGTGGTGCTCACCTGGCGGCAGCGGTTCATCGCGGCCGGCGCCGCGATCGGCATCGACGTCGTCTTCTGGCTCGTGCGGTGGGCGGTCGACGCCGAGATGATGTTCGGCAACGGCGCGTTGTGGGTGACTTTGGCCTGTGCCGTCATCGCTGTCACGCGCCGCACCGACCGGGACCGTGTCCTGCTGCTGAAAGGCGTCGGACTGGCCCTGCTGCTGGTGGCCGGCCGCAAGACCGGCTACACCTGGCTGCTGATCACGTCGAAGACCCGCCCGGCGGTGCTCGACCAGTACGTGGCAACCGCCGATCATGCGTTGGGTAACCCGTCGTGGCTGGTAGGCCGGATTGTCGCGGCTACTGGCACGGTCGGCGCCCACGTTCTCGACTGGGTCTACATTCAGCTCGCGGTGGCCGCGGTCGTCGTCGCGCTGTACCAGCTGCGCAACGTGGCGGTCGAGCGCCGCTTCCCGGGCCATCATCTGGTGCGTACCTTTCTGGTCATCGGCCTGCTCGGGCCGGGCATCTACATGATCTTCCCGGTGGTCGGACCGATCTTCGCCTACGGCGCGGACGGGGGGCACTGGGCGGTGGCCAACCTGTGGCCGGACACGCCGCCGCCGGTCAGTACCCCGCACCCGATGCTCTTCGACGAGATCACCCCGCGCAATTGCATGCCCAGTCTGCACACGGCGTGGGCTACCGCGATCTTCATTCATTCCCGCAAGGGCCCGCTGGCTCTGCGATTCGCAGGCGCGTTCTGGCTGATCGCCACGCTCGGTGCAACGCTGGGCTTCGGCTACCACTACGGCGCGGACATCGTCGCCGGTGTGGTGTTCACGCTCACGATCGAGACGGCGCTGCGCTCGCTCGACCGCGGCTGGGACCGGTCGGGAATCCAGCTGGTCGTCTACGGCGCCGCGGTCTTCGCTGGGCTCTTGGCGTCGTATCGCTATCTGTCGGTGGAGATGGCCGGACATCCGTGGGTGTTCGGGCCGCTGCTCATTCTGGCGATGACCTCAGTGGTCTACGGCTACGTACGGACCACCAAGCTGTGGGACCGGAAGGCCGCGTCGGCGTATCTGCCGGAACCGCGACGCGAACCGCAGCCCGAACTGGTTTGAGTCATGTTGCAGCAGGTCGTGGGCTGAGCGCCTCCCGGGTGGGGCCGGGAGTGTGGCTGAGCGCTGTGGTTGGCCAGTCTGAGCGCTCTCGTCGGCGACTGTCCGCTGTCGGCGTCGCTCGCGCTGCCTTCGGCATCGCCACGGTCGCCGTCGACGGAGGCCCGGACGCATGGGGCATGGGGCTGGTGGTGGGGACCCGTCCGGATGCTCCTGTTGCCGGCCTGTGTGAGGTCAGCGCGCGGCGGGCTCGGTCGCGGCCTGTTTCCGGGCCGGGATCAGGCGGGGGCGGGGTTCAGTTGAGCTGCCCTTGCTGGCGATTCCCCGACCTTGTTCCGGCGCCCCTTCGTCATGCGGCCGGTGAAGGACTTCATCTCGAAGATGAAGTCCGCCGGCGTCCGCGCCGGGTAGTGGTCGCTCGACCAGGTACTGGGGTGCCTCGAAGTTTCCGGACAGGGATCCAATAGGATCGCCCTGAGAAGGAAACGAGGAAGAAGTGGCGCCACCCAGCAAATACTCGCCGGA
>NZ_JBHVWT010000140.1:0-2396 GCF_042882135.1 Streptomyces sp. NPDC058240
GCGTTCACGCAGTTCGTCGGGGTACTTACGGGGAGCAGCCATGATTGGCATCCTTCCGGGTCTTGATGATCTCCATCAAACCCGGGGCGGTTCACGTATGGACGAGCGGGGGCCGGCTGTCGACCTCACGAGGAGAGCCGGCCTCCGTCGCCCACCGCACGCCAGGGGGTGACGCTCTGAGTGCGGGTCTGGGGTTAGCTCAACAATTTCCACCCGTGCCGATTCGGATCCACACATCCCCCCGTGGTGGTGCCGCAGGGGACGCACTCGGTGCTGTCCGGTGCGGGCTCCGGCGACGGCGGGGGAAGGGGAACGGGTGAGAAGACTGGTCTTCTTCTTTTTCGGGCATGCCGGTCTTCGTGATGGTGGGTTTGAATGCCTGCCCGGACCCGGACCGCCGACGGTCATAGGTTCGGGGAGGTGCCCGCTAGCGGCTGGTCGGCGCGACTAGCGGGAGATCAGGAGCACCGCGTTGGGCGGAGTCGGTGAGGGCGGTGTCACTCGCCGTCACGGACGACGAAAGCGAAGCCGGTGACGAGTCGTCGGAAGCTCCGGTGATTGCTCCGGCCGGCATGGGACATGCACTCGACGTCGACCGCGTCGGCGTCCGTCGAGGGGGTGGCCTCCCACTTGCATGCGAGGCATTCCGCTTCGTACGTGACGTCGGTGTCCGGGTGCTGGACGATGCGGTGGGTGACGCTGCGGACGAGCATCCGGGGACTCATACCCGGGCCCCCGTCTCCGAGTGCGGGTGTCGGCTGATCTCAATTGCCAAGTCGGCGGCGTGCGACATGTTGTAGGCGGGATCGTTCTTGTCCGTCGCCTGGCACCATTGCTTCTTCAGGGCCCTGCAGACGGCGCACCCGGTCGCCGCCCGGGGTTCGTTCTGTAAGCCGCCGTCGCTCAAGAAGACTGGTCCCGATTGCGCACTGCTGATCATCCCTGCACCTCCGCCACTGGCTTGTGACCAGAGGGTTTCGCCTTGTGCGGCTTCAGCACAGGGATGCCACGTCCTAGTTTCGCGACGCTATTTCGCGATCCCTAGGAAGTCAGCCAACTTCCGTAGCCCCGGCGGGTGATGTGGGAGCGCGAGAAGATCGCGGACGATGGCCACGGCAAGCGTGTGATGGCGCATCCATGTCGGGGCGACCCGCCGAAGGCTCTCAAGGGCCTTGACAGCGCCGTCCGCATTGTCGACGTCGGTGTGTGCGCGGGCGACGTCCAGGAGCAACCAGGTGCGCCAGGAGGGCGGTGTGTCCTTGCTCAGCCTCATACCCTTAGCCAGACGTAGCGCCTCCTCCGGCCGGTCGTGCTGTACTGCCAGGCGTACGCGCTCGATGCGGACGGACGACTTGCTGAAGACGGACAAGAGACGCCCGTCCCCCTCCGTGGGCGGCATCTTCGCCAGACGGCCGGCGGCCTTCTCCGCAGCGCGCATCATCCTGTCCGCATCGTCGTACTTGTCCAGCCGGGCGTACGAGGTAGCAGCACTCATAGTCAGGCCGCCCCACACGCGCAGGCCCGACGCGTCGGCAGTGAGCCCGTCCTGCTCCAGGCCATCGGCCGCGTACAGGGCGATGCTCTTGGCGTCGTCCAGCCGGTTGGACCTCTGGTAAGCCCACGCCAGGGAGTTGCAGATCATCGGGACAAGGAGAGGATCCTCGGAGGCTTCCGCGGCAGCTATGGCACGCTCCAGGGCGGCAAGGGCAAGATCGAGCTTGCCCAGGCGGATGCTCAGGTGTCCGGCCAGCTGGAACGCCTTGCCGAGTGCCGCTTGCCCCCCGTCAGACCCCTGCGACGCCGTGAGACGTGCGTCAGCAAGGATTCCAGGCAGCAGGTTCAGAAGCTGTGGGAACTCTGCCGAGTGGTACATGGACCACGCGTCAGCGATCTCGGCCCGCAGCAGTGAAGGCGTGAGGACCTCCGCCCCGTCAGACTCCTGCGGAGGGGCGAACATGAGCGGGTGAACAGCTCGACGAACGGCCACCAACTGTGGCGGGTCGGACTCCCCCGTTGACGGGACGCCGGGAGGGTCACCCAGCAGCGTCGTCAGCTCAACACCGAGCCCGCCGGCCAGCGCATGCAGTGTCGGCAGGCGTGCGGACCCCTTGCGCTTCTGCTCCAGCTTGCGGATGACGTCGACGGACACGCCCGACTTCTCCGCCAGCTCTTCCTGTGTCAGGTCCGACAGCCGACGGAGCCGGGACAGTTTGTCTCCGAGATGCTCGCTCACAGCTCAGACGGTACGCCGTCACAGCGACGTCAGACCAGGAACGCAAAAGAGCCCCACCGCCGGCCCATCCGGGGTTGCAACGCCTCACCGCTTTCACCGTCCTCGCTCTTGCGACCGGGCCCTTCGTCCGCAGCCGCCTCACCCCCGCCACCGGGTGAAACAC
>NZ_JBHVWT010000141.1:0-2348 GCF_042882135.1 Streptomyces sp. NPDC058240
GGCTCGTCATGCAGACCGTCGAGGCGTTTGGCGATGAACCGGGCCCGCCAGCGGTCCACGGTCGACCTGTCGATACCGAGGTCGGCCGCGGCCTGTTGGTTCGTCCCGCCCTCCGCGCAGCGCAGCACGATCTTGGCCCGCAACGCAAAGAACTGAGCGGTCTTCGCCCGCCGCGCCCACTGCGTCAGCTGCCTCCGCTCAGCCTCGTCCAGGACCAGGTCGGCCTTCGGCCGCCCAATCCAGCCGGCGTCCTCAAGCCCGGCCATCCGCTCTGCCGCGAAAGCCCGACGCCACTTGCCAACCGTCTTGGCCTGAACGCCGACGATCCGTGCGACACCCGCGTTTGACATGCCGTCAGCGCAGGCCAGGACGATGCGGGCCCTCTCAGCCGAGCGCCGGTCCGACATCTTCGTCCGGCGCTCCAACTCAGCGCGCTCGGACTCGGACAACGCGATCTCCACAGCGGAAGGACCCGGATGCACCATGGCAACAGGGTAGTAACTAACCATCAGAATTTCTGGCGCATCACACTAGTGGCAATCCGCGCGGAAGTTCTTTAGCCGGTTGATCGCCCGCTCGACGGTGTTGCGCTTCTTGTACCGCTCCTTGTCGAAGCAGGGTGGCCGGCCACCCGGCACTGCCGCGCGGCGGCCGGCCGCTTGGTCGGCCTTCGCCGGAATGACGTGCGGGATACCTCGTCCACGCAGGTAGGCGTGGTTACGGCGGTTGCTGTAGCCCTTGTCCGCGCTGACCTGGTCAGGCTTGGTGCGGGGTCGACCGAGAGCCAGACGCGGAACACGGATCCGCCATGACCGGCTCGAACTGAGTGCAGTCTGCCCGCTGCCCGAGCGTGATCAGCATCGACAGTGGGCGGCAGCGGCCTTCCGCGCTCAGGTGGAGCTTGGTGGTGAAGCCGCCGTGTGAACGGCCGAGCGCTTCACCTCCCTCACCACCTCCGCCAAGAGGTCGACCAGTTCCGCCCGGATCCGAGCGGTCCTGACCGCCTTGACGGAGCCCCCTTTGAGATGCGGCGGCGGCGCCAGCCGGGCTCCGGCCGCGTGCTGGTGGGCTCGCACCGAGGTCGAGTCCACAGACACGTCCCAGTCGATGTCGCCAGTCGCATCCGCATCCGCCTGGACCTGCTGGAGCGGCTCCCAAGTGCCGTCCGCCGACCAGCGGCGATGCCGCTCGTGCACCGTGCTCCATGGGCCGTAGCGCTCCGGCAGATCGCGCCACTGCATACCCGTCCGGATCCGGTACAGCACACCGTTGATCACCTGTCGATGGTCCCACCACCGCCCACAACGCCCATTGCTCACGGGCAGGAGTGGCTGAAGCCGCTTCCACTGAGCATCAGTCAGATCACCTCTTTGACCCACAGTCCTGTCAACGACTCAACTGCCCGTCAGGAGATTGCCAGTGCGAAGTGATGGTCGGCGCTGACTGCTGAATAAGGTTGAGGTGGTTTGTTGTTGAGCGAGAGGGCGAGAGAACGTGGATGTGTACGAAGCCGTGGACAGTCGCCGGGCCGTGCGGGCGTTCAGCGATGAGCCGGTACCCATGGAGATACTCGAACGAGTGCTGTCTGCAGCTACGCGAGCTCCGTCAAGCGGGAACCTCCAGCCGTGGCAAGTGTACGTCGTAACCGGCGATCCCTTGGCCGAACTGAAGAGGCGCGCGACGGCCAGGGCACTGGCCGGAGACCTGGGGGATGAGCGGGAGTACCCGATGTACCCGGCCGACCTGACCTCGCCGTATCTGGACCGTTTCTCCGCCGCGGCCGCCCAACGTTACGCAGCGCTGGGAATTGAGCGCGACGACCCCGAGAGGCCCAAAAAGATCGCCACCTTGAACTCGGAGGCGTTCGGGGCACCAGTTGTACTGTTCTGCTACCTCGACCGCGCGATGGGGCCCGGGCAGTGGGGAGACGCGGGGATGTACTTGCAGACGATCATGCTGTTGCTACGGGCGGAAGGGCTGCACAGCTGCCCCCAGGTGATGTGGACGATGTATCGCAAGACTGTCACCCAGACAGTCGGAGCCGATGATGGGCTCGCACTGTTCTGCGGTGTCGCAGTCGGATTCGAGAAGGAGGGCGTGCCACATCTGCGTACTGGGCGGGCGGACATGACAGAAACAGTGAGCTTCATCGGAGTGTGATCGCTGGGCAGCCAAGATCCGCAGGACAGCGCCTACGCCATACCCGGCAACCGCCGCGTCCCAGCATGGCACCGACCTGTAACCCGAGTTGCTCTGGGGTGCCTCGAAGTTTCCGGACAGGGATCCAATAGGATCGCCCTGAGAAGGAAACGAGGAAGAAGTGGCGCCACCCAGCAAATACTCGCCGG
>NZ_JBHVWT010000142.1:0-2278 GCF_042882135.1 Streptomyces sp. NPDC058240
CTACGTCACCCCGATCGAGACCAGGACCCTGGCGGCCCAAGATCTCACCCACGCAGCGTAAACATTCGCTGTCCGTGATCGTGGGGGAACTTCAGGAGACGTGACCGTACACGGTCGACTTCATGGCTTCGGTGACGGCCGCCTCGTACAGCTCGGTCCTGTAGCCGTCGGCAACCTTCTCGGCCTTCTAGACCCGTTTCCGCAGTGCTGCAAAGTCCGGTTTACTCATGGGGCGAGGGTGATACACCAACCACCACACTTCAAGTTCCACTGAAAGTCTGGCCGCTGCTGCGGAGAGGGAACCGCCCGCCGCCGCGACGCGGTACGCCGCTGCCCCCGGACTGATCAACCCAACCACCCACCCAGGACCGTCCTTCTGCCGCGCGGCCACCCCTGCGAGCGCCCACCCCGAGCGGCCCGCCCGCCACGCCCCCGCAGGGCCGGCCACGAGCCCCCGACGTAACCGACGGACCGTCACGCAACGCAACGGGAGACGCGTGCGTTCCACCCTTCGCCACCCAAGTCCTCGCTCGCCGAAGGCGCCCGCAGCAAGGTGGAGAATCCGGTCACCAGCCCAGCCACCGCGCGGACCGAAACGCCACCGGGGACGTGGAAAATTCCACCCCGGCTGCGCCCGCCGCGGCGAGGTCGTTCCCGTTTTCCACCCTGCCGCACCCACATGGAACGACCAGTCCCCCGCTGTTGGCCAGGGCCCGCCGACAGCACCGCCCACGTCTCGACGAGCGGCGACAGCAGCGCGGAAGACGCGAGCGGGGTATGACCCAAACACTGACCCACGCTGGAAAATCGCAGGTCAAAGCGTTCCATCCCTGAGTCAGTGCCAGGCCTCACCCCAGTGTTCCCCGACCGCACACCCACTGACCCAGTGCCGGAAGTCAGCGACCCCGGGCACACACGCGGGGCCCGGACAGCAAAAGAGGGTGGGGGTGGAATCCCTGGAATTCCACCCCCACCCCTGTGCAGCGCTCCGGGTAGCTCGCCCGCATTCCACAGCAGTGGAACGTCACACGCTGGCAGCCCGCTTGATCTTCCCCAGGTACTTCCGCACCGTGCCCTCCTGGTAGCCGCAGCGCTCCGCCAGGACCGGAGCAAGAGCCTTCGCCGAACGCTCCTGCTCCTCCGGCGGCAACTGCCTGTAGTGGAATTCCACCCGTGCCGGGCCCGTCAGGTGAGAGCCGTCCTCCTGCTCAGCCTCCTGCACGGCCTCGCTCTCACGGAGGACCGGGGCCGACTCCCCGGTGTCGGGCTCGTCCTCATCACGGGCGTCCGGGACTCGCACCTGCACGATGCCGCGGCTGCCGCTCTCACCACCGGACGCGTGCACCGTGTGCCGTTCCGTCGCCCGGGTTTGATCCTGCTGGCCGACGGCGAACCATGGTGGCGTACCGGGCTGCTCCCCTGGGGCGTCGTCGGGGCTGCTCGGGAGGGAGCCCTCATCGTGGCTCTCCTCGCCCTCGTGGTCGGGGGCCGTCTCGGCGGCCTGGTCCGCTGCCGCCGGTACCGGACCGGCCTCGGGGTCGTGGTTGCCGTTGTACTGAACCTGGCGCTGCGAAGCAGGCTCAGTCCCGTCGTCGTCCTGTTCCCGCTCCTGGAACAGGACGACGTAGCCCCTCAGTTCGTCTGCGGTGACAGGCTGCCCGGTGGCTCCCAGGATGCCGTCGCGCTGGTACACATACTCGGCAAGGGCGGCAGCGTCGGCGGACGTGCCTCGCTCCGCCGCGTATGTGAGCCAGGCGTTGTAGAAGTAGTCGGCCCATGTCTCTTCGTCGGCTGCGTCCCGGGGAGCGTCGGAGCCGGGTCCGTCTTCCGGCGCGGGTGCTCCGTGCTGTTTCAGCACTCGCAGCAGGGGCTCCAGTTGCTCGTCGGACAACGGGGCTCCGGCTGCGGTGGCGATGCCGTACCGGTCCTGGAGCCAGAGAGCGAACTGCTCGCTCGTCGGCTCGGAGGCATAGGTGGCGAGCCAGGCCCGGTAGGCGTCCGCGAGGCGCCCGTCGGCCCTGGCATCGTCCGGTGCCGGTTCGGACGGCCGTCCAGAGGCGGATGAAGGCACCCGGGAGACCGGTTGCGGCTCACCGGCACGCAACTGTGCGAGTTCCACCTCCTGCGCGGCGGGGGCCTCAAGGACGGGGCTCTGCCTCTGCTGCGGGACCTGAGCGGCCTGGGCCGGGTCTGTCAAACGAGCGGTGTAACTCAGGTTGTTGGAGTTACTGGCGTGCTGCGGAGAGCCGGCCGTCGAAGGTGATGTCGAAGGCGTTGA
>NZ_JBHVWT010000143.1:0-2205 GCF_042882135.1 Streptomyces sp. NPDC058240
GACGGCTCGACGGACTCGGCCTCGGTCACGTTCTCACTGGTCATCGATGCATCTTCCTTGATCAGGAGTTACACCGATCGTTTTACAGTCCCTCCGAGAACCGTCGGCTGTCTACCTGATCTGGGCTGAAGCGTGTGCAACGAAGGAGTTGAGGGACGCCCGTGCCTCGACCGACTTCGTCCGCAGTTCTTCGCGGTCTGTTGCGCGGTGAAGAGCACCGATGATCCCGATGGTTTGCTCTGCCCGTGCATGCAGGCCATCATCGGGTACGAGCAGGCGGAGCTGGTGAACGGCTTCGAATGCCTGGCCGCGGATCCGGAAGGCCTCCGTTCTGGCTGCCATGTGCGCCGGACCGTCCTGTTCCTCGTGCTGGCGGTGCCACCAATCGTGTTGGCTCCGTATGAATTCGTTGGTTGCATCAAGTACCTGGTCGTGGAGCCGGGCGGGTTCGCCACGGACTGGGCCGGAGCCTCGATGCAGACCCCGGACGTCGCATCGGAGTACGACGCGACGGTCGGTGAGATGGTGCGCCTTTTCAGCGGCGCGAATGCCCCGGGCGACCCGAAGCGGGCCGGCGACATCCTGGTACGCGTGGTCAAGCACCCGGCCCCGCCCTCTCACCTCGTCATTGGGGCCGGTGCCGTCGAGATGGCGCAGGACTACGCACGCGGCCAGCTGGAGGAAGCAGCCAGGTGGGAAGCGGTGAGCCGTTCGGCCGACTTCGACCAGGAACCGGTCGACCTGCCCGCCCCCACGCCGGAGACGGGGGCACGGTCATGACACAGTTCACGGACAAGGAAGCACCTCGTCCCGCGGTGCCCCCGCACGACGAACCCGCCGATTCGACGGCCGCCGCCCAGGGGTGGTCTCCCCCGCAGGCGCCCCGGTCGGATCTGCCTCCCGCCCGCTGCTCGCGGGCGGGCGCGGCACCACGCTGCGAGAACTGGGAGGCCATAGCGCCGGACTGCGTGGCCTTCCTCCGCATGGAACGGGCCTCTCGGCAGGTATGTGGTTGCGGAGACACTGCTCGCCCGAAGAGGCCCGTTGCGTGCAGGCCCAGCCAACAAGGTCGGCAGGCCTGGACGCTCCTCCCGCTGACGGGCTGGACTGCCGCCAGCACAGCACAAGCACCGAGGCGCCGACATCATTCCCGGGCAGCCGCTTACGGCCGACGTATTCAGGTAGCGACAACAGGTTCGCCGCTGAGCGCGACGCCGGCCCGGCGCAGTTCGTCGAGTGCGGTGCGCGTGGTGTCGGCGGCGACACCGGCGGTGTAGTCGAGCAGGACTTGCACCGTGAAGCCCGCGCGCGCTCCGTCCAGTGCAGTCGCCTTCACACAGTGGTCGGTCGCGATGCCGACGACGTCGATATCGGTGACATCGCGGGCTCTCAGCCAGTCGGACAACGTCGTACCGTCCTGTGTGAAGCCTTCGAAACCGCTCTTCGAGGCGGAATGCGCGCCTTTGAAGACGACCTCGTCGATGTGCCCGGAGTCCACGGCGGGCGCGAAGTCCGGATGGAACTCGCCTCCCTCACTGCCGACGATGCAATGCACGGGGAACGAGTCATGGAAGTCGGGATTCTCGGAGAAGTGGGCGCCCGGGTCGATGTGGTGGTCACGGGTGGCCACGACGAAGGCGTACTGCTCGTCGGGGCGTCGGACCAGCTCGGCGATGGCGGCGGCCCGGCCCGCGCCGCCCTTCACCGGAACACTGCCGCCCTCGCAGAAGTCCTTCTGCACATCAACGATGATCAGTGCACGACTCATGGAAAAGCCCCTTCCTTCGGATATGGCCTCTCCCCGATGGTCGCCCTTCCGCCGGCGGGCGGGCGCGCCACTCGCCGGTCATTCACCCGACCGGCGCGGCCCGCACAGCAACGAGGCGCAGCGCTCCCTCCCCCACAGGAACCACGGGGGCAGGGAAGTCTCGCGCTGTGTTGTGCTCGGTACCCAGCTTGTCCTTGGTCGCGGCAGGGCCCCGCGGGCCTTGCCGCGGCTACCGAATCCGTGACCAGGCCCCCTGTCTGCCCCTCCCAGCGGCTTCGATCGGGATGAGCAGCGTTGAAATGGCACATGCCATAGCCGGCTTCGCCGCCCTGGTGCACCACATGAGAGGGCAGTAAGTAACGTGCTGCCCGATTCGCGCTTGCAGCTGGAGCTGTCGGGCTGGTGGTGGCCTCTCCGGGTGGCTATGGCCGCGGCTG
>NZ_JBHVWT010000144.1:0-2174 GCF_042882135.1 Streptomyces sp. NPDC058240
ATCGGCCGTCGCATGCTCACCCTCAGGCCCGAAGAACTCCACGACAACCTCGCCAGAGCCCGCGCCGAGCAGAAGACCGACACCTGGAAGAACAAATACGCCCTCCGGGCCGGCGTCGAGGGCACCATCAACCAGGCCCTCGACATCACCGGCATCCGCCGGGCCCGCTACCGCGGCCTACCGAAAGTCCGCCTCCAACACGCCTTCTCCGCCACCGCACTCAACGTGATCCGACTCGACGCCCACTGGACCACCGGCCCCCTCGACCGCACCCGCCACAGCCAGCTCGAACGACTCAGCTACCAACTCTCCGCCTGACGAATTACGCAGCAGAGTCATCGGCCTCTACAAAACCGAGTTGATCAAACCCCAGCGGCCCTGGAAGACGCTCTCCCAGGTCGAGCTCGCCACCGCCGAGTGGGCCGACTGGTACAACCATCGCCGGCTCCACGGAGAGATAGGGCACATCCCACCCGCCGAGCACGAAGCCAACTACTACAGGGAACTCACGAAACCCCAGGTCACAACCACAATCTGAGATCTCTACCGAACCCGGGGCGATTCATGGTCAGTGTTCGTCGTCGAAATGATGAAGCTGTTGAGGGCCTGGGGTGGTCAGCTGCTTCGCTTGACCTGTTGCGCTCAGCCGCTCCGTGGCGGACGCCCCGCTGGCTGCCAGCCGCTGTGTGATCCGGTCGAACAAGTCTGTCAGCGGCGCACCGACGTCTTGGCCGAACTCAGTCAGCCCGTAGGTGACTTGGGGTGGCGTCGTAGGCTCGACCTTCCGCCAGACCAGGTCGTCCTGGACCAGTGCGCGCAGTGTCTGAGCGAGCATCTTCTCGCTGATGCCCTGGATGCTGTCGCGCAGCTCGTAAAACCGAAGGTCGGTGCTCCGCAAGGAGATCAGCACCCAGATACCCCACCTGCTGGTCACGTGGTCGACCACGTCGCGCGCAGGGCAGTCGGTGTGAAACACCTCATACCGATTGCCCGCCTCGGCCTGCGTCAGCTGCGCACCTTCCCTCATGTCCGGAGCTTACCTCTGGGTGTGTTCTTACGAAAAGTAAGCCTGTCTCCTAGCGTCAATTGCCGCAGTGCACAACGGACTAGGAGCTGAACATGATCGTGGTGACCGGGGCTACCGGGAATGTGGGCCAGCCTTTGACGCAGGCCCTAGCCAAGGCGGGCGAGCAGGTGACGGCGGTGTCACGGCACGCGGCGGCAATGCCGGACGGGGTCCGGCACGTGTCGGCTGACTTGGCCGAGCCGCAGGGCCTCACCCCCGCTTTGGACGGGGCGAAGGCGCTATTCCTCCTGCTGTCCGGCGACCTGCACGCACCCGAAGCCAGGCCTACCGACATTATCGACCTGGCTGCTGCCAGCGGGGTCCGCCGAGTCGTCCTGCTTTCTTCGCAGGGCGTGGCGACCAGGCCGCTCGGCCCGTCGCGGATCGCGATGCGCGCGGTGGAGGACGCGTTGAGAGAGTCCGGCCTGGACTGGGCCGTCCTACGGCCGGGCGGCTTCGCCTCCAACGCCTTGGCGTGGGCGGAGTCCGTCCGCACGCAAGGGACGGTCGCCGCACCCTTCGGCGATGTCGGGGTTCCGATCATCGACCCGGCGGACATCGCCGAGGTCGCGGCGGCCTGCCTGCTGGACGACCGGCACACCGGCGGAATCTTCGAGCTGACCGGGCCCAAGGTGATCACGCCCCGTCAGCAGTCGGAGGCCATCGCCGCCGCGCTCGGCTCGGCGGTGCGGTTCCACGAACTCACCCGCGAGGAGGCCAAAGCCGCGATGACCCAGTTCGTGCCGCCGGAGCTCGCCGACGACACCCTGGACATCATCTCCGCCCCGAACCCCGCCGAACTGCGGATCAGCTCGGACGTGGGACGAGTCCTCGGTCGCGCTCCGCGCCCCTTCAACAACTGGGTCGCCCGTAGCATCGCCGCTTTCCGCTGAGGCACAACTCAACTGAAGCGCCCGGGCAGCCTCGTGCGACTACGGCCGCACGAGGCGGCCCCGTAGCGTCACCGCCCACCAGACTCTGCTGCGCAATTCGTCAGGCGGAGAGTTGGTAGCTGAGTCGTTCGAGCCTGCTGTGGCGGGCGCGGTCGAGTGGCCCGGTGGTCCAGTGGGCGTCGAGCCGGATCACGTTGAGCGCGGTGGCGGAGAAG
>NZ_JBHVWT010000145.1:0-1993 GCF_042882135.1 Streptomyces sp. NPDC058240
GGCCGCGCCGGCTTCCGCCTCCTCCGCCACCGCATCCTGCTCAACTGATCCACACCGAGGCACGATCAACGGCTACGGAAATCTTGTCAGAGCCGCTCGTTTGACAGACCCGACCAGGGGTACGTCGCGGGCAGCCTGAAGGAGGTTCGAATCAGTCGCGGCGAGGGGGCCTGCGTGCGGGCGAGGGAGTCGAGCAGGAACGAGCCGACCACGGAATGGTCGAGCTATTCACCGAAGATGGACATCGCGCCCAGGCCGGCGCCGGGCGCGGCGCCCGTGCCCTGGAGGACGGCTCCGTAGGCGGTGTCGCGGGAGGAGGCGCCGATCTCGACCGTGAACGGGCGGGGTTCGATCCGCCAGCCACCTAGCGGTGGTTTGTTAGACCGAGGAGTAGAGATCGAGTGGGTGGCCTGCGCCGACGGCGTTGATCAGGGTTTGGAGTTCGGGTGGCGGGGGTGCGTTGCTCCAGGCTCGCCAGCAGCGTTGGAGGGTGGTCCAGGGGTCGAGCCGGGCCCGGACGGCGCGAATCGCCTGCGGCCGGCTTGCCGGTTGGGGCTGGTGGGGTCTGCTGGGGCCCCCTCTCAGCCAGTCCGGCCGGTGTGGCAGCCGGCCGGGCCGCTGGGACGACGACGGGATCCGGGTCCGGAGGCTGAGTGGACCAGGTGTCCCAGCAGAACGAGAACGCGCAGGTGACCAACGTCTGGTGGCGGCGGATGGCGGTATCGGAACGGACTTGGAAGTCGGCCCACCCGAGTTCGTCCTTGACCTGCTTGTAGTTCTGCTCGATCCAGTGTCGGATGCCGTAGATCCGGACGACTTCGTGCAGGTCAGCGGCGGGTTCGGGACTATCGGCCTCGCGGGGGCCGCCGGGGCGGGGCAGGTCGGTGGCCAGGTATCAGGTGGCCTTCGCGGGCAGGGTGGCCGGGTCTGCGGTCGCCACGATCAGGCGGACGTTTCTATCGGGTCCCCACCAGCCGAGATGGGCATCGGCGGCCCACCAGGTCTCGGTGTGTCCGTCGCGGAAGGTGCGCTCGATGGCAGTCCAGTCGCCGGGATGCTCGGGATCCGTCCAGGTCAGGGCGCGGGCGGCGTCGGCGGGGGTGTAGGCGTCCTTGCCGTAGGCCCAGGTGCCGTGGCTCGGTTTGAGGGCCATGACGAACGGCAGTTCCGCCTCGCTGAGTTGTCTGCGGAAGCTGTCCTGGTCGCCGTAGGCGCAGTCGGCGGCCACGGCCCGGAAGGCCACCCCGGTGGCCTTGGCGGTGCGGGCGAGTTCTGCGGCGATCTGCAGTTTCGTGCGGAAGCCGGGATCGCTCCTGCCCTTGGGAAAGTGATGGCCGGGGCTGTAGGGCACCGCGTGCAGCGGGTAGTAGAGGTTCTCATCGGCCCAGCAGGTGGTCACCGTCACGATGCCGTTGTCCGTCTTGCCCAGCCGGCCCAGCCACTGCCGCCCGATGTGTGCGGTCGCCGTCCCGTCCTTGCGGTCCCCGGAGTCGTCGATCACCAGCACCCCGCCCGCGTGCGGCGCGGTCGCGGGATCCGCCAGCAGCAGTTCCACCCTGCGGGCGTTGACCCGCTCGTGGTCCCACGTCGACTCCGACAGGAAGAACTGCAACCTCTGCACCGAGGGGTGCTGGGCACCGACCACCGGCTCCGTGCCGGCCAGACAGGTCAGGGTCTTGTTCCGGCCCCGCGGTAGCAGCAGCCCCGCGAGGTGCTCGCGGAACCCGTGGCGCTGTGCCAGTGTGGAGAGCAGGTCATCGAAGCGTGCCGCATAGGCTTCCAGTGGCCCCGGAGCGGGCGGACACGGCAGACGACGGGCCATCACAGCCCCCAGGCGGCGAGGACGTTCCTCTGCTACCGACCTACTACGACCCTGACCCCCTGTCAACAAACCACCGCTAGTCTTCTGAGTCAGGAATTCTGTTCAGATGTGTAGGCTTGCCTTATGGCACGGACGGGGCGGCCGAAGGCTGAGTTGACGTTGTCGGACGAG
>NZ_JBHVWT010000146.1:0-1952 GCF_042882135.1 Streptomyces sp. NPDC058240
AAAAAAAACGGCTCCATAAAGAGGAACCGTTTTGCTTCAAAAATCACGTTTTGTGTTATACTGGAGAAACGAAATTGTGTTTTCAAAATTGTCATTTTCGACATGATAACTTTTCTCGTAGTGTGGTTTTGCCGAACCCACTACTTTTTTTATGTCTCCGAACTTCATTTCTTCCCGTTCCGGCTTAACAATCCCTTTTGATTTTCGATACATATTCATTCCGGAAGGATACATGTGCAGCCGTCCGCCTTTTAAAAATTTCTTTTCCCGACCTTCTACGATCTTTGTTTGCACCTCACAGCCCTCTGAAGCCACTTTTAAGGCTGTTTCCCTGTCTTGGACATCTTCTAGGTCTATATCAGTCAAATAAGCGCTCAAATAGGCTCCTATGTTGTCTATATCCTTTAATGACTTGATTGTTACAAATCCTAAACCCCATAGACTCCTTAATTCAGCATTTTTAATATAAATCTTATCCAAATCATTAAAGCGCATTAAAACATGACAATGCCAGGCTCCACGTCCTTGTGGCTCTACCACCGATAAATAATCTATCGAACTTTCTTTCTTGTATTTATAACGCAACCTGTCGATAAAATTTTGAAAATCACTATAAAGTTTTTTCGTGTCCGTCATATTTTTCTTGTATGTCAAAGTTATATGTAATTCATTTGGCCGTCCTATAAAATTGTTATTTATCAAATAACGCAGCTTCTTAAAGGTTTGTCTCAAAGAATTATAATTTTCCTGCCGATTTTCCGAATGCTCGAACTCCCGGATCTCCCCAGTAGAGAGGTCTACAAACCTATCCTTGTCCAATTTTTTGATATTATTTTTCCGGTTCATCTTCTCCATATGCTGAACTTCAATGACGTGATTCATAGTGGTCACTTTTACAACATCATTTGGAGCTATGAAAACCGCGTCACCATTGCGTTTATCCATCCATTTCCCCTCAATTTTTCCTGTAATGTTTAATTAAAATCAAGTTAATAATAAAGAACCCCAAATCCGAAGTCAGTTTTTCAACAAAAATTAGCGTCCTTTTCCCAAATAGTCCCTATACAATTCCTTAATAGCAAACTCAATTACAGCATCTTTTGAAACTCTTCCAAATTCATTGTGTTTTGTAAAATGTTCGGCTAATAACTCTAGCTTTTTAAATGTTTCAACAGTAATTCGAGGTCCAATTTGTTTTTTCTCTTCCATCCAAACACACTCCTAACAAGTTGTTAACATAATTCTAACATTGGAAATAATAGAATTCAAGAACAGAAAAAAGAAGCACACTCGGAATGATATTTCGTTTCCTTTTGATTCCGAGCCTCCACCCCTTACAATCCCCAAAGGCAACCGACAAGGGAAAATTCGTCCCTTATCGGCACCTCCGGAAATTGTACAGCAAGGGGTCACTCCCAATAAAAAGACTACGACATATAAAACAGGTTTAGCTTCAGAGAAAAAGAGCATAAGGAAACTCGGTGCCACCCTAAAAAAAAGGGTGTCAAACAGGCTGTGCCTGTTGAGTTTCTATGCTCTTAGAACAGGTGCCGTTTTTGAAGCCAAAGATATAGCATAGATACCCCATAGATATAGCAGGGATATACCAAAATATCTCTAGAGATACGGGTATCTATGCTATATCTCTCTACAAGATTCCTCCACACGCTTGACGGAAATGCTTCAGCATTTTAGCACTCACTCGACAGAGTGTATAAGTGCGCCATTCGGAATTTCAAAGCTTCAAATTTCACAGAGAGTGCCCATTTATACACACCCCCTAAATCGTGGTGTGACAATGGGTTCTCGCCGGCTCGAAATCGGTTTGTCATTCTGACAAATAACCCTTCGGGAAATAAAAAAAACGGCTCCATAAAGAGGAACCGTTTTGCTTCAAAAATCACGTTTTGTGTTATACTGGAGAAACGAAATTGTGTTTTCAAAATTGTCAT
>NZ_JBHVWT010000147.1:0-1947 GCF_042882135.1 Streptomyces sp. NPDC058240
ATGGCCATCACCGAGGCCGGCAGGACATGATGAAACGGCAACGGAGCTCCTCGAGTACAAGCTGTCTTGGACGACTGCCTGTACCAACGAGCTCCTTTGCTCTTGCGTCGGAAATCTTTCAACTGGCGCGCATGACCTGCGAAAACGTTAACTACCCGGCCTTGGGTCAAGGGGCAAGGGCCGTGACACTGAACACCCATCACGAGGACGGCGCGTACGACCCGGAGGGCGACGACGGGTTCGGGTGTGGCTGCGACGTCACGATCGTTGGTGACGACGAGGAGTACAACTTCCACCGCGGCGACTCGGAACGGCCCCCCTGGTATGCCACCCGGCGGCACGCTCCGCGGCCGCTTCACCGACCGGTCGGACCACCGCCGCGCTCCCTGTCGGTGCCCCGCGCGGTGAGCGGCCCGAAGAGTCAGGCTCCGGGCTGGATCGGGCCGATGACGGTCCCGGCGGTCACCTCGAACCGGCCTTCGGCGACGGAGGTGCCCGGGATCTCTCCATCCGGGGCCCTGAGGGTGAACGACGCCTCGTCCGCCGGGGTGGCGTGGCCGTTGTTGGAGACCTGGATGTCGAAGTGGACGGGTCGGCCCGGGCCGAAGGTGACCACGGCTGTCTGATCGCCGTACTCTCCGGCCGTGATGCCGAGCGGCGTGCCGTGGTGCGCGAAGGCCACGTCGGTCGGGGAGCCGGCCAGTCGGCACGCCGCGTATCCCTTCGGCGCGGTCAGGGTGACACGGAAGTGGACGTGCCCTGAACTGGCTTGGTCCTGCCTGATCTTCGCGAGGTGGTTGGCGGGCCGACAGGCCGACGGGGCGGCGGCATCGGACGATGTCGCGGCGCGCGCGGTGCCCACGCTTGCGATGGCTGCCAAAGCGATGGCGACGACGGCGACGGACGTGCGGTTGGTACGCATGCTCAGCTCTCTCCTTGCCTTGCCGACTGGTCCCGCGGACCTTCCCCACAGAACCACAGGTCGGCGGGATTCCTGCCCGGCGCTCTTCACGACAATGTCACGAAACGTCAAAGAACAGCCCTTCCGGACAAGGCCACCGGCGAGCCGGGCCGGTGGGCGGGGTGCGGAGCCGGGCTGCCCACCGGGGGTGTGACCGAGATACGCGCCAAAGGGGCAACGGGATGATCTTGAAGCCCTGATCCGCTCGGATTTACGTGCGGCGACGTGCAGCGGGGTCGCGTTCGGCGACGTGTCGGGCGACCGAGTCAACGCCGGGGCGGGCGTACCGCTCCAGGGAGCGGACGGAGGCGTGGCGGGAGCGGGCCAGCAGCATCGGGGTGGAGGTGCCGTCCTCGGCGTCGTGTGTCAGGGCACTATGCCGTAGCCGGTGGAGTGTCCAGCCGTCCAGGTCCTCGATGTCCTCGGGTGAGGCGAGGGGGTTGGCCAGCAGGCGGGTGTTCTCCTCGAAGACCTCTTCAGCCCGGCGGTAGGAGAGTCGGGCCCGGCCGGTCTCCGGGCACACATCCAGTGTCGACGTTCCGGCAGGGGCCTTGCGGTCGGTGAGGAACAGCGGGCCGCGGGTACGGCGGGCGATCAGTCGGGGCAGCAGCTGGGCGGTGCCGGACTGCCAGTGAATCCACTCGGTCGCCCCACCCTTGGCGGTGATCTTCCCTCGCTTGTCCTGCGGGTACAGGTCTTCGACGTTCAGGCACAGCACCTCGTCGGCCCGTGCGGCGGACTCGTAGAGCATCTTCCACTGCGTCTTCTCCCGCAGGGCCACGTCCAGCCGCCACAGGGCGGCGATCTGAGAGGGCAGTAAGTAACGTGCTGCCCGTTTCGCGCTTGCAGCTGGAGCTGTCGGGCTGGTGGTGGCCTCTCCGGGTGGCTATAGCCGCGGCTGGGTGAACAATCCCTGCTCGGGCTCGATCAGGATCCCGCGTTCGGCCAGCCGCTTGAGCTTCAGCCGGACGTTGTTGACGTTGCTG
>NZ_JBHVWT010000148.1:0-1847 GCF_042882135.1 Streptomyces sp. NPDC058240
CAGCCGCGGCCATAGCCACCCGGAGAGGCCACCACCAGCCCGACAGCTCCAGCTGCAAGCGCGAATCGGGCAGCACGTTACTTACTGCCCTCTGACACGGCTCGATGTCCGGCTCCTCCAACGCGATCACCGCGTCCTCGCGGCTGATGAACCCGAGCAGGGCGTTGTACAAGGTGCACCCTCCGCGGTGCAGCAACGCCGTCTCGCCTGACCGCTTCGGCTGGATCTTCCAGGACTGCTCAGCCCGCGCCCGCTCCCTACGCCGCCGCTCCTGCTCCTCCTGGACCTCAAGCTCACGAACCCGGGGGGCTCCGGGTCTGCCGCAGCTGCCGCAGCTGCCGCTCCAGCCACGCGGCAAGGGCACGGTTCTTGTCCAGGTCGGATATGTCACCGCCAGGCATGACAATGCCTCGGCCGGCTCGTGGGCGTGCTTCAGCGCCATCCGTGCCGCGACCACGTCCTCCTCGCCGAGCGTCGCCCAGTACAGGTGCGTCGCCACAGTCGCGGTCAGCTCCAGCAGTCGCGCTCGGAACTCTGCCACCTTGGCGGCCTGCTCCTCCGTGCACCCCGGGCTGTCCGGCTTCGCACGTAGGTGCTGTGAAGCTGCTTGTCGCTCTCCCAGCCGGGCATCGGCTCAGCCGACCACGGGAGCGTCCGGGCGTACCGCTCGTAGGCCGCGCGGGTGTCCCGTCTTGAATGATCTGGTTCGGCGTCGGGCCGCTGACGTGCGGCGACCAGTTCAGTTGAGACGTGGGGATGCCGGGAATCTCGGGTGATGTGGTCCTGGCTGGATGAATGCCGGAAGTTGTCTCAGCTGATCAGGTCCGGCTGCCCGTGCCATCGATGGTTGACTGAGGTCATGGACAGCTTCGAGATCAATGAGAACTTGGTGCGCTCTCTGGTGCGAGAGCAGCATCCGGACCTTGCAGAGTTGGGCCTGCGTGAGGTGGTCGGTGGTTGGGACAACCAGCTATGGCGCCTCGGAGACGAGTTGGCCGTGCGCATGCCGCGCACGGAGCGAGCACCGTCCCTGCTGCGCAACGAGCACCGGTGGCTGCCCACCCTGGCCCCGTGCCTTCCACTACCGGTCCCGACCCCCATGCGGATCGGTGAACCCTCCGCACGCTTCCCGCGGCCATGGACCATCGCGACATGGGTTCCCGGCGAACCAGCCGACCGCGCACCAATCAGCCAGGACCGCGCGGCCGACACTTTGGCGGGCTTCCTCAAGGCACTCCATGTGAAGGCGCCCACCGAGGCACCGGTCAGTCCGGATCGTGGCGTTCCCCTCAAAACGCTCACGGACACTTTCAGAAAGGCACTCGAGGAAGTCGCCTCCGAAGGCGTTGCCGCTGACCTCCGGAATATCCAGGACGTCTGGGACGAGGCCCTTGCGGCTCCAGATTGGGAGGACCCGCCGGTATGGCTGCACGGCGACCTTCACCCGGCGAATGTCGTCGTCGCGGACGGGACGCTCTCGGGCGTGATCGACTTCGGTGACATGTGCGCAGGCGATCCGGCGGTCGATCTCGCGGCTGCCTGGGTGCTCCTTCCCGAGGGGGCGGCTGCACGGTTCTTCGACGCGTACGCGCACGCGGACGAAGCGACGATCCGGCGCGCACGAGGGTTGGCTGCCCTGAAGAGCCTCGTCCTCATTCTCATTGGCCAGGCCGGGGAGCGGGGCCTGCCCGGCGGCAAGCCGACATGGGGACCCGCGGGCCGGGCGGCGCTCGACCGTGTTCTGGCATCGATCTAGTCTTCTGAGTCAGGAATTCTGTTCAGATAGCTGGCGAGGCGTTCGAGGATCTCGTCTGCGGTCTTGGTCCAGACGTAAGGTCTGGGGTCGG
>NZ_JBHVWT010000149.1:0-1704 GCF_042882135.1 Streptomyces sp. NPDC058240
TTTCGCAGGTCACGCAAGGGGTGTTGGGGTCCATGCAGTGGCGGCGTAGAGGCCGGGGCCAAGTTTGTGGATGAGGCCGGTCTCGGCCCATCTGGAGAGCTGCCGATACATGGTCTCCATGGTGATGTCGCCGAAGTGGGAAGCGATGTCACGGGGGCGCCAGAGGCGGGTGGGGTCTTCCTCGAGCAGGGCCAGGATCCGGTGACGTCGGCGCTCGGCGAGGGCTGTGTGCCGGTCGTCGCGGGAGATGGCGGGGAGTTGAGGGTGCGGTTCGCGGGGTTCGAGGACGCTGATGTCGAGACCGGTGATCGTGCGGCTGGTGTCGGGCCTGCCGTCGTCATGGCGGGTGCTGTAACGGGACATCGGTGACTTGACCTTGCGGGTGCTGACGCGCTGCCGTCGGGGCGGCAGGAGACGGGCCAGGATCCGGTGCCCGATCAGCCCGACGCGGCCGACATCGGCGGGGTCGGTGATGACGGCGGCGGCCTGGACGACCTGGTCGCGGGCGGTCTGGAGGGCGATGGTGAAGCAGCAGCGGTCCGGATCGGTGCCGGGCAGCGACTCGGCGGCCTCGACCATCATGGTGCGCAGGGCCTGGTAGAGGGTGAGAAGGGCCCACATCTCCTGTTCGACGCCGGCCGGGTCGCCCGAGCGCAGGACGCGCCCGTTCGTGATCGTGTGGCGGAGCGCGTAGTACGCAGATTCGTGTTCCCACCGCTGGTGGTAGAGGCCCACCAGCGCGGCCGCCGGGTATCGGCGGGCGTCGGTCAGAGTGGTGACCAGCCTGTAGGAGCCGGTGAAGACGGTGCCGTCCGCGCAGGTCACCGTGATGTTTGCGTCGATCACACGTACCTTCACGGCGGCGATCACCGACAGGTATGAGCCGTCGGCGAGACGTGTCAGGACGGGGGTACGCCGGTTGCTGCGGAGTCGGCCCAGGAACTGGGCGCGGGTCGCGGTGACGGAAGCGAGGAAGTCGTTGCCGTCGAAGCCCTTGTCCCACAGGACGAGCATGTCCGGCCGCAGCAGATGCAGCAGGCGCGAGGCATAGCTGGTCTCGCCCTCGGCGGTGGGTCCGAACACTGCGCCGATCAGGGCCCGTGTCCCGGTCTCGACTAGCGTCATCAACTCCAGTGTGGGATAGCCGTGATGGGAGGTTCGCCCCAGCCAGGCCCTGTTTCGCCCGGAGTCGGGGACCTTCTGGGAACTGCAGCCGTCGAATGACACAGTCCGGTACGGCCCGAACCGCACACCGGGTGTCGTCGGCCGTGCCAGAGGCCCCGCGAGAACCTCGAATAACGCCCGCACCGGCGCACTGCCCAGTCGTCGGCGCAGATCACGCAGGGCCTTCGGCGTCGGGGAGGCCACCGGCACTTCGGCCAGCCCGGCCGTCAGCTTGTCCCAGACCAGCCGGTAGCCGACTTCAGGGAACAGACACATCGCGAGCAGGAAGTAGATCCCGACCCGCGAAGGAAGATCGCGCAGTCGTCTCTGCACCGAGCGGGTCTCCGCCAGGACCGCGTCGATGAGCTCGAACGGCACGACGGGCGTCAGCTCGCCCAGATGCCCGGGCGCGAACCGGCCCGCGGCCACTGTGACCGTACGGGTGATGGCCATCACCGAGGCCGGCAGGACATGATGAAACGGCAACGGAGCTCCTCGAGTACAAGCTGTCTTGGACGACTGCCTGTACCAACGAGCTCC
>NZ_JBHVWT010000150.1:0-1681 GCF_042882135.1 Streptomyces sp. NPDC058240
AGCCTGGATCCACCGGCTGTCCCGGGTCCTGTGGATAGAGAAATGAAGAGAGGTGCCTGCTGACCTGCGAAGATGGGAGTTACCACACCACCATCACGCACTATCAGCAAGGCACCTCGTAGATGAAAGTTTCCCACACCCCGGCGGCGGTCTCTGCTGCGTTCGATGACCGGAATCTGATCGCGTATGCGGGGCTGGTCCCGGTGATGCGGCTGGCCGAGCGGTGCGGTCTTTCGCGCCTCGTGGCCGAGAAGGTGAAGCTGCCCGGGGCGGGCAACGGCGCGGGTGCGGCGGCGGACGCCAAGGTCACCAGCATCGTGGGCGGTATGGCCGCAGGCGCGGACAGCATCGACGACCTTCACCTGCTGCGGCACGGTGCGATGCCGGCCGTGTTCGACGGTATCCGTGCCCCCTCCACACTGGGCACGTTCCTGCGCGTGTTCACCCACGGTCATGCTCTCCAACTTCACGCTGTGCACCGCAGGTTCCTCGGCGCGCTGGCCGCACACACGCCGCTGCTGCCGGGCGCCGGTGTGATGGCGTTCATCGACGTCGACTCCACTCATAAACGGGTTTACGGGCGGGCCAAGCAGGGCGCGGAGTACGGCCGGTTCAAGGGCATCCGCACTCTGCACCCGTTGCTCGCCACGATCTGCACCCCGCACTCCCGGCCGGTGATCGCCGCGGTCCGGATGCGCCGCGGCAAGGCAGCCGACGCCCGCGGCGCCCCGAAACTCGTGAGCGAGGCCCTGGCCACCGCCGTCGAGGCGGGCTGCACCGGCATGCGGATCCTGCGGGCGGACTCCCAGTTCTACAACGCCGGTGTGATCGCAGCCTGCCGCCGGGCCGGAGCCCGCTTCTCCATCACCACTGGTATGAACCCGTCCATCAAACGGGCCGTCCTCAGCATCCCCAACGATGCCTGGCAGAAGATCAGTTACCCGAACGCGGTGGAAGATCCAGACACCGGTGATCTCATCTCGGACGCCGAGGTCGCCGAGATACCCGCATACACCGCGTTCGCCAGCCGCAACAAGAGTGAACGCGTCACGGCCCGGCTGATCGTGCGCCGGGTCCGTGACCTGGCCAAACCCGCCGTCGTGGGAGAACAGGGCGAGCTGTTTCCCGTCTGGCGCTACCACCCCTTCTTCACCGACAACCCCGCCGGGACGCTCCAGGCCGAACGGGAACACCGCCACCACGCCGTGGTCGAGCAGGTCATTGCGGACAGCAAGGCCGGCGCTCTGGCCCACCTGCCCTCCGGGCACTTCCACGCCAACTCGGCCTGGCTCATCTTGTGGGCGATGGCTTATAACCTGCTGCGGGCCGTCGGAGCACACACCTCGACCTTCCACGCGAAGGCGACCACCGCCACGATCCGTGCCCACCTGGTCCACGTCCCGGCCCGGATCGCTCGCTCCGCACGGCGCATCACCCTGCACCTGCCCCACAACTGGCCCTGGCAGCAAGCCTGGACGCATATGTTCGCCATCACGCACGGCCCACCGGGACTGATCTGACACCCCTGTCCACCCCGCCCTCAAGGCCCGACCGGAACCGAACCCGTGGAAAAGCTGGGCAGACCAGCAGATACCACCTGCCCCAAACCGAGCACCGACCCGGCACGAGCTCAGAAAACCGTTAGAAGATCCTTTTCAATCCAAGGCGGTGGATTCAGGCT
>NZ_JBHVWT010000151.1:0-1622 GCF_042882135.1 Streptomyces sp. NPDC058240
CGGCGAGTATTTGCTGGGTGGCGCCACTTCTTCCTCGTTTCCTTCTCAGGGCGATCCTATTGGATCCCTGTCCGGAAACTTCGAGGCACCCCACCACCCCTGGAGCGGCCGATCCCGTGATCAGGCGGCTCGACCGCTGGATTCGTGTAGTTCGACCCATCCCCCTGTGGGGCGGATCGTGTTCGTCGCATGCTGATGCGCGCGAGCGATCGTCGAGTCCACCGACAGCGACCAATCGATCAGCCCCTCCGCGTCCGCCTGCGCGGTGAGCGTCGCCAGCACCTTGTCCCAGGTGCCCTCGACAGCCATCCGGTGATGCCACGTCCACACCGTCTGCCACGGTCCGAACACCTCAGGAAGATCACGCCACGCGATCCCGCACCGATACCGGTAGATGATCCCTCGACCATCGACCGCGCATCCGAGAACTTCCGGCCCGGGCGTCCCGTCGGTTTCGGGAGCATCCCCTCGATCAACGACCACTGGGCATCCGAGAGCAACTGAAAACGCGACACGGGACCAGAGTTCCAGCCAGAACGCTCAACCTTTGCCAGACACGCCCTAGGGGATCCGGCCAATGGCTTCGGGTCAGGTCCGCTTGCGGCTCGCGATCTCGTCAGAGAGCTGCTGCACGTGGGCGGGGTCCGCGTCCCGGGCAAGGGCGACGTAGTGGTCCATGACGGCCGGCCGGTAGCGCACGGGCAACGTCTGTCCTGGGGCGAGTCGGGTGAGCTCGGTGATCGTGAGGTCTTCGTCTGCGATACCGCGGAACGAGATGCCGTCGGCGGTCTCCACGTCAAACATCAGGACCACGCGTGGACTGCCGTCGCTGCTGACCTCCCGCCAGTCGACGAGAACGCCGAGCGCAAGCGCCCCCGTACGCAGTTCCGCATTGCGCTTCCGTGCATCACTGCTCAGGAGCGGGTTCGGGGCGACGCCCGGGAAGTCGGGCCCGACGCCGAGCGATTCCCGACTCAGGTCGGGCCTGAGCTGCGCCATCAGATCGTTGAACTTCTTCTTCGAACCGAACATCCTGACCCCTCCCTCACACCGGTGCCGGAATCTCGGCCTGGCGCTTCGCCTTCACTGCGATTGTACGTCGCGGCCATTCCCGACCTCCGTCGCATCGCCCCGTCCCGATGGGGTCGCCGTCTGCGGTCGCGGACGGGCTCGGTCGGTGCACCTGTCTGTCGGACGAGCCACGTCCGCACGCCGACAGGAGGACCAAGCCGTGATCGATATTGACCCCAACAGTAGCGGGCTTCCGGGGATCGCGCAGTTGCGCGACATCGTGGGCGCGGTGATGACCGTCGGCCTGTTCCTGAGCGTGCTCGCGCTCATCATCTCGGCGATCGTCTGGGGTTTCGGAGCCAACAGCAGCAACCCTCATCTCGCGTCCCGTGGCAAGACCGGGGTGCTGGTCTCGTGCGGTGCCGCGATCCTGTGCGGAGCGGCGGTCACGCTGATCAACTTCTTCTGGACCGTGGGGCCTTCCCCTTGATCGTGGACACCGGTTGTCATGCGGCAGTGGCCAGCGTAGTTGATCGTTGTTCGTAGGCGATCGGGCTGATCTGGCCGAGGCGGGAGTGCCGTCGGCGGGTGTTGTAGCGGGTTGCCCATCG
>NZ_JBHVWT010000152.1:0-1588 GCF_042882135.1 Streptomyces sp. NPDC058240
CGGAACCTGTCAAAGCGATCAAGGCAGGTAGATCGTTCTAACGCTGTGCTGGGATCAGCGGGCCGTCTGGTGCCGGCTGGTTGATCCAAGCCGCTGCGGGGAGCTTGGGAGGCTCGGGTGGTTTGCGGACGAAGCGTTCGGGGTGCTTCGCGTAGACCGACTGGAGGACGTCGGCACGCATCTCGCGGAGCTGCTCGGCGAGACCGAAGTGCACGTCGCAGGGCGTGTGCAGGCCGATCCCGGAGTGCCGATGCTCCTCGTTGTACCAGGTGAAGAACTGGGTGCACCACGCCCGGGCGTCCTCGAGGGATCCGAAACGCTCGGGAAAGTCGTGCCGGTATTTCAGGGTCTTGTACTGGCTCTCGCTGTACGGGTTGTCGTTCGACGTCTTCGGCCGCGAATGCGACTTGGTGACGCCGAGACCGGCCATCATCTGGGCAACGTTCTGCGCGAGCATCGGGGACCCGCGGTCCGAGTGGATCGTCAACTGCCCTGGTTCGATGCCGTACTTGGCGATCGACTCGGACAGGAACCGCTCGGCGAGGTCCTTGTTCTCGTGGGCGGCGATCATCCAGCCGACGGTGTAGCGGCTGAAGATGTCGATGATCGTGTAGAGGCAGTAGTAGACGCCCTTGACCGGCCCCTTCAGTTTCGTGATGTCCCAACTCCATACCCGGTTCGGGCCCTCGGCGACCAGCTCGGGAACGGTCCGGGGCGGGTGGACGGCCTGGCGGCGGCGTTCACGGACCTCGCCGTGCCGTCGCAGGAGCCGGTACATCGTCGACTCCGAGCACAGGTAGACACCCCGGTCCAGGAGCACCGCGTAGATCTCGGCGGGCGCCATGTCGGCGAACTCCGGGGAATGGAGCACGTCGAGGACCCGTATCTCCTCCTTGAGTGTGAGAGCACGGGCGTGTCGGCGCCGTTCCCGCCGCGGCTTGGCCGGGGCGGGGCTTCGGCGGTGTTGGCGGTAGTAGGTGGCACGGCTCACGCCGGGAGCGGCGCATGCCTGGACGCGTCCGACCAGCCCGGTGAGCTCTTCAAGGGCCTGGTTGCGGGCGGTGTTGAACGCCACGGCCGCGAGCTGGGCTTCGGTCACTGGTTCTTCTCGCCGTTCCGGGCCGGGGCGCTGTCCGTGGCGAACTGGTCGAGCAGCGCGGAGAGTTTTCCCTGGACCTCGATGACGGTGCGGGCCTTCGCGAGGTCGGCTTCCAGGTGGGCTTTTCCGCCTTGAGCTTCTCGATCTCCTTGTCCCTGGGGTCCGCCTTCGGCCGTCCGGCCGACGCGCCGAGCGCGTCCAGGGCACCCTTGTCCCGCTGCTGCCTCCACGTCGTGACCAGCGACGAGTACAGGCCCTCTCGCCGCAGCAGAGCGCCCTTGCCCTTCTTGTCCAACGTCTCGTACTCCGCGAGGATCCTCGCCTTGTACTCCGCGGTATACCGGCGCGGACCGGTCGCACGGGCTTCTACCTGCGGATCAGGGGTCCCGTGGTCATTCGTGCTGGCCACCCGGGCACTACTCCTTCTCCGCCCTCGACTCAATGAATCATCCAGTATGCCTGACTCGATCTACTTTGACAGAGAGGGCT
>NZ_JBHVWT010000153.1:0-1582 GCF_042882135.1 Streptomyces sp. NPDC058240
CTCGTCCGACAACGTCAACTCAGCCTTCGGCCGCCCCGTCCGTGCCATAAGGCAAACCTACACATCTGAACAGAATTCCTGACTCAGAAGACTAGGGCGCGTTTCAGAAGTGGTCGCTGATGCCTCAGTGAGCACTGTGTCTGCTGCGGCATGCCACCAGCCGGGCACACCCTTTCGCAAGGCGGACGGCAAGCGCGAGGAAGGGACCTCGACGGCAACCAGGCGTCCTGGACACCTGCCGGACGTAATTCGGCATCGTGCTCGGTCGGCTGTGGCGATTCCCCTTTGCGCCGGGGCCTTCGCCTGGGACACCCTTGACGCCATGCGAGGGCGTATATGCAGCTGAAGATGCGACAGTTCCGGCCCCGGATCGGGCCACGGGAGTACCGGGTGGTGCAGCCGTGGCATCCGCTGCGGCACACCGCACTGGCCGACCCGGCCGGCTACGGCTGGCTGATCGGCGACCACGACGGCCTGTCGCGGCTCGCCGCGCTCTTCTCCTTCGCCGCCTACTCCCGGCACACCGTCGTGCACGTCCCGCTGCGGGACGGGGTGCCCATGGACGGTGAGTACGAGCAGTACCTGGAGATCTGCGGAGGCCGGGTCGACCTCGTCCTGGTCCACCACTCGCTGGGCCTGCGCCCCACGGCCTGGCCCGACCTGCGTCGCCGCCTCGTCCGGGGCGTCCCGCTCACCGTCCGGACCGACGAACGCCGCACCGCCCGCGACGCCGCCGCTTGGAACCGCCAGTGCGAGCACGCGGAGACCCGCGAGTGGCTGCGCCCCGTCACCCACGCCCGGACCCTTTTCCTGACTGGCAGTCGCGCTCCCTTCGCCGCCGCCTGTGCCGCGTTCGAGTACGCGGCCGGCTGGGGCCCCCGTCAGGCCGGTGCCGCCCACGGTGACCACGTCCTGACCACCAGCATCACCAGCCAGTTCCCGTCCGACCCCGACCTGCGCCGCCCCGAGGTCGACATCTCCTTCAAGGCCCACCCGCCCTACACCAACTTCCGCCGCACCCATGGCTGACACCCCCCAGGGCCAGCAATGACAGCCCCACACCAACACCTGTCACACAGACCCAAGGAGTAGCGTGACCCCGATGCTGCTTATGGAGAAACAGCCCACGAGCCCTGAGGAGCGTCTCGAAGGCGCTGGTCACAGACACTCGTTGATGGCCGCGATGACCACGGTGGCTTCGTAGTGGACAGCAAGTTTGTCGTATCGAGTCGCGACGGCCCGGTGCCTCTTGAGGCGGTTGATTCCGCATTCGACAGCGTGGCGTGCGCGATAGTCGACCTTGTCGAACTTCACTACGCGGGACTCGCTGTCGACCCCGAACGCTCCACCTTCAATGAGACAGGACAGTGTCCTGGCGCATTGAAGGTTGACCGTTCTTGCTGAACCCTGAATCTGAGTGCCGTATGTTGCCGTCTGCTGGGGGTGCTGCGGGACCATGAAGGATGCGCCCGGATGACTGGCAACTTAGCCTGGATCCACCGGCTGTCCCGGGTCCTGTGGATAGAGAAATGAAGAGAGGTGCCTGCTGACCTGCGAAGATGGGAGTTACCACACCACCATC
>NZ_JBHVWT010000154.1:0-1514 GCF_042882135.1 Streptomyces sp. NPDC058240
CTCCAGCACGACAGGACTCTCCGATCAGCCCCGATACGCCTGTGCCACACGTTCCAGCGACAGCAAACGTGGCATCACGTCACATACCGCCCTCTAAGAGATCGTCCTTGGCTGTACCTGGCGCAGAGCTCGGGCAACTTCGAAGTTGCCGGTGCTGCAGCGTCTTCATTTGTGGTCGCGCAGGAAGGTAGGGATCTCGTCGCGGGTTGGGCAGTTCGGCATGGATGCTGGCTTGTCCTGAAGGAACGAAGTGATGACGGCGGCGGCTCGGTCGTTGTTGTCGTCCAGGCCGTTCCACATGTGGTGTCCGACTCCGGGCATGTACTGCGTGCGCTGAATGGCGGGGTTGTTGGCAAGGATGGTGGTCTCCCATTGACGGACCTGAGAGGAGGGCGCTGCCGCCGACCAGGACGCCGTCACCCGCAGGAGTGGATGGTCCATCACTACCGCCTCTGACCACTCGCCTTGGTACGGTGCCGCCATGGATGGAGGTGGATGTTTTTGACAGGGTGGACGGGAGCCACTCGGGCAATGGGAATGGGAGCCACGTTGCTCTGTTCGTGGTGGAGTTGGACCGTGGCACAGGCCCATGATCGGCAACGAGATTGGGAGCCACTCCTATCCGGTGACATACGGCGTTGCCGGGCTGGGTGCCGGAGTGTCTGTGCGAGCGGTCCACGCGCGGGCCGATGGCTCGCGTGGCGGGTTCTCCCAGTCCGCACGTCCGATAGGAACGACGCCGAGCCCTCCGTCGTTTCCCGACCGTCAACTGTGTTGAGGACGATGGGGGGTTAGCGGTGGCGATGTGGGCCATGTCGTTCTCGGTATTCGTGTGTCTATTGGTCTTGTTCGCCCTGGCAGAGAGCGCGTGGCGATGGTTCACGGAGCTGGGCTTGATCCCGTGGCTACGCAGGCGCACGGGGCGTTCGTTGTCGAACACGGCCTTCGATGAATTCACGGCGGTCGTGAACGGAAACAAGACGGTAGAGCTGGAGCAGCGGCGGGTGGAGTTGCTGCGGCGGGACGACGAGAGCGACGGTGCGCCGCCCCGCTCCAGTATCGACCTGACCAAGGGCACCGCCTTCATCGTGTTGCCACAGGAAGCGGACGACCCGTGCGCTGACAGGCGCGAGGCCCTTGAGGGCCGGCGGTGAAACGCGAACCGGAGGGAACGGGCGCAGAACCGTCCACGGTATGGGGGCGTATCGCATGCTTGTGGGCGGCCGCGTTCGCCGGGTTGCACTTCTACTGGGCCGTCGGCGGTGATGTGGGGCTGAGTATCTCCGCCGGTCCGTTGGCCACCGAGCGCCCGCTGTGGTTCGTCGTAGCCGGTTTGTGGGGTGTGGGTGCGCTCTGCCTCCTCGGCGCCCTGCTGGCCTGGCTGCTTGCCCGGTCCAGGCTCCGGGGCGGTCCCGCTCTGTGAGGGGCCTCGCGTTTTCCGGACAGGCGTCTGACTGTCTATTTCACGCGGCGATTCGCAACTTCTCGTACTCGGCGTGGATTTCGCGCGGAGG
>NZ_JBHVWT010000155.1:0-1401 GCF_042882135.1 Streptomyces sp. NPDC058240
GCAGAATATAGCGATAGATTGGATGCGGAAAAAATAAAAGCCCTAGCCTTATTGGGACTGACCCCATAAGATGAGACAAATAAAAACACCTTCAAGTTTGAATACGGATGATTGTTATCCGAAATTAGACTTGGAGGTGTTTTTTCTATGGGGACAAGAGTGAGTTATCCGGTTGAAGTGAAACAGAAGGCTGTAGAAATGAGATTGGCAGGCGTACCTATGAAAGAGATCATGCAGGAGTTGAATATCAAAAATAATACGCAGATTAAGACATGGGTCAGATGGTATAAGGCTGGTGATACACATCGATTTGAACAGCCTGTTGGTAAGCAATACACTTATGGAAAAGGTCCGGAGTATTCTTCCGAATTAGAGAAACTGCAGGCAGAGAATCGATATCTGAGACAACAGAATGAAGTGTTAAAAAAGTACAACGAATTGGAAAGGAAGTTGATAGCCAAACGTCAGTCGAACTTGTAGAAGAATTGCACAGCACAATGACCGTGCAGGATATCTGTATTCATTTAGGTATCTCTCGCTCGTCTTATTATCGTTGGAAGAAGAATCTGAAGAAAGATCATCCAAAGCGCCATTTAGAAAAACAAATCGGCACGTTGTGCCGAGAGCACCAGTATCGATATGGATATCGAAAAATCACAGCTATATTAAAAAAGAGAATGTGTATTAACCATAAAACGGTTCAGCGTATTATGCAGAAAAATCAGTGGCAGTGCCGGGTTAAGGTGAAAAAGCGCAAGAAGAATGGGCAGCCATATGCCGTGGTCGACAATATATTAGATCGGAACTTTCAGTCTGATCATCCTCTTGAAAAACTAGTAACAGACATCACGTATTTGCCTTATGGACAGAAACAATTGTACCTTTCCAGTATATTGGATGTATATAATGGAGAAGTGATTGCTTTTACGATTGGAGATAAGCAGGACACAGACTTTGTCTTACACACACTTGATCAACTGCCAACACTGCCTGAGAACTGCGTGTTACATAGTGACCAAGGATCTGTGTATACATCTTACGAGTATCAGAAAGCTGTTAAAACAAAAGGCATTACCATGAGCATGTCCCGCAAAGGGACACCCGCTGATAATGCCTCCATCGAATCGTTTCATTCCTCACTAAAGTCTGAAACGTTCTATCTTAACAGCATTGATCGAACCACGACCGCCATCGTAGAACGCACTGTCATAGAATACATTCATTATTATAACAATATTCGTATTCAAACGAAACTAAACAACCAATCACCGATAAATTATCGGCAATTGGCTGTTTAAAAGGTGTTTTGATCCCTGTCTCAAAAACGGGGGTCAGTCCCGTAAAAGCCTCAGTTTTTTTATAGAAATGTAAATGGATTTGTATCTGTTTCAGAAACAAAGA
>NZ_JBHVWT010000156.1:0-1400 GCF_042882135.1 Streptomyces sp. NPDC058240
GGCTCTGACAAGATTTTCGTAGCCGTTGATCGACTTTGCGGTTTCGGCCTCGGCAAGTGCCTTGGTGGGGGAGGCTGGTGGCGTGTGATGTCGAGTTGACGGCGCTGCTTCCCCAGCTGGCTCCGGTGTTGGTCGAGGCGGTGGAGGCAGGCGAGGGCCTGGTCAGGATCACGGTGCGGACTGCCGCGGGGGTCTCGGTGGTCTGCCCGGGCTGCGGGCAGGAGTCGGCGTGGGAGCACAGCCGGTACGTGCGGCATGTCGCCGACGAGGCGATCGGCGGGAGACCGGTGGTGATCGACGTGTCGGTACGCCGCTTGTACTGCGAGAACGCGGACTGTTCCAAGACCACGTTTGTCGAGCAGGTCCCCGGGCTGACGGTGCGCTACCAGCGCAGGACCCCCGCCCTGCAGGAGGTGATCGCATCGGTCGCGACGGCCCTGGCCGGGAGAGCCGGGGCCCGGTTGCTGGTCCATCTGCACCAGACCCTGTCGTGGACGAGCATGCTGACCTGCCTGTTACGCATCCCCCTGCCCACCTCGACCGTGCCCGCGGTTCTCGGCGTGGACGACTTCGCACTGCGGCGCGGCCACCGCTACGCCACGATCCTGATCAACGCCGAGACCCGCGAACGCGTCGAGGTCCTGCCCGACCGCAAGGCAGAGACCCTGACGGCCTGGCTACGTACCCATCCGGGCATCGAGGCGGTCTGCCGGGACGGAGCGGCCGGCTACGCGCAGGCCGTCACCGACGCACTGCCCCAGGTGCCGCAGATCACCGACCGCTGGCACCTGTGGCACAACCTCGGGGAGGCTGTCCTCAAGGAGGTCCACGCGCACGCCGGCTGCTGGGCGAAATGCGGACCGCCGTCCCAGGCCCGTGTCCGCGAGGAAACCACCCGGGAACGCTGGCATCAGGTCCATGCCCTGCTCGACCAGGGCGTCGGCCTACTGGACTGCGCCCGCCGCCTCCAGCTGGCGCTGAACACCATCAAACGTTATGCCCGCGCCCCCGAGCCCGAGCAACTGAAGAAGGCCCCGCAGTACCGGCCCACCCTCGTCGACCCCTACCGTGACCACCTGCGACGGCGCCGCGAGGAGGACCCCGCTGTCAGCGTCGGGCAGCTCCTGAAGGAGATCAAGGAACGTGGCTACCAGGGCAGCTCGAACCTCCTCTACCGCTACATCAACCAGGGCCGCGTCGAGTCCGACCGCCCCGCCGTCTCACCTCGCCGCCTCAAGGGCCTGCTGTGCACCGAACCCGAGCAGCTCAAGGACAAGGACAGCGAGCTCCTCGCAGCGCTGACCGGGGCCTGCCCCGAGATGACCGCCCTGGCCGGGCACATCCGTTCCTTCGCGGCCCTGCTCACCCCCGCCGCCGACAACGCCCGACACCTCGAGGAG
>NZ_JBHVWT010000157.1:0-1377 GCF_042882135.1 Streptomyces sp. NPDC058240
GGTGCTGGATGGGCTGATTTTGGTGAGGTAGTCGGCGAGGGATTTGAGGATCTCGTCGGCTGTCTTGGTCCAGGTGAACGGCTTCGGGTTCTCGTTCCAGGTGTCGATCCAGGCGGTGATGTCCTTCTCCAGGGCTGTCACGGAGGTGTGGACGCCGCGGCGGATGAGTTTGTCGGTCAGCAGGCCGAACCAGCGCTCGACCTGGTTCATCCAGGACGAGCCGGTCGGGGTGAAGTGGACGTGGAAGCGGGGGTGTTTACCCAGCCACGTCTTGATCTCGGCGGTGTTGTGGGTGGCGTAATTGTCACAGACCAGGTGGACGTCGAGTCCGGTGGGCACGGCCTTGTCGATCCGGATCAGGAACTTCTTGAACTCGATGGCGCGATGGCGGCGGTGCAGTTCCGATATGACAGTGCCGTCGGCGATGTCGAAGGCGGCGAACAGGCTGGTGATCCCGTGCCGGTAGTAGTCGTGGGTGCGGCGTTCGGGCATGCCCGGCATCATCGGCAGTACCGGCTGCGAGCGGTCCAGTGCCTGGATCTGGCTCTTCTCATCGACGCAGAGAACCACTGCCTTCTCCGGCGGATGGTGGTACAGGCCGACGACGTCGACGACCTTGGCGACGAACTGCGGGTCGGTGGACAGCTTGAAGGAGTCCTGCAGGTGGGGCTTGAGGCCGAACCTCTTCCAGATCCGCCCGACGGTCGATTTCGACAGCCCACTGTGCTTCGCCATCGAGGCACGCGACCAGTGCGTGTCCTTGCCCGGGACGGACTCCAGAGTCGCCACGAGTACGTCCTCGACCTGGTCGAGCAGGACCGAGGGCGGCCTGCCAGGGCGGGCCTCGTCCGTCAGCCCGTCCAGACGCAGGGTGATGAACCTGGAGCGCCAGCGGTTCACCGTCGCGTGGGCGACGCCGAGTTCAGCCGCGACCTCCTTGTTCGTCCCGCCCTCCGCGCACCGCAGCACGATCTTCGCGCGCAGGGCCAGGAACTGCGCGGTCTTCGCCCGCCGCGCCCAGCGCGTCAGCTCCACCCGCTCGGCTTCGCTGAGCACCAGGTCCGGCTTGCGCCGGCCCGGCCGCGACTCATCCACCAAGCCCGCCATCCGCCGGGCCACGAACCGCGAACGCCACTTGCGCACCGTCTCCACGGACACCCCACAGTCCGCCGCCACAGCGGTATTTGACGCCCCGCCCGCACAGGCCAGAATGATCCGTGCCCGCTCCGCCACACGGGCCGGTACCCCGCCACCCGCCCAGCGCAGCAACTCCGCACACTCCTCAGCGGACAGCAAGACTTCGACAGCACGAGGGCCTCGATACGACATAAAAACAGCCTACAGACTTAAGGCCGCCTTTTCTGGCGCATCACACTA
>NZ_JBHVWT010000158.1:0-1348 GCF_042882135.1 Streptomyces sp. NPDC058240
GCCGCGGCTGGGTGAACAATCCCTGCTCGGGCTCGATCAGGATCCCGCGTTCGGCCAGCCGCTTGAGCTTCAGCCGGACGTTGTTGACGTTGCTGGGCGCGATCTCCAGATCCATCGCCTCGCAGACCGCCCGCGCCCGCAGCGGGGCGTCGGCCGCGGCGAACACCGCCATGATCTGCCGGTAGGCCGGATGGTCCGGCAGCTTCGCGGCCGGCGGCGTCGGCGGGGATGGATCAGGCAGAGCCAGCAGCGTCTTGCGGGTGATGCGGACCTCCTCGGCGGCCCGGTCGAACTCCCCCAATTGCGCAGTGAGTTCCGCGATGCGTCCCCGCGTAGCCTCGGCCTGCGCGGCGATATCGCGCTCTTGCTCCTCCAGGTGCGCCAGCACCGCTCCCAAGGTCAGCTCGCTGCCGCTCATGCGCCGCGCCAGGTAGGGGTGGAGGTCGCGGTGAGCATCCGGGCCATCCGGTCGCTTATGGCCCAGTACACCCTCGACTCGGCGGAGGCGGGCCGGTGCTCGTAGTCCCGTACCAGCCTGCGGTGCAGCACCATGATCCCGTTCACCTGCTCCACCACCCACCTCTTGGGCTGCGGGACGAACCCGCTGGTTGCCGGGTTGCGCTCGACGACTTCGACGTCGATGCCCACCTTCTGCCCGTGGTCGACGACGGCGGTCTTGAACCCCTGGTCCACCAGGGCCTTCTGCACCGTGTCGGTGTCGGCCGCGACCTTGTCCAGCAATGCGATGCCGGCGGCGTTGTCATGCGCGGACGCGGCCAGCACCACCACCGCGATCACCAGACCGAGAACATCAACTGCCAGGCCGCGTTTGCGGCCTGAGACTTTTTTTGCCGCGTCCCTCCCGGTGGTGTCGGCGGGCACCCCGGCGGCCGCGTGCAGGCTCTGGGTGTCGAGCACCACCAGGCTCGGGTCGGCCTTGCGCCCCCGGCTCTCGCGGACCTGCCAACGCAGCAGGTCGTGGATGGTCTGGTCGGTGCCGTCGTCGCGCCATTTGTAGAAGTAGTACTTCACCGCTCCGACCGGGGGCAGGTCGTGGGGGAGGTAGTCCCACTGGCAGCCGGTACGGGACTGGTAAAGCAGGGCGTTGACGATCTCCCGCATCTCGTAGGCGCCTTGGTGGCCGCTGACGGAGGGATGCTGAGCCTTCCAGGAAGCGATGACGGGCTCGATCAGGGCCCACCGCTCGTCGGATAAGTCGCTCTTGTAGGGCTGGCGGTCTCTCACGAGGAACACTCCAGCACGACAGGACTCTCCGATCAGCCCCGATACGCCTGTGCCACACGTTCCAGCGACAGCAAACGTGGCATCACGTCACATACCGCCCTCT
>NZ_JBHVWT010000159.1:0-1317 GCF_042882135.1 Streptomyces sp. NPDC058240
TGAACCGCCCCGGGTTTGATGGAGATCATCAAGACCCGGAAGGATGCCAATCATGGCTGCTCCCCGTAAGTACCCCGACGAACTGCGTGAACGCGCGACGCGTCTGGCCATCGAGGCCCGCAAGGACCCGGCCGGCCGGGCCGGAGCGATCAAGCGGATCGCCGACCAGCTGGACGTGCACCCCGAGGCCCTGCGGGGCTGGGTGAAACGGGCCGAGATCGACGAGGGAGTCGTGCCCGGGGCTACCAGTTCGGAGGCTGCCCGGATCGCGGAGCTGGAGCGGGAGGTGAAGGAACTGCGGCGGGCGAACGCGATATTGAAGTCCGCCTCGGCTTTCTTCGCCGCGGAGCTGGACCGTCCACTGCGATGAAGGTCGCCTACATCGACCAGTACAAGGAGACGTTCGGCGTCCAGCCGATCTGCGACGTCCTCGCCGAGACGGACGCGCCGATCGCGCCGAGCACCTACTACGCTGCCCACACCCGTCCGCCGTCGGCCCGCAGCCTGCGCGACGAACAACTCACCCAGGAGATACGCCGGATCCACGCCGACAACTACGGTGTCTACGGAGCCCGCAAGGTCCACGCCGCCCTGGTCCGCGAGGGAGTCGAGGTGGCCCGCTGCACGGTCGAACGCCTCATGCGTCAGGCGGGGCTTCGCGGCGTGATCCGGGCCAAGGGCCCGCGCACCACCCGCCCTGCTCCGGAGACCGACCGTCCGGCCGATCTGGTCGAGCGGCAGTTCACCGCAACTACCCCGAACCAGTTGTGGGTTGCCGACATCACCTACATCAGAACGTTCTCCGGCTGGGTCTACGCGGCCTTCGTCATCGATGTCTTCTCCCGCATGGTCGTCGGCTGGCAGGTCGCCACCAGCCTCTACACCGACCTCGCCCTTCACGCGCTGGAGATGGCGATCTGGCGCCGTCGGCACACCGGCGCCGACCTCACCGGCCTCACGCACCACTCCGACCGCGGCGTTCAATACCGTGCCATTCGCTACACCGAACGCCTCGCCGACGAGGCGGCCGTGGCCTCGGTCGGTTCCAAGGGCGACTCGTATGACAACGCCCTCGCCGAGGCGTTCAACAGCCTCTTCAAGGCCGAACTGATCCGCAACAAGGGCCCCTGGACGTCCATCAATGACGTCGAGATCGCCGTCGCCGAGTACATCGACTGGTTCAACCAGAGGCGCCTGCACGGCGAACTCGGTCACGTCACCCCCGCCGAGCACGAAGCCGCCCACTACGCGGCCCAACCCCCAGCATCACTCCAGAAAACCAGCTAACTCACTCTCCACGAAACCCGGGGCTTGACA
>NZ_JBHVWT010000160.1:0-1304 GCF_042882135.1 Streptomyces sp. NPDC058240
GGCAGTGTGGAGTTCGCGGTCGATCTGTTCGATCGGGTGTCGGTGGTGGGGGTTGTTGAGCGGTTGGTGCGGGTGTTGGAGGTGGTGGCGGTTGATCCGGGGGTGCGGGTCGGTGGGGTGGATGTGTTGTCGGGTGTGGAGCGGGGTCTGGTGTTGGGGGAGTGGATTGCTTCGGAGCGGGTGCTGGAGCCGGTGACGTTGCATGGGTTGTTCGAGGCGCAGGTGGTGCGGTGTCCGGATGCTCCGGCTGTGGTGGGTGAGGGGTTGGTGTTGTCGTATGCGGAGGTGGAGGAGCGTGCGAATCGGTTGGCGCGTTGGTTGATGGGGCGGGGGGTTGGTCCTGAGGGTGTGGTGGCGTTGGTGTTGCCGCGGTCGGTGGAGATTGTGGTGGCGCAGTTGGCGGTGTTGAAGGCGGGGGCGGCGTATTTGCCGGTGGATCCGGATTATCCGGCTGAGCGGATCGCGTTCATGTTGGAGGATGCGTCTCCGGTGTTGGTGTTGCGTGAACTGCCGGATCTTGGTGTGGAGTTGGATGGGTCGCGGCCGGGTGTTGTGGTGTCGTCGTCGGGTGCGGCGTATGTGATTTATACGTCGGGGTCGACGGGGCGTCCCAAGGGTGTGGTGGTGTCGCATGGGGGTGTGGCGAGTTTCGCGGTGGCGGAGGTGGAGCGGTTCGCGGTCGATGCGGGTAGTCGGGTGTTGCAGTTCGCTTCGCCGAGTTTTGATGCGTCGGTGTTGGAGCTGGTGATGACGTTCGCGGCGGGTGGTGCGTTGGTGGTGCCGTTGCCGGGTCCGTTGGCGGGTGAGGTGTTGGGGCGGGTGCTTCGGGAGCGGCGGGTGTCGCATGCGTTGATTCCGCCGGCTGCGTTGGCGAGTGTTCCGGTGGGTGAGTTTCCTGATTTCCGGTCGTTGGTGGTGGGTGGTGATGCGACGTCGGCGGAGTTGGTGGACCGGTGGGCGCCGGGGCGTCGGATGGTCAATGCGTATGGTCCGACGGAGTCGACGGTGGCGGCGACGATGTCGGCGCCGTTGGTGGCGGGTTCGGGTGTGCCGTCGATCGGGACACCGGTTCCCAATACCCGTACCTATGTTCTGGATGAGGGGTTGCGTCCGGTGGTGCCGGGGGTGGCGGGTGAGCTCTATGTCGCGGGTGCGGGTCTGGCGCGTGGGTATCTGGGTCGGGCGGGGTTGACGGCGGAGCGGTTCGTTGCCGACCCGTTCGGTGTGGCGGGTGGCCGGATGTATCGCACGGGTGATGTGGTGCGGTGGACCCGGGCGGGCGAGCTGGAGTACCTGGGGCGTAC
>NZ_JBHVWT010000161.1:0-1302 GCF_042882135.1 Streptomyces sp. NPDC058240
CGAGAACCCAGCGTCACCCGAAGGCCGTTCCCATGTCCGGCGAACAGCAGAACCCAAACCTAAACGATCTTCACGTCCTAAAATCGCAAGCTAAGCTGGCGGTGGCGGAGGCCGACTCCGCGTCAGGCTGGCGAACGGTGATGGACGCTTTGTACTTCGCGTTGGCATACAAAAAAGAGGCCCGCTGCCCCGTCTTCCTCAACGGAATGATCCACGAGGCGTTCTCGGACAATGGCTACGACAGGTCGATGCAGTACACCTGGCACTACGCCATGGGCCACGCCCCGTTGGCCGACCTTCCGCCCGAGCTGTGGCTGATCGCGAAGGACCGGGCATACGACTTCGACTTCCATACGTCGTTCGACGGGCACGTTGTCAGCGGCGACTTCCTGTCCCTGATGCAGTCCACCGACACTGGCAGCTGGCAGGCCGCGAGGCTGCATGCGGTGTCCACCAAGGGCAAACGGATCTCGGTGAAGGACTACTTCTTTGTAAAGTTCCCCCGGGCCGAGCTGCTGAAGGTCGAGGACGTGGTCGACCTCGAGAGGTCGAAAATCGACTACCGCCGCGACGGGCAGATCAAGAAGGTCTGGGAGCTCCGATTCAGGAAATCACCGGAGCGCGACCTGTTCTTCCTCGACTGCATCTCGCTCCTGGGTGTTGCCTTCTGCTCGGAGAGATTCACCGAAGGTGCGAAGCGGTTCAGGCCGAGGGGGGTCGAGTTCGTGGAGCTGCCTGAGATCGGGGCTATCCACAGCGCGTGACCGGACGCTCCGCCTCCGTGCGACGATCCTCCATCTCGTCGCCCTCGACACCTGACAGCGGACACACCCACAACCAGCCCGGAGTCAACTCCCGAAGGACTTCGAGAGCCGACCACTAAACAAATGCGCTTACTCCTCTGGAGAGAAGATCGCATTGCGCACCGTCACCGTCCCGTTGTCAATGTCTGGAAGCGCCAGATCAACCGCTGAATTCAGCTCACCCTCAGACAAGGCATGAAAACCACGGGCCGTCAGCGTCCGGCCAAACCGGGCATCAGCTCAGGTACCGCCCTCTGAGAGGGCGTTTAGAGATGATCTGCGTCGTTGGGTGACCTTTACGCTTGCCCGTTTTCAAGCTATTCACCCTCATACGCGCGCCTTCGTGGCCGCCGAGCTACCGACCTGGCCACCCGTTTACTCCGGTTCTCGTGCATGAAGTCCGCCTGGTTTGAAGATGAGGCAGAAACGCCCATCAGTAGAGGAACGGCATCCTCCGCCGCGTCCATGCCAACGCTACGGCGTGAGCCAGCGCAAGCCG
>NZ_JBHVWT010000162.1:0-1301 GCF_042882135.1 Streptomyces sp. NPDC058240
TGAGCTGCTCCGAGTTTCGTGGCGGCCGGTTTCTCTGGTTTCAGGCGGCGTTCGGGGCGACCTGTGATCGGTGGTGCTGGGCTTCGAATTCCTCGGGTGGGAGGTAGTCGAGGGCGGAGTGCAGGCGCTCGGTGTTGTACCAGCCGACCCATTGGACGACGGCACGTTCGACCTGGTCAACGTCCCGCCAGGGGCCTTGGTGCTCGATCAGCTCGGCCTTGAAGGAGACGTTGAGAGCTTCGGCCATCGCGTTATCGTAGCTGTCCGCGACGGAGCCGACGGAGGCGGTCGCGCCAGCCTCAATGAGCCGCTCGCCGTACCGAATTGACACGTATTGCGACCCGCGGTCGCTGTGATGAATCAGACCCGAGCCCCTCTTGATTCCCCGCCGCCACAAGGCCATCTCCAGTGCGTCCAGTGGGAGATCGGTCCGCATGTGGGTGGCAAGCTGCCATCCGACGATCATCCGCGAGTACACGTCCAGGACGAAAGCGACGTAGACCCAGCCCGACCAAGTGCGGATATAGGTGAGGTCGGCGACCCACAGCTGGTTCGGCCTGCTCGCGGTGAAGCGCCGGTTGACCAGATCGGGCGGCCTGGGCGCGGTCGGCTCGGGGATCGTGGTGCGGCGCCGCTGCCCGCGGATCACACCTACCAGGCCGTCCTCGCGCATGAGGCGCTCGATGGTGCATCGGGCTGTGGTGATGCCCTCGCGCCGCAGCTGGCGGTGGATGCGCCGGGCTCCATAGGTCTCGCCGGACGCGTCATGGATGCGGCGGATGTGCTCGATGAGCTGTTCATCGCGCTGTCGCCGGGCGGACTTCGGGCGCCGGCGGCGGGCGTTGAATGCCGAGACCGACAGGTCCAGTTCCCGGCATACGGGCTCGACCCCAAAGTCGTCGCGGAGGTGGTTGATCACCGCGTCAGCCTCGTGCGGGGCTGGTCGAGCTCCTTCGCGAAAAACACCGAAGCGGCTTTCAGGATCTCGTTCGCCCGACGCAACTCGGCTATCTCCTTGCGGAGTTGTCCCAGTTCAGCCCGTTCGGCAGTGGTCAGCAGGTCGGGCCGGTCGCCCTTGTCGGCCTCGGCCTGGCGGACCCAGCCGCGCAGGGCTTCCTTGTGGATGCCCAGGTCCTTCGCGACATGAGCGACCGGACGGCCGGAGGTCTGGACTTCTCGGACGGCTCGCTCGCGCAGCTCGTCGGGGTACTTCCGCGGTGCAGGCATCGGACCTGTGTTCTCCCATCTGCCGAGGCGATCATGCCTGGCTTCAGGGCCGCTACAAAATCCGGTTCAGCTCA
>NZ_JBHVWT010000163.1:0-1280 GCF_042882135.1 Streptomyces sp. NPDC058240
GTTTTCGGATCGGATCGCTCTCGGAGTGCTCACGCGTGCGTTTCCGCCGGAGCTGGTGGATGAGGTGGTGGCGGAGTGCGGACGCACTGAGGAACGTCGACGCCTGCTTCCCGCACGGGTGGTGATGTATTTCGTGCTGGCGATGTGCCTGTTCTCGGGGCAGGGGTACGAGGAGGTCGGACGGCTTCTCACGCAGGGCCTGGAACGGGAACGTCGCTGGTCGAAGACGTGGCGGGTGCCCACCAGCGGGGCGATCGGACGGGCTCGGCTGCGGCTGGGGGCACAACCGGTGAAGGTGTTGTTCGCCCGGGTCTGCCGGCCCGTGGCGGTCCCGGCGACGTCGGGAGCGTGGTTTCGGGGTCTGCGGTTGGTGTCGGTGGACGGGACGACCTTCGACCTTCCCGATACGGAGGCGAACGCCGTCTTCTTCGGGCGGCCGGGAACGGGGCGTGGTCAGGGCAGGAGCGCGTATCCGCAGGCCAGGGCCGTGGCCCTGGTCGAGTGCGGTACCCATGCCGTGTTCGCCGCCGACGTCGCGCCGCTGGCGGTGCACGAAACGGTCCTGGCCCGCCGCCTGTTCCCCTCGCTGACCAGGGGAATGCTGCTCCTGGCGGATCGGGGCTTCCTCGGCTTCGACCTGTGGCGGGCCGCCGCGGCGACCGGCGCGGACCTGCTGTGGCGGGTCAAAAGCAATGCGGTCCTGCCCGTGGTGACCGCGCTGCCCGATGGTTCGTACCTGTCGGAGATCGTTGCCGCCCGGGACAAGAACCGGCGGGCCGACCCGGCACCGGTCCGCGTCATCGAATACACCCTGGGCCCTCCCGGAGAGGGCACCGTCCACCGGCTGGTCACCACGCTCCTGGACCCGGCCACCGCGCCGGCCACGGAGCTGGCCGCGCTCTACGCCGAGCGCTGGGAGATCGAGACGACCCTCGACGAGATCAAGACCCACCTGGGTGGTCCCCGCTTCGTTCTGCGCTCCCAGCATCCGGTCGGGGTCGAGCAGGAGATCTTCGCGTT
Source organism: Streptomyces sp. NPDC058240 (assembly GCF_042882135.1). NCBI lineage: Bacteria > Bacillati > Actinomycetota > Actinomycetes > Kitasatosporales > Streptomycetaceae > Streptomyces > Streptomyces sp. NPDC058240. Next base: position 1,021 of record NZ_JBHVWT010000163.1, read on the forward strand.
CCTCCTGGTGCACCACGCCCTGCGCGACCTCATGCACCAGGCCGCCCAGCAGGAGAGAGAGGATCCGGACCGGATGTCCTTCATCCGCACCTTGCGCGTCGTCCGCCGGCAGACCACCAGCCAGGCGGGATTTTCCCCCCGCCCGGCTCACCCGGGCGCTGACGCAGACCCTGCATGAAATCACCGAACGTCTCCTGGAACCACGACGGTTACGGTCCAACCCACGAGTCATCAAACGCAAAATGTCCAACTGGGCACTC
>NZ_JBHVWT010000164.1:0-1250 GCF_042882135.1 Streptomyces sp. NPDC058240
CCGCCGAGCACGAAGCCGCCCACTACGCGGCCCAACCCCCAGCATCACTCCAGAAAACCAGCTAACTCACTCTCCACGAAACCCGGGGCTTGACATACGTGAGCCCCCGTTCCTTCCTGGAGATGGACCAGGAAGGAACGGGGGGCTTTTGTGTTTTTGCTGGTCGGTACGTTGTTTGTGACAGATAGTTGGTTCATCTTGCGCACGCGACTTCCAGCGGCGGTGATGGCCGGAGCCCTACAGGGAACCGCCCCTCCCCCGTGGCCGCGGGCCGAACTGGCGTCTGGTAGCTCCGGGCAGCGCTCAACTCGTAAACACGGCAGTGGTGAATCACTCTCCTGTGAAGCACGTTCCCCTATTTAGGCGTCTTGCGAGGCATATACATTCTTGGGCGTGGGTGGCACCGCTATCACTTGGGTGCCAAGTCCATCCCACGTCTGGAGCGTCATGAAGATCTCACGTTGGGCCGTTGCCCTCGCCCCTGTAATGGCTGCTGGTCTGCTCACCATCGTGCAGGCCCCAACCGCCTCAGCCACTGTTTTCACCACGGAGCTGATCGCCCGCAACAGCCAGAAGTGTGTTTCGGTCGAGGGGGCGAGCACTCAGAACAATGCCGCTGCGGTCCAGTGGGACTGTTTGGAAGCCCCCAACCAGCAGTGGAAGCTGGTGTCCACCAGCGCCGGCTACTACACGATCAGGGCAGTGAACAGCGGCAAGTGCCTGTCGGTCGAAGGCGCAAGCACCCAGAACGGCGCCAAGGCGGTCCAGTGGGACTGCGTGAACGGCACCAACCAGGAATGGCGGCTCGTCCAGAAGGACAGCGGCTACTTCTCCATCGAAGCCCGGCACAGTGGTAAATGCCTGTCCGTCAGCGGCGCGAGCACCCAGAATGGCGCCACACTGGTCCAGTGGGACTGCGTGGAGGGGCCCAATCAGCACTTCCGCCTCGGCTAAGCCCACAGGCTCCGAAACAAGGGACTAGCACCGGCGTCCCACTTCTTCCGTTCCGGTACGGGCTCCTGCGTCTGCACCGGAACGGATTCAGAACGAAGCTGATTGAAGTTTGTGACCTTGATAGTTCGTTCATCTTGCGCATGCCGGGCGCAAGGGCTCCACGGCGGCTCCCTGGCTGGGCGGCCTTCCGGTCGGGCCGGAGGCGCATGGCTGGACGCCGGTCGCCCCCAGTCCGCTGCCGTTCGATGACGGTCACCCCGTGCCGCACGAGCTGACCACGGATGAGATCCGGGGTG
>NZ_JBHVWT010000165.1:0-1208 GCF_042882135.1 Streptomyces sp. NPDC058240
CCTCCGCGCGAAATCCACGCCGAGTACGAGAAGTTGCGAATCGCCGCGTGAAATAGACAGTCAGACGCCTGTCCGGAAAACGCGAGGCCCCTCAGCTCGGCGGGTGATCACTATGTCGGTGCGGGGCGACCGCGGGAACGTCGTGGCCCGGGCCCAGGGTGGTGTGGAGTGGATCGCTGCATTCGCGGATCTGGACCCGGCGGAATTTCCGATGCTCTGGGCCCTGGACCCGTATGGCGACGCGGTCTTCAACCATCGGCAGGTGCCGCTGCTGCTGGCGGAACTCGACCGGCTCCCGGCTGCTTGCGGCGGTGACTGGGTCGAGCAGGCCCGCGAGTTGTGTCAGGTCGTCCAGCAGAGAGTGCACCGGTATCTGTGGTTCGTCGGGGACTGACCGCGGTCAGTCGGCCGTCAACTCCCTGGGGACGTGTGGCGGTTGACCGAGGGCCTGCCAGCCGATGGTTCCGTTCTGGACGGAGTGGGCTTCGTACGCGCGGACGACCTCGCCGGCGGGCTTGCTGCCGGCGATGTGTCCCAGGATCGAGAGCAGGTCGTCGTCGGCGAAGCGTCCGGCCGTCGCCGCCAGGCCGAGGGCCTGGTCGACTTTGTCGTTGCCCAGGACGGTGGCCAGCTCGACCGCGCGGGCCATCTTGGCGCGGATACGGACCGCGCTGGCAGGGCCGGCCTCCTTGAGCCAGCGCCCGGCCCCGGGGCCGATGCCCACGAACGCGATCTCCGCCTACGAGCGGGGCCGCAGCCTCGGCTGGTGGACGCTGCGGCCGTCCGGGTGGTCGGGGTAGTGCGCGTCGATGATCTGCGGAACACCCGGGGTGGAGAGCTGGTGGCGCCAAATCTCCGACAGGTCCCCGGAGTTGGTGCGGGCGGTGATGGAGAGTTCCTCGCCGACCACCCGGCACCACACCCTCGCGCCGGTATAGCCCGGCGGGGTCGAGTAGCGCACGGAGTTGAAGCTGATCGTGCGATCCGAGCCGACCAGCCTCTCCTCGCCCAGCGCAAGCGCGAGCGGCTCGATGGGCAGGACGTGCAGGGTGGTGCGTTCGATGTCCAGGCGGTTCGCGGGTATCTGTCCGGTCGCCCGGTGACGGCGGGAGTTGAGGGGCCTCGCGTTTTCCGGACAGGCGTCTGACTGTCTATTTCACGCGGCGATTCGCAACTTCTCGTACTCGGCGTGGATTTCGCGCGGAGGG
>NZ_JBHVWT010000166.1:0-1192 GCF_042882135.1 Streptomyces sp. NPDC058240
AGGGTCGAGGCGCCGGGGATCGCGCTGATCGCGAGGCCGGTCGCGAGCTGGGCCAGGCCCTTCCAGGCCTGTCCCATCGCGTCCCAGCCACCGAACCCGACCAGGGTGCCCAGGCCCTTGATGGTGCCCCAGATCCCGTCGACGATCAGCCCGTCCCACACGAACGACTTGACCCAGTGGCCGACCTCGTACCAGTGGTGCTTCTCCTCGACCGGGTCGCCCCAGGGAAGTTTCGCGTTCTTCAGGTCGTCCGCGTCGAACCCGTACTGGTCCTTGCGCTCGGACCCGTCCCCGGCGACCATCTGCGTCCCGCCGAACAACGCGGTGATCTTGTTGTGACAGGTCCGCTCCGCCGCCCAGAACGCGGCGACCGTCGCGGTGATGTCATCGCGGAGCTGATTGTGCTCCTCGACCTTGTCCCCGTCGTACTCCCAGTCGTCATCGTCCTTGTTGTCGTTCACGAACGTCGTCGCGTCCGCCTTCAGCTGCTCGAGCTTCGTGACCAGCGGACGGATCTCCGTCGCATAGTCCGACAACGACGAAGCGACCTTCTCCAGACCGTCCGCGAACCCGTCCGCCCGGTCCTGCACCGGCTTCGTCGACGCGAACAACTGCTCCGCCTCAGGAGCCTTGTAATACGCCGACAACGCCTGGAAATGCGTATGGACGGACGAACCGGTGTCCCGGATATGACCCGCATCCGCCGTCAGGCTCGCATGGTCCTTCTCCAGCTGACCCAGATCACCCGTGTACTGCGGAATCGCCTCAGGCTTGATCACCGCGACTGCACCCCCGGCCTCTTCGGATCCAGATCCACCGCACCCAACGCCTTGCGCTGCGCCTCGGCCGCCATGTCCAGGTCACCGTTCAGGTACGCGGTCGTGGCATCCACCGCACCGGTCAGCGACTTCCCCGCCCGTGCCGCGATGAACTTCAGATCCGCAGTGGTGTGCTCCGCGAACTGCGACAACGCCAACGCGACCAGACCACCCACGGCCTGCTCCCCGTCCTTGCCACCACCACCACCGCCACCACCGCCACCACCGTCGCCGCCCTCGGCGGTGATCGTGCCCGCACTCGACGCCGCCGACGACAGATGATCCCCGTACGACGTCGCATGCGTCTGAATCTTCGACGCGATCTCACCCGTCGTCTTCAGCACACCCTGAATACCCTGCGGCTTCAGATCCCA
>NZ_JBHVWT010000167.1:0-1092 GCF_042882135.1 Streptomyces sp. NPDC058240
CGGCTGGCGGAGTTCCTCGCGGGTCAGAAGTTCATCTGATCCGGTCTGCTGTCCCGTTCCGCTGTCTCCCTCTTCCTCCCCTTTCTTCTTTGCTACTCGCAGCTACTCGCAGGAGTTTGAAGTCCCATGGCTGAAGTTCTCGTCTTTGTCGATCACGTGGACGGTGCGGTCCGCAAGCCCACGCTGGAGTTGTTGACGCTGGCGCGTCGGGTCGGTGAGCCGGTCGCGGTCGCGGTGGGTGCGGGTGCCGCCGGTACCGCGGCGGTGCTGGGCGAGCACGGTGCGGTGAAGGTTCTGACCGCGGAGGCGCCGGAGTTCGCCGACTACCTCGTGGTGCCGAAGGTGGATGCGTTGCAGGCGGCGTGCGAGGTGGTGTCGCCGGTGGCGGTGCTGGTGCCGTCGTCGGCGGAGGGCAAGGAGATCGCGGCGCGTCTGGCGGTGCGTATCGGGTCGGGGATCATCACCGATGCGGTGGATCTGGAGGCGGGTGAGGAGGGTCCGGTCGCGACGCAGTCCGCGTTCGCGGCGTCGTTCACGATCCGGTCCCGGGTCTCCCGGGGTGTCCCGGTGATCACGGTCAAGCCGAACTCGGCTGCGGTGGAGGCGGCTGCGGCCGCGGGTGCGGTCCAGGCGCTGGAGGTGTCGTTCTCGGCGCAGGCGACGGGCACGAAGGTGACCGCGCGGACGCCGCGCGAGTCGACGGGGCGTCCGGAGCTGACCGAGGCCGCGATCGTCGTGTCCGGCGGGCGTGGTGTGAACGGTGCGGAGAACTTCCACCTCATCGAGTCGCTCGCCGACTCCCTCGGTGCGGCGGTCGGTGCCTCGCGTGCCGCGGTGGACGCGGGGTGGTACCCGCACTCCAGCCAGGTCGGCCAGACCGGCAAGTCCGTCTCGCCGCAGCTGTACATCGCGTCGGGCATCTCGGGCGCGATCCAGCACCGGGCCGGCATGCAGACGTCCAAGACGATCGTCGCGATCAACAAGGACGCCGAGGCCCCGATCTTCGACCTCGTCGACTACGGCGTCGTCGGCGACCTCTTCCAGGTCGTCCCCCAGCTCACCGACGAGGTCAACAGCCGCAAGGGCTGACCC
>NZ_JBHVWT010000168.1:0-1082 GCF_042882135.1 Streptomyces sp. NPDC058240
GGAAAGAGGGTGTGCCTCCAGCAGGGTGTTGATCTGGGTTTCCAGGGCCCGGCGCTGTTCGTGGACAGCGCCGAGGGAGCGGGCCAGGGAGGGCAGGACGGTGTCGAGGGTGCCTGTCCCGGGCACGATCACGGTCTGCTCGTCCAGCGCGTCGAAGACCTCGTCGATGAGCCGGGCGGCCATGCGCGGGGCCCTGGGCCGGGTGAGCTCGACGAGTCTGCGGCGGCCGGCTTTCCGTAGGGCGGCTGGGGATCCGTGGCGTTCCAGCAGCCAGGTGACGGCCTGGTGGTCCAGACGCGGGCCGAGGACGCGTTCCAGGCTGGGGTGGAACTGGGTGAGCAGGCCGCGTATCCGGTTGCTGGTGCGGGTGGCCTCGGCGGCGAGGTCCTGGTCGAAGCCGACCAGGACGGTCAGCTCGGCGGTGATCTCGTCGGTGAGTTCCAGCGAGCGCAGGGTGTGCGGCAGGGTGCGGGCGGCGTCCGCGATCACCGCCGCGTCCTTCGCGTCGGTCTTCGCCTCGCCCGGGTAGAGATCGGCGATCCGGCGCATCGCCAGGCCGGGCAGGTAGGCAACCCTGCAGCCCGCGTCCCGGGCGACGGCCAGGGGTAGGGCGCCGATGGAGGCGGGCTGGTCCACGATCACCAGCACCGTGCCGAACTTCCCTGCCAGCTTGTCGAAGACCGCCCGCAGCTTCGGCTCGCTGTTGGGCAGCTGCTTGTCGAAGACCTTTTTCCCGGCCGGAGTCAGCCCGTGGCCGTGGTGTGTGCTCTTGCCGACGTCCAGGCCGAGAAACACGCCCACGTCTTCGGTATCGAACATCGCGCCCCTCCAGGCGGGTTGAACGTGCCGGCCTCGGCAGTGGTGTCGTACGCGCGCATCCACGTTATGCAGACCTGCCGCCCGCGAGCTGTCCGGCATTGCGCCGGACCGGACGGTGGCCGGACCTCTCATCAGCGTCTCCGACGGCACCTCCCGGGCCCGGTGACACCACCCCCCAGGTCATCCGTTCGACAGGGGGACACAGTCATGCCGGGCCCGGAGGCCAGCGGCCCTCTTGCAGGACCGCGAAAAACATAACGGGG
>NZ_JBHVWT010000169.1:0-1067 GCF_042882135.1 Streptomyces sp. NPDC058240
TCCACTTCCCATCGCTCGTGATACAGGCTGACCAGGTCGGATGCCGGGTACCGGTGGTGGTCAAGGAGGTTGGTGGCCAGTCGGTAGAGCCCGGTCTGACGGCCCTGGCTGGTGGTGATGGTGATCTCGCACTCGATGATGCGGACCTCGACGCCGCCGAAGCGGGAGAGGTAGGAGCCGTCGTCGAAGCGGGCCAGGACCGGGGGCTTGCGGGCGGCCGAGACGCGAGCCAGGAAGGCAGCCTCGGTGGCGGCGACGGCGGCCAGGAACGTATTGCTGGAGAAGCCCCGGTCCAGCAGGACGATCATCCCGGCGTGAAGGGAGCGCGTCAGTCGCTTGCCGTAGACGGTCTCGCCGCTGGACCGGGGGCCGAAGGCGGCGTCCAGGACCGCGCGGGTGCCGCAGGCCACCAGCGCGGTCAGGCAGATCTGCGGGTAGCCGGAGGCCGCGTACTGGTTGGTGCCCTTGCCCAGGCGGGCCCGGTGCAGCGGGCTGTCGGGGACATCGAGGTAGGTGCCGTCGATCGCGACGGTCAGTAAGCCCTTGAAACGGGCGCCGACGGTACGGATCGCCGTGGCCGGCCCGCGCAACAGGTCGAACAGGGCCCGCATAGGGCGGACACCGAGCCGGGTCCGGGCATCCCAGAGCGCCGCGCCGGTGACCTTCGCGACCGGAATCGCCTCCAGCGCGGCGGTGAGCTTGCGCCAGACGGCCAGGTAGCCGCAGTCCTCGAACAGGGCTGCGGCCAGCAGCAGGTAGACCACCACGCGGGCGGGGATCTTCCGCAGTCGTTGCTGGACGGCACCGGTCTCGGTGAGGGCCGCATCGACCATCTCGAACGGGACGATCTGGGTGAGTTCCCCCAGGTGCCCTGGCGCGAACAGTCCCTTGGCTACCGTGATTTCACGCGTGATGACACACTGATCGGACAGCGGAGCCTCCGGTGCTGTGAACGGCTGTCTTGGTCGACTGCCAGTTCTACCGGGGCTCCGCTTCTCCCATCCGAAAACGCCGCAGATCAGAGCACACTTGCCAACGCCCCCGGAGTCATAACTTCACGGCCTTGA
>NZ_JBHVWT010000170.1:0-1032 GCF_042882135.1 Streptomyces sp. NPDC058240
CTCGGCGATCTTCATGGCCTCTTCGATCAGCGTCTCGACGATCTTCGACTCGGGCACCGTCTTGATGACCTCGCCCTTCACGAAGATCTGCCCCTTGCCATTGCCCGAAGCAACACCCAGATCCGCCTCACGGGCCTCACCCGGACCATTGACGACACAGCCCATCACGGCCACCCGCAACGGCACCTCCATGCCCTCAAGACCCGCCGACACCTGATCCGCCAGCTTGTACACATCCACCTGCGCCCGCCCGCACGACGGACACGACACGATCTCCAGCCGCCGCTGCTTCAGGTTCAACGACTCCAGGATCTGGATACCGACCTTGACCTCCTCGGCCGGCGGCGCCGACAACGACACCCGGATCGTGTCCCCGATCCCCTCCGACAGCAACGCACCGAACGCCACCGCCGACTTGATCGTCCCCTGGAACGCCGGACCCGCCTCCGTCACACCCAGATGCAACGGATAGTCACAACGAGCCGCCAGCTGACGGTACGCATTCACCATCACCACCGGATCGTTGTGCTTCACCGAGATCTTGATGTCCCGGAAACCGTGCTCCTCGAAGAGCGACGCCTCCCACAACGCCGACTCCACCAACGCCTCGGGAGTCGCCTTCCCGTACTTCGCCAGCAACCGCGCATCCAGCGAACCCGCGTTCACACCGATCCGGATCGGCGTCCCCGCATCATTCGCCGCCCGCGCGATCTCCTTCACCTTGTCGTCGAACTGCTTGATGTTCCCCGGATTCACCCGCACCGCCGCACAGCCCGCATCGATCGCCGCGAACACATACTTCGGCTGGAAATGAATATCCGCGATCACCGGGATCTGCGACTTCCTCGCGATCACCGCCAACGCATCCGCATCGTCCTGCGTCGGACACGCCACCCGCACGATCTGACAGCCCGACGCCGTCAGCTCCGCGATCTGCTGCAACGTCGCACCCACGTCCGACGTACGCGTCGTGGTCATCGACTGCACCGACACCGGCGCATCCCCGCCCACCGCAACCGACCCGACCTGGAT
>NZ_JBHVWT010000171.1:0-1011 GCF_042882135.1 Streptomyces sp. NPDC058240
CTAGTCTTCTGAGTCAGGAATTCTGTTCAGATAGCTGGCGAGGCGTTCGAGGATCTCGTCTGCGGTCTTGGTCCAGACGTAAGGTCTGGGGTCGGTGTTCCATGCGGCGATCCAGGTCCGGATGTCCTTCTCCAGGGCCTGGACAGATCTGTGGACGCCTCGCCTTATCTGCTTGTTCGTCAGCTCGGCGAACCATCGCTCCACCAGGTTGAGCCAGGACGATCCGGTGGGTGTGAAGTGCAGGTGGAACCGTGTGTGTGCCAGCAGCCAGGTCTTGATGGCCGGGGTCTTGTGGGTGGCGTAGTTGTCCAGCACCAGGTGGACCTCGAGGCCGGCCGGGACTTCCTTGTCGAGCTTGATGAGGAACTTCTTGAACTCCTCGGCGCGGTGGCGGCGGTGCAGGGAACCGATCACCTTGCCGGTGGCGACCTCCAGAGCGGCGAACAGGGTGGTGGTGCCGGCGCGTACGTAGTCATGGGTGGTCCGCTGCGGAACCCCGGGCATCATCGGCAGCACCGGCTGAGAGCGGTCCAGGGCCTGGATCTGCGACTTCTCGTCGACGCAGAACACCAAAGCTCTCTCAGGCGGGTCCAGGTAGAGGCCGACGACGTCGTGGACCTTGTCGATGAAGTACGGATCCGTCGACAGCTTGAACGTCTCCGAGCGGTGCGGCTGCAGGCCGAACGCCCGCCAGATCCGCGACACGGTCGACTGCGACAGGCCCAGTTCCTTCGCCATCGAACGCGTCGACCAGTGGGTTGCATTCTTCGGCGTGGACTCCAGCGTCCTGGCGACCAGCGCCGCCACCTGCTCGTCCGTCACCGTCCGCGGGCCACCCGGACGCGGCATGTCACCCAGCCCGGCAATTCGATACTGCACGAACCGGGCCCGCCAGCGGCCCACCGCATGGGGCGTGGCCCCGAGCTGAGCGGCCACGTCCTTGTTCGAGGCACCCTGGGCGCAGGCCAGGATAATCCGACACCGCAGGGCCCACGCCTGCGGTGTCGAACG
>NZ_JBHVWT010000172.1:0-1004 GCF_042882135.1 Streptomyces sp. NPDC058240
ACGGCACCCGGGCCAAGACGGTGCTGACCGACGTCGGCCCGGTCGAGATAGTCGTGCCGCGCGACCGGGAAGGCAGTTTTGAGCCGCGGATTGTCAAGAAGCGGCAGAAGCGTCTGTCCGGCGTGGACGAGATGGTCATCTCGCTCGCGGCGAAGGGCCTGACGACCGGCGAGGTCCAGGCCCACCTCTCGGAGGTCTATGGCGCCGACGTGTCCCGCCAGACGATCTCCACGATCACCGACAAGGTCCTCGAGGGCATGGCCGAGTGGCAGAACCGGCCCCTCGACCCTGTCTATCCCGTGGTCTTCATTGACGCCATCCACGTGAAGATCCGCGACGGCGCGGTAGCCAACAGGCCCATATATGTGGCCTTGGCGGTCACGACCGAGGGTCGGCGGGACATCCTCGGGCTGTGGGCCGGCGACGGCGGCGAGGGTGCCAAGCACTGGATGCACATCCTCACCGAGATCAAGAACCGCGGTGTCAACGACGTCCTCATGCTCGTCTGCGACGGGCTCAAGGGTCTGCCCGACGCGGTCGAGGCCGTCTGGCCACGCACCACCGTCCAGACCTGCGTGGTCCACCTGCTGCGGAACTCCTTCCGCTATGCCGCCCGCCAGGACTGGGACAAGATCGCGCGTGTCCTCAAGCCCGTCTACACCGCGGCGACCGAGGATGCCGCACTCGAGCGGTTCGCCGAGTTCGCCGACGCCTGGGGCAAGAAATACCCGGCGGTCGTGCGGCTCTGGGAGAACGCCTGGGAGGAGTTCACCCCGTTCCTCCGATTCGACACCGAGATCCGCCGCATCGTCTGCACCACCAACGCGATCGAGTCCGTCAACGCCAGGATCCGGCGGGCAGTCAAGGCCCGCGGCCACTTCCCCAACGAGCAGGCCGCACTGAAGTGCGTCTACATGGCCATCATGTCGCTCGACCCCACCGGCAAGGGCCAAGCCCGCTGGACCATGCGCTGGAAGACCGCACTCAACGCCTTCGACATCACC